>JBAZEH010000019.1:0-30650 GCA_041653955.1 Candidatus Omnitrophota bacterium | reverse complement strand
ACTTACTTGTGAAGATGACCGTCCGGCGTTTCAAGCACGGTTTTATCTATTTTGGCAACCGACCGAATTAAAATCATCAACCTAATCATCAACCTAATCATCAACCAATTTGCAACAGGTTTTTATCCTAAACCAAAATATAGTGCAATGCCCTGCCTTCGCCTACGGACTTAATCACCTTAAGTTCTACGAGCTTGACTAATTCTTTATGAACAGCTTGAGCAGAAATTTTAAACAACCCTTGTAAATCCTTGTTTGTTACTCTGCCATTGGCATTGATAAACTCGACTATTTGCATCTGCTTCGACGTCAAAGCAATTTGTGCCTGACCGTTCTTCCTTTTGGAACCTACTTTCAAAACGACATCTTTTGCTTCTGTAACCGAATAGAGTATGCCATCGGTAAAATACTCCAACCACCGAGTAATATCTCCATCACTAATTTGAGCCGTCTTCAAGGCAGCGTAATACGCCTGCCTATCCCTGTCATAATAATCATCAAGAGCAAAAATTCTCCTGTGGTCAAAACCGCTTAAGTATAGAATTACCGTAGCAAATAATCTGGCAGTTCTGCCATTACCATCGATAAAAGGATGAATTCTTGCTATCTCATAGTGAACAATCCCTGCCAAAATAACAGGATTCATTCCCCAGGATTTATTCAGATTAAGCCAATCTATAAATTCTTGAACAAGCTGCGGTACCTCTTCTGTTTTGGGTGGCATATATTCTACGACTTCCTTGAAAGTCGTGCCATCAAAAACCCTCTTGCCTACAAAAACTTGCCTGTTTCTAAGTACGCCTGAATCAGTACTATTTTGCATTACATCTTGAGTTATCATCCTATGAATGTCCAGCAAGTCAACGATTTTAAATTTCCCTTTTTCAGTAAAACTAGGAATTTTTTCTAATGCCTCTAAATAATTCAAGGCTTCTTTCTTATCTTTGCTAGTAGCGACAACGTCTTTCCCTTCAGCTAGCGCCTCGACTTGTTGAAGAGTTAATTTATTGCCCTCTATAGCAGTAGACGAATGGGTATTGCGAAGCAAGGCCTGTCGCCTTAATTTCGCTTCCCATTTCGGCACCAGATGCGCCTGTTCAATAACTTCACGCGCTGCTGTAATTTCCGTTAGGTTATTTAAAATTTTTTCAGTAATAATATATTTTGGATTGAATGACATATCTAAACCTTCTCTCTATTCTTTTTACCCTGGTTACACTCCCAGCATAGGGTTTGTAAATTTTCTATATCATCTTGGCCGCCTTTTGAAACAGGATTCTTATGGTCTACTTCTAGTCGTACTTTGTGGTCTAAAGACGGGCTTCTGCCGCACTTCTTGCATGTATAATTATCTCGTTTTAATACTTGCCACCTGATTTTTAACGGTATTGAATGTCTTCTATTAGATGAAATCTTGCCTCTTAAAAGTTCCTCTTTTGTTATCTTTCCTTCGTGGTATTTAGCTAAAAATTGGCAAGCGGCACGAACACTCCCCCATATTTGCTTATATGGACTTTCTGATATTTTTTGGCCGTATTTACCAATCTGCCTTTTACCGGGCGGGAATCCAAGATGTTTCCAAATGTTTTCTAAATTTTCGGCAAGTTGTTCTGGCGTATAATGCTCTCTACCACCTTCTATCCCAAGCAATAACAAAACTTTTTTCCATGAGCCAAACCTTTGAATAATCGTTGATGAATGCCCTTTCTTTTCTTTCCATGTGTCATATTCGGTGGATGGAAAATATCTAAAATTTACCTTTTCTGCATATTTTTTAACAGATGACAACACCTCATCATCGGTTAGCCTGATTCTTTTAGCGTTGATATCAAATTTAAAATCGTCTTTTGTCATAGTCATCTAATTAAAAACCAAAACAAGACCTTCTCTGGCGATAGTTCGCCTGAGCGTCAAGGTTGGCTGCCCCGCATGGACTCGAACCATGATAACAAGATCCAGAATCTTGCGTCCTACCATTAGACGACAGGGCAAATATTATATATTGTTCAGTGTTTTACCAGAGATTTTTCTTTATCCACTCGTCGATACTGCATAAGGCCTGCCAGCCGGAGGCCGCGCCTCCGCGGGCCGCCTCTAAATCCGCTTTTGAACCTGCCGCGGCGCCCTTTGTGGTTTCGCACCCAGAGGCCAGGGCCAGAAAAAAGGATAATAGCAGGAACGCGCAATATTTTTTGAACATCTTACCCCCTATTTTATCCACCTTTTTAATCTCTCGCTTGTGCGCTCTCTGCCCAGATGGTATATGACTTCAAAAAGCCCCGGGCCGACAGTCTTCCCTGTCAGGGCTACCCTGATGGGGTGGATGAGCGCCTTTGATTCTATATTAAGTTCCGCTACCAGCTTACGGAAAGCATCCTCAATGTTAACAATATCAAATTTATCCAAGTTATTCAATTTGTCAATAAAAAGTTTAAATTCTCCGGAGAGGTCGCGGGCCAGGTACTTTGCTTCTGCCTTCGGGTCCATAGGGATATCTTTCAGAAAAAAGAAATCCGCCCAGTCAACAAATTCGCTTAACACCGTAAGGCGCGCCTGGAATAATTTTACTATGGAAAGTATATAATCCCTGTCAAAACTGTCTTTATCTATAAGTTTCTTTTCTATCAGCGACGGTATGACCTGGTCGGTAAGCCGCTGCGGGTCCTCGTTCTTAAGGTACTGGTTATTTATCCAGTCAAGCTTATCCAAGTCCATGACCGCGGCGGTCTTATTCACGTTTTTGATATCAAACAGTTTCAGCGCCTCTTTTAATTCTATTATCTCGCGGTTCTCGCCCGGCGACCACCCTAAAAGCATAAGGAAGTTCACCAGCGCCTGCGGCAGGTATCCCATAGAGCGGTATTCGGTTATCGCTGTCGCGCCCTTCCTTTTAGACATCCTCCCTCCCCCTTTAGCGAGAATAAGTGGCAAGTGAGCGAATTCGGGCACCTTAAAACCAAGCGCGTTGTATAAAAGGACCTGCTTGGGAGTATTAGAGATATGGTCATCCCCCCTTACAATATGGGTTATATCCGTAAGGGCATCGTCTACCACGCAGGCAAAATTATATGTGGGAGTGCCGTCGGACTTAATAAGCACCTGGTCCTTGATAACCGAGGTATCAAACTCTATGTCCCCATGTATCAGGTCAGAGATCTTTATCTTCTGCGGTATGACCTTAAAGATCACCGCTTCTTTCCCCGTATCAGACCTTTCTATATAAGCAAGCCCGGCATCAAGCGCTTTTTTGGCATACTCCCTGTATATATCAAACCTCTGGCTCTGGTAATATACCTCATCCCAGTCAAACCCAAGCCAGGTCAGGCTGTTCAGTATTTCATCCACGTATTCCTTCTGTGAACGGGCCAGATCAGTATCCTCTATCCTTAAAATAAACTCTCCACCCTTTGAACGGGCATAAAGCCAGTTGAAGAGCGCGGTGCGCGCGCCGCCTATATGAAGATTTCCCGTCGGAGAAGGAGCGAAGCGGACCCTTATCATTTCAATCTTATCCCTTCTGATAATGCTTCTTGATTGATCTTAACCAGGTGTTTTTTAGAGCTCGGGGCTATGTCGCGCATAACCTTTGCAACGCTCCTGGCGTCCACGGTTCTTTTATGGCTTATAAAAGCCCCTAACGCGACCATATTCGCCACCTTGATATTGCCCAATCTCTCTGCTAATCCGCTAAAAGGATATTTTACGAGACCCACGCTTTTATCTATACCCTTAATAGCGCTTACTAAGGAGCTGTTGACGATCAGGAGCCCGCCCTTCCTCACCCGCCCCTTGAACTTCTCCAGGGATGGCTCATTCATTATGATCAAGGCGTCTGCCTTGTATATATAGGGGGAGCCTATCTCGGAACCGGATATAACCACCATACAGTGGGCAGTCCCTCCGCGCACCTCCGCTCCATAAGAAGGTATCCAGGTCACATTCTTGCCTTCCCGCATCGCCGCCTCTGCCAATACCTTACCGAGGAGCATGATCCCCTGGCCCCCGGCCCCGGCAATAATTATCTTCTCCGATACCCCCCGGCGCGTCACTTTATCCTTCCCAGGGGAAACTCTTTTACCATTACCTCTTTTATCCATTCCAGCGCCTTCTGCGGAGGCATATCCCAGTATGTCGGGCATGGGGATAAAACCTCAACTAAAGAAAAACCTATATTATCTACCTGGTTCTTAAAAGCCGCCCTTATCGCGTTCTTCGCTTTTATGATCTCCTGCACGGAGTGCAAAGATACGCGCTCTATATATTTTACCGAGGGTAAAAACGCCAGCATCTCCGATATTTTGAGAGGGGCCCCGTGCACCTTGACATCTCTTCCCAGCGGGGTCGTGGCTGTTCTCTGGCCTACCAGTGTAGTCGGGGCCATCTGCCCTCCGGTCATCCCGTAAATGGCGTTATTGATAAAAACTACGGTCAGGTTTTCCCCGCGATTCGCCGCGTGTATCGTCTCATTTGTCCCGATAGCCGCGAGATCACCATCTCCCTGGTATGTAAAAACGATATTGCCCGGATTCACCCTCTTTATCCCCGTAGCTACCGCCAATGCCCTCCCATGCGCCGCCTCCGAACAATCAAAATCCCAATAATCATAGGCGATCACGGCGCACCCTACCGGAGCGACCCCCACTGTTCGCTCGCGTATGCCTAATTCATCCACTATCTCGGCTATTAACCTGTGCGCTATGCCATGGCCGCAGCCTGGGCAATAGTGAGTGGCGGCATCGCGAAGAGAATCCGGACGGCTGAATACTTTCTCCATACCCTTTATTTCATCCTCCTGACTTTCATAATAATATCATTCTCCGCCGGGACTCCGCCTCCGGAACGGCCCAAAAATTCTACTCTTGCACTGCCTTCCAGGGATAATCTCACATCCTCTACCATCTGCCCGTAAGACATCTCAATAACCAGATATCTTGTTTTCTTCTTTTTATTTATAGCGAAGGCCTTCGTAGGAAACGGCCATAAGGTTATGGGCCGGATGAAACCTACTTTTCTCCCTTCAGCCCTTAATTGGTTTACCGCTCCCCTTGCGATACGCGCCATTGAACCATAAGCGACAATTATAGTTTCCGCCGCATCCAGAAAACGCCCTTCATAACGCGCCTCTTTTCTCCTGATAATACCATACTTTTTCTGCAGGCCGATATTAAACCTTTCAAGGTCACCCTCTGCCATATAAAAAGACTTTACAATATTGGGACCCCTGCCGCGGCATCCTGTAACCGCCCACGGCTTCTTATAGGCCTGTATTTGACCTTTTGAACTCCCTGTCTCCAACGGCTCCATCATCTGCCCAAGCATCCCATCCCCCAGGATGATCACCGGATTGCGGTATTTATCC
This sequence comes from Candidatus Omnitrophota bacterium, assembly GCA_041653955.1. Lineage (GTDB taxonomy): Bacteria > Omnitrophota > Gorgyraeia > Gygaellales > Profunditerraquicolaceae > UBA1562. Next base: position 25,291 of record JBAZEH010000019.1, on the reverse strand, counting down.
GCGAGGTTAAAGGCATCAAACATCAAATCATAGGATTCCTGGACCGATGCCGGGGCCAGGACCATGCAATGGTAATCCCCATGCCCTCCTCCCCGCGTAGCCTGGAAATAATCAGATTGCGCCGGCCATATATTCCCGAGCCCGGGCCCCCCGCGCATAATATTAACTATCACCGCCGGCAGTTCCGCTCCGGCGATATACGATATCCCCTCCTGTTTCAGGCTTATCCCCGGGCTGGATGAAGAGGTCATCGCCCGCGCGCCGGCCCCTGAGGCTCCGAATACCATATTTATCGCCCCTATCTCTGATTCCGCCTGGATGAATATCCTGCCTGCCTGCGGCATCTTGCTTGCCATATAGGCAGTCAGTTCATTCTGGGGGGTGATCGGGTAACCGGCGTAAAAATTGCAGCCCGCGTCTATCGCGCCCTGTCCGATCGCCTCATTCCCCGTCATAAGTATCTTTCTTTTCATTTAAATACCTCGATGCAGCAATCCGGGCATATAATAGCGCACATCGCGCATCCGGCGCATCCGGCGCTCTCATTGAACCTCACTGGCTTTGTGCCCTTGCGGTTCAACTTATTATCAACGGATATTGCCCCCTTAGTGCATACGCTGATACATAATAAGCAACCTTTGCATTTTTCTCTATTTATAGTTATCTTACCCATATCTATCTTCGCGCTTCCCGCCTGATCTTATCTGCTATACCTTTGGCGGTCAATCCGTATTTATCTAACAGGATCCCCCTTGAGCCGTGAACTATAAATTCCGCGGGTAACCCTATCTTTACTACCGGCCTGCCTATCCCCTCGCTTAACGCGCTCCCAAACCCGCCTTCTACAATACCCTCTTCGGCGCTAAAAATCAATTTTATCTTTGAGGCTATCTCTTTAAACAACTCAATATCCATGGGCCTGACAAAACGCGCGTTTACCAGGGTCCCCTTAAAGCCTTCTTTTGCCAATATCTCCACAGCCTCAAAGGAGGGTTCTACCATAGTGCCAAGGGCAACAAGCGCGAAGTCTCCCCCTTCTTTTAATATCTCGGACCTCCCGATATGTATGGGTTTATCGCAATAAACGCGTTTAGGGGCCGCGGCCCTCGGGTATCTTATAGCAGATGGCCCGCCCAGTTTAACGGCAAATTCCAGCATACTCTCTAATTCGGACGCGTCCGCCGGTGCCATCAGCACCATCTCCGGTATATTCCTTAAATATGAGATATCAAACAGGCCCTGGTGAGTTACTCCGTCCTCTCCGACGATACCCGCGCGGTCAACCGCGAAAATAATACCGAGCTTCTGCAGGGACGCGCATTCAATTATCTGGTCATAAGCCCGCTGCAAAAAGGTAGAATATATTGCTACTACCGGCTTAAGCCCCTGGCGGGCAAGGCCGGCGGCAAAACATACCGCGTGCCCTTCGGCTATACCCACATCAAAAAACCTCCCGGGGTACAGGTCGCGGAACCTGTCCAGGCCTGTCCCTTCCGGCATTGCCGCGGTTATCGCGTTTATAGAAAGGTCTTTTTCCGCGAGCTTAACTAATTTTTTGCTAAAGACAGTTGTGTAGCTGCTATCCCCCGCGCTTTTACTGGGTTTACCGGTAGGTATATCAAAAGGGCCTGTGCCGTGGAACCTTACAGGATCATTCTCGGCAGGAGAATAACCCTTCCCCTTTTTAGTGACTACGTGGACCAAGAGGGGGCCCTTGATATCGCGTATATTTTTCAGCGTCGGGATCAAGGTATACAGGTCATGCCCGTCCAGAGGGCCGAAATAACGAAAACCTAACTCCTCAAACAGCATACCCGGGACAAATAACCCCTTAAGCCCCTCTTCAAATTTATTGGCGATCTTTACCAGGCGGCTCCCTTTAGGCAGCCGTTCTTTGGCGAAACTCTCCAGGGAGCTCTTAAAACGGTTATATACAGGCAAGGATATAAGCTTGTTCAGGTAAGTGCTTAAAGCCCCGACATTAGGGGCTATACTTAATTCATTGGTATTTAAAATGATCAGGATATCTTTCTTAAGATGGCCTGTATTGTTCAGCCCCTCAAAACATAAACCTCCGCTCAAGGAGCCATCCCCGATGACCGCGGCTACCCGGTAATATTTTTCTTTATCCAGCTGATCTCTGGCGCAGGCAAGGCCCAGGGCGAGCGATATTGCGGTAGAGCTATGGCCTGTGATAAATGTATCAAAGGGCGATTCATCCTTAGCGGGAAATCCGCTTATCCCTTTATATTGGCGTAGAGACGCGAAATCCTTATTCCTGCCGGTCAATATCTTATGGGCGTAACACTGGTGCCCCACATCCCAGACGATCTTATCCTTAGGCATATCCAGGCAATAATGCAGGGCGATAGTCAGTTCGACGGCGCCTAAGCTTGAAGCAAGATGGCCTCCGGTAGAAGAGACCACCTCAATCATCCTATGCCTTACCTCTTCTGCCAACAGGGTAAGCTGTTCGAATGACAGCTTCTTCAGGTCTTCGGGATCAGAGATATTTTCCAGGTACATTATTTTTCTTCTAAAGACGTGTCCTCAAACTTTTCCAGGGAATATTTGCCGTCCTTCTTCATCAATAGCTCAACCTTGCGTTCGGCGTCCTTAAGCGCGGCAGAACAACCCTGGGACAGCTTTACGCCCTCCTCATATTTCTTCAGGGACTCCCCCAGCGTAAGCTTTCCGCTTGAGAGCTCCTCTACTATCTTTTGCAATCTTTTAATATCATCCTCGAGATTTTGCTTTTCCTTCATCTTTGATTACCTCCTGCACAACGCTTAAAAATGAACCTTTTGCCAGAACTGTTTTTATGATATCTTTTGGCTTGAGCCCTGAGGCATCTTTAATTATACCGCCTTCAGGCATCAGGCTGCTTAAGCTGTACCCTCTTGATAAGACCGACAATGGGCTTAATGCCTCTAATCTCTCTATGAGCGAACGGAACTTTTCCCCGGACATATCCAGGAGATGCCGTATATTAGAGTGTAAACTCCCGCTTAGCTCATCAACAAGCTGCTCTTTTTCCATAAGCCTGTCTAAGGGGCTCTTTAACATCCCTTTAAGATCCGCGAGGAGATGCCTGGCGCGATACAATATATCCGAGATGGCCGAACCCAATTCATACCCGTAACCTTCAAGTTCAGCTAACAGGATATTTTTCCTGTCCACGATGATCTTTGCCGCGGCGGAAGGAGTTTCCACAAACACGTCTGCCGCCAGGTCCGAGAGGGTGACGTTTATCTGATGCCCCACGGCGGAGACGGTAGGCAGGCGGGAATCATATACGGCCCTTGCTACTATCTCTTCATTAAAAGGCCAGAGATCCTCGGTGCTCCCGCCCCCCCTGCTTATTATGATCAGGTCCAGCTCTTTGAATTGGTTCAGGTCGCGTATTGCTTCCGCTATCTCCCTGCCCGCGTATTCTCCCTGCACCCTCGCGGGGCGGACAACTACATCCACGCAAGGCGCACCTTTCTTGAGTATCTGGAGGATATCGCGCACAGCAGCCCCGGAGCTTGAAGTAACTATGCCTGCGCGAAAAGGCATGAACGGAAGCTCTTTTTTATGCTCCCGGGCGAATATACCCTCTTTGAATAATTTGTCTTTCAACTGCTCAAAGGCAAGCTGGCGCGCGCCTATGCCTTTAGGCTCTATCTTCTCTACCACGAGCTGGTGCTGGCCGCGGGGAGCATATACCTCTATCCTGCCAAAACATATTACCTTCAGGCCGTCCTCTATCCTGAACCTGACATCCTTATTGGCGTTCTTGAACATCGCGGCCTGAAGCACCGCCCCTTCATCTTTAAGCGTAAAATAAAAATGCCCTGAACTATGAGCCTTAAAATTAGAGACCTCCGCCTCAACCCACACCTCGCCAAAAGTATTCTCCAGGATTATCTTGATATCGCGCGTGATCTCGGAAACAGTATAAAGATGTTTGTCCTTCGGAGGGCGCATTTGCGGCGCGAACAGGTCTTCTGTGCTCTTATGCATATCTTTATTCCTGCGCGGTTTTATCTTTTACGCTAACCGTGCTATTATCTGTCTGCCCCGGGGCAGAGGCGCTCCCTTCAGCCGTAACGGCGGCAGGCGCCTCCTGCTGAACGGGTTTCTCCTGCCTGGTAAAAATGATCATAGTTACCGAATAAGGTTCAAGGGTCAATATCTCTTTGTGGAGGTCGGAGACCGTCAATAACTTCTCTTCGGCAGGGGTAAAATCGCATCCCGCTGCGCACAGCTTATCTATAACGTATCTTTGGTACAAATAATCCCCTTTTATATTCTTGATATTAATATTAACCGCGCGCGGGGCAGACTTATGTTTCGCTGCCAGGTCATTGAGCTCCTGCGCCTTATTTAAGACGGTTTTCAGCTTTTTTGTCAGTCGCATTTTTGTCAGGTCCGCCTGGCGCGACATAAGCTCTTCGAACTTCCCTGATCTGACAAGGTTAACAAGGACCTTTCTTTCCGCTCCGTTAAGTCCGGCGATATTGCGTGATAGATAATTCCTGGCTACATCCGTGTCTATGTAATTATAAAAAATAACGGCGATACGGTCCTGCGACTTGGTGGCGATAACTCCGGCGAATTCATCGGCGGGTTTCAAAGAGGATGTGAACATACTGTTCCCCAAAAGCCCGAGCATCCTGAAAGCATTATACACGGCCTTCGGCGCTCCTTTATACGCGGAGTATTCCGGGTCAAAGCTGAAGGCCCCCGTGTTCCTGGTCACACCTTCTTTATTATCGCGAAAATCCTCCAGCGAATAGTAAGTCTGGTAATTTATGCCTGCCTTATGCATATTCTTTACGCGGCTGGGTATATAACTGGCCGCCACATAAGACCTCTCCTGGCGCTCCGGAAGCAGATTGGCATTGCTGTCGTAATTCCATTCATCAATTATAAGAGAGGTGTTTTTATCAAATCCGAAATAAGAGAGCCAGTCGCGCATAAGGGCTATAGCGTTATTCTTATATAGGGTATTCTCTAATTCGGCTTTGGGGTCCGAAGAATAGGCGTGCCAGCTGATAAAATCAAGGGGGAGATGATAATGATAGCAGAATTTTATCAGTTCATATATAAGGCTTCTTTCGGCGGTAACTATAGTATTAGAGTCCAGATTCTGGAACCACCAGCTCACTGAAGGCCCGCCGACCGGTATATATATCTTATTTTCTACGCTTAATTCCTCCGCTGCCTCGGCAACCGCCCGGTACATATTCATATATTCCTGTTTTCTGCCCAGGAAGAAATCGTCAAGGTCAGGAGCGCTCCACACCTCATACCATATATTATACCTTTTGACGCAGCTCAAATTCCTCATATGGTTCTTTATCAGCTCTTTGAACGCCCTGAAATCCCACGGCGGGCTCTTCTTATCAAGCGCCTGCCCCAGCCCTGCCGGCGTGCTGAATATATCCAGGATAATCACCCCGCCCGCTTCGGTTACTTTTCGCATGATATTTTCGTAGTTGCCTAAAAGCTTATCCTGCGCATCCTTATCCTTAGCCAGCTGATTTATCTCCCACAGGTTATACTGCATCCGGTATACGCCGTTAAACCCTATATCTTTACCCCACAGGTCCACAACCTCCTGCGCTGCCAGCCCCTGCGGCCAACTCGCGTCGCGGTGAGCGCCCCTGCCGCTTAGATCAATGCTGGGCCTGAAGATCCGCGGCAAAGGAGTAACGGCGGAATTAATATCCAGGGTAAAGTCAAGGCCGTCTTCCTGCTGTCCGAACAACCGGCAAACGCCCAGGGCAAGCATAAATATAGAGAATACCGCGATCTTTGATCTTCTTTTTATCATTTATCGGCCAGCTTTCTTTGTATCCTGGTTATAGTCCGCGCTTTTCCTGATTTATCGTCGATCTCCAGCAAGGCGCCCTGTAAATATATATTATCTGTTGCTACCTCGAATCTCACCGGCACCCCGGTAATGAAACGCTCCAGCACATCCTCTACTTTTCTGCCTATAACTGAATCAAGCGGCCCGGTCATCCCGACGTCAGTGATATAGGCGGTGCCTGCGGGCAGGATCCTTTCATCCGCGGTCTGCACATGCGTGTGCGTGCCCAACACGCCGGATACCTTCCCGTCCAGATACCATCCCAGCGCCACCTTTTCCGAAGTAGCTTCGGCGTGGATATCCACGATAATTATCTTTGTCTTTTGTGATAACTCTTCTACCGCCGCCCCGGTAGTTTTAAAAGGGCACTCCAGCGCCTCCATAAATACCCTGCCGTTAACATTTATCACTCCGACAGTAGAACCGTTTTTTGCCTTGAACAAAGAAGCCCCTGAACCGGGGGCCCCCGCCGGAAAATTAAGCGGCCTTAAGACCCGCTCTTCTTTGCCGAGGATATCAAATATCTCCCTCTTCTTCCATATATGGTCCCCGGAGGTAAGGACATTCACCCCCGCCTCAAATAGCTCCTGGGCCACCCTTGGCGTTATCCCTGAGCCTCCCGCGGCATTCTCGGCATTGGCGACCACGAAATCAAGCCCATGCTCTTCCTGCAATAGAGGCAAAAGCTCCCTCATCGCTTCCCTGCCGGGTGAACCGACTATATCGCCTATAAAAAGTATTTTCATTTCGCGTATTCTATCGCCCTCGTCTCCCTTATGACCGTTACCTTTATCTGGCCCGGATACTCCAGGCCTTCTTCTATCTTCTTGCGTATATCGCGCGCGAGGTTTACGGCATCATTATCAGAGATCTTCTCCGGCTGCACGATCACTCTTATCTCCCTGCCTGCCTGTATGGCAAAGGATTTCTCAACACCCTTAAAAAGATTGGCTACTGATTCAAGCTTATCCAATCTTTTTATATAAGTCTCCAGCGTCTCCCTGCGGGCGCCCGGGCGCGCGGCGCTTATCGCGTCCGCCGCGATAGCCAGGACAGCGTAGAAGCTCTTCGGTTCCGCTTCTTCATGATGCGCCTCAATAGCGGATATTACTTCGGCTGATTCATTGAACTTCTTCGCCAGGTCAGCCCCTATCTTGGCGTGCGTGCCCTCTATCTGATGGTCTACTGCCTTGCCTATATCGTGCAAAAGCCCGATCCTGCGCGCCAGTTTGAAATCCAGCCCCATCTCGGAAGCCATTGCGCCAAGCAAAAAAGCCACCTCTTTAGAATGCTGAAGAGCGTTCTGTCCGAAGCTTGTGCGGTATCTGAGACGGCCGATAAGTTTCACGAGTTCCGGATGCAGCGTATCTACCCCCACATCAAAAACGGCGCGTTCGCCTTCCTCGCGTATCTTCTCGTCCATCTCTTTCTTTGTCTTCTCTACTATCTCTTCTATCCTGCCCGGGTGTATCCTGCCGTCGCCGATAAGTTTCTCCAAACTCAAACGGGCTATCTCGCGGCGCACCGTATCAAACGCGGACAGGGTCACGGCCTCAGGGGTATCGTCGATGATCACATCAACTCCCGTAGCCATCTCAAGGGCGCGTATATTCCTGCCTTCCCTGCCGATAACCCGCCCCTTCATATCATCATTAGGAAGGGCTACAACACTCACCGTGGATTCAACGGCGTGCTCTGCGGCGCACCTCTGGATAGCAAGGCTTATAAACTCCCGCGCTTTTTTATCGGCGGTGCTGCGCAGCTCATCCTCCTGCCTCTTTATGAATATCGCTTTCTCGGAATTCAGTTCGTCATTCAGGCGGCTCAACAATATATGCTTCGCTTCCTCCGCAGATAACGAAGATATCTTCTGCAGCCTCTCTTTTTCTTCGGAGATAAGCTGATGCAGCTGGGCATCCTTCGCCTTTATAACATCCTCCTGCTTCCTTATGCCCTCCTGCCTTGATTCTATATCTTTTTCTTTTCTTTCTAAAAGCTCCAGTCTCCTGTCTATATTTTCTTCCTTTTGGGTGAGCCTTTTTTCCAGATTGGATATCTCCTGGCGCCTCTCTTTTGTTTCTCGTTCAAAATCCTGGCGCATCCGGTATTGCAGGTCTTTTGCCTCCAATTCAACTTCGCGGCGTTTATCCTGGACCTCCTTACCGGCCTGTTCTATGATCTGTTTCGCTCTCATATCCGCGTCCTGGATCTTCCGTTCGGCTGCGTATCTCCTCAAGATATACCCTATGCCGGCGGAAACCAGGGCGATGACAATAAATACGACTATATTAGGCATTGTCTGGGTGACCTCCTCGTCCTGAATGCTGTCTTAAAATGCGGTTATTTTTTAAGCTGGTTTTAGTGCGAGCTTGACGGGATCAGGCAAAGATAACTTCGCCTATCTTTATATCCGTTGCGGTGGCGGGTATGCGAGGTAAGATCTGGAAATCAAATGCCAGCCCGATAGAAGGTATATCAAAGGGGATCTTCTTCAAGAAACGGTCATAGCAACCCCTGCCGCGGCCAAGCCGGTTGCCTTCCTTATCAAAGGCAACACCCGGGACTATTACAAGGTCCAGGTCCTCCAACTTAACGTATTTTTTAACAGCGGGCTCGCATATACCATAAGGCCCTTTTTGCACCTTTGCCCCGTCTCTTAACAAACAGGGCCTTATCGTTATTCTATCGTTTTTACAAACGGGCACTGCGACTATCTTACCTAATCTGTATGCTTCTTTTATCATATCCTGTGTATTGACCTCGCCATCAAACGAGACGTAAAACATTACCGCCTTAGCTCTTTTAAAAACCGCTCTTCTAAAAAGCTTCTGTTTTACTATATTGCTCTTTCTATCTCGGTCTTCCTCCTTCTGTATTTTTAATCTTGAGAGTATTTTACTACGTATCTGCTGCTTTGTCAATCCTTCGCTATCAGTGCCCATGGCCTTCCTTTTTAGGCTCAAAGGAACTGGGGTCCCGGCCTGTCTTTTTATAATAATCCGCCAGCGCGGACTTTAATGCCTCCTCAGCCAATACGGAGCAATGCATCTTAACGGGAGGCAGCCCGCCCAACGCCTCTGCCACGGCGCGGTTTGAGATCTTAAGCGCCTCTTCTATGCTTTTGCCCTTTACCATCTCGGTAACCATGGAGCTTGTGCTTATGGCCGCGCCGCAGCCGAAGGTTTTGAATTTCGCGTCCACTATAATATCATTTTCCACTTTGATGAACATCTTCATCACGTCCCCGCAGATCGGATTCCCGACGGTGCCGATACCGCTGGCATCGGGTATCTCCCCGACATTCCTAGGGTGCATAAAGTGGTCCATTACTTTTTCAGAATAAGGCAGCTCCGCCATATTATTTCACCATCACCAGTTTGCGCGGTTTGGTTGATTTTTTAAAATCCCTGGGCTTGCGCGCCTTTTTTAACCCGTCTAATTTATTCCTCTTTTCCGCTTCTTTATAGATCAGGACCCAGGCACAATCCTTATCCTTATCTACTTCACATTTGCCCTTATCCATACCGCCGCAGGGCCCGTTCAGCAAGCCCTTGGGGCAGAGCGTGACCGGGCATATGCCTCCGGTAAAATCCAATACGCACTCTCCGCACATGGAGCATTTTTCCAGAAAATTACCCTGGCCGTCTACCACCGCCCCGAATAAAGTATTACACCCGGGCAGGACTATTAACCCCAGCCGGTCGTTATCTTTCACGGACTGGACCCCCAGGCCGCAGGCGAGCACCAAAACCGCTTGCGCCTCCCGCAGAAACTTCATGTTTTTTGCCAACTCCGTTTTCGTCTGGGCAGCGATACAGGGGGCCGAAGGGATACAAGTACCTACGACTGTTTTGCCGTGCGCCTCTAATTCCGCTTTCATCTTCGCGAGCTCTTCTATCCCGCCTGTCTTGCAGGTAGTCGCGCACTCTCCGCAGCCTACCAGAAATATCCTGGTGTGGCCTTTTAGGCTATCTATAATCTCTTGAAAGGGTTTCTGCTCTGTTATAATCATTTTTTGCTCCGCCAATATTGCACAATAAATTTTACCATAGCCCTGCTCCTGCCTCAAGCAAAAAGTCGCCCTGCCTCTATCCTAATTTCTGGCTGCCGCGCAGCTTCTCCAGCCGCTGCTTTATCTTCTGTTCATAACCTATATCGGTAGGCTCATAATATTTAACTTTTTTGGCCGTATATTTTTGTTTAACGAAATGGCCCGGGTAATCGTGGGCATACTTGTAATCTTTCCCGTGGCCAAGGGCCTCGCCGTCCATAGTGGCGTCCTTTAAATGCCCCGGGACCTCCTGTACTTTTTTATTCTCTATATCGCGCAGGGCCTTATCTATCGCCAGATAGCTGGCGTTTGATTTAGGGGCGCAGGAAACGTAAATCGCCGCCTGCGCCAAAGGTATGCGCGCCTCAGGCATCCCCACAAATTCCGAGACCTGTAAAGCCGCGTTCGCTAAAACCAGCGCCAGGGGATCGGCATTTCCCACGTCCTCTGCCGCCAGGATACATATCCTTCGCGCGATAAAGCGCGGGTCTTCTCCGGCATAAAGCATTTTTGCCATCCAGTATAAAGCAGCGTCGGGATCTGAACCGCGCATGGATTTAATAAAAGCGGACGCCGTATCATAATGGGCGTCTTCATCATTATCATAGACAACCGGTTTCTTCTGAATGGATTCAGAGGCTGCCTCTAAGCCGAAATTAATAAACCCCTCTTTAGATTTGGGGGTTGTCAGTATGCCTATCTCAAGGGCGTTCAGGGCGCGACGGGCATCCCCTTCACAGACCCTGGATAAAAATTGCAGTGCCTTCTTATCGGCCTTTATCTTGAGCTCCCCGAACCCGCGGGATTTATCCTTTAACGCGGAGTTAAGTATCGTCAGGATATCATTTGCCTTAAGCGACATTAATTCAACTACCAGCGAACGGGATAAAAGCGGAGAGGCCAGGGAAAAAAACGGGTTGTGCACGGTCGCGCCGATCAACAGGGGGTTACCCTCCTCTACATCCGGCATCAATACATCCTGCTGGGCCTTATTAAAACGGTGTATCTCGTCGATAAAAAGGATCGTCTTGACCCCGGTTGCCGCCTTCTTGTGCCTGGCCTGGGCGATAACCTTCCTTAATTCCTCTACATTTGATGTTGTGGCGTTGATGGCTATATGGTGGGATTTAGTGATATGCGCGATGCACCAGGCCAGGGATGTTTTGCCGGTGCCGGGAGGGCCGTATAATATCAGCGAGCTGATACGGTCTGCCTCAATCGCGCGGCGGAGCAGTTTTCCTTTGCCTAATACATGAGTCTGGCCGACATACTCATCAAGGGTGCGCGGCCGCATGCGCACAGCAAGCGGAAGGTCCCCGGGGTTCCCTTTATTCTGTCCTTCGAAAAGGTCCATAAAAATAAAAATCCCCGCATGTGCCGTTGGCGCGGATTGTCGTGAACCGATCTGGTTACAAGTGGGTGCCCTCCTCTTAATGCCTGAGCAAGAAGAGAGTCAGGCCCCCTCTATATTGGTGTTAGTTCACCAATTATCTCACAGCCAACGTGCACGGCAGGGACATCTAAAAGAACTGTTCTTATTTTCAAGAAAAGTATAACACATGCCTTTATAAAAAACAAGGTTTATCTGAACTGCGCCCCGAACTCATCCTTAAGGAGAGAACAAATAAGGGAATGAACCGGGCTGACCTCGGATTCTGTCAGCGTGCGCTCATCAGAACGGTAAAAGCAGGAAACTGTCAGGCCCTTAAAACCCTGCGGTATCTGCTTGCCCTGGTAACAGTCCGAAACCTTAACCTCTTTAAGCAAGGGGCGCCCTCTCTCCTCTACGGCCTTTAACAACCCGCCCGCGGGGATATCCTTCTTTAAAATAAAACTTATATCCCTGCATATACCCGGATATACGGGTAGGCGCTTATATCGTCTTTCGGGATCGGCATAAGATATCATCTTCTCCAGAGAGACCTCCAGCGCGAACAGATCTTTATTCTTTATATCAAGATTATCCAGCGCGGACTTTTCCGCCTTCGTTATAAAACCTACCGTTTCTCCGCGTATGCTGACGGATATATCGGATGAGCCCTCCTGGGCACAAAAAGCGTATTCTTTTATCCCCATGCGCTCAAAGACAACCTCCAATATACCTTTTAAATGCAGCGGGCTTGCGGGGTCTTTTATCAAACCGCTTTCAAGCAGAAAAGACCTTTCTCCGCAAAGTCCGACGGCGAGCCGCGTCTCTTCTTTAAAGGATCCTTCTGACCGAAAGAAGGCCTTGGATACCTCAAAAATATTAATATACTCACGCGCCCGGTTCAGGTTGCGGGCAACGCATAAAGCGAGGCTCGGCATAAGCCGGGGCCTTAATATCTCCTGTTCGCTGCTCAAGGGGTTAAGCACCTCTATTGCCTCAAGAGTGTCCTGTATCCCAAAATATCTCAGAAGTTTTTTATCTATAAGGCTGTAAGTTATCACTTCATTTAAACCCAATCCAACGAGAATATCCTTTATGAAAGCAACTTTTTCTTTAAACCCCGCCCCTTCCGCCGCGGGCCTGGCTGGCGCGAGGCTTACAGGTATATTCTCATACCCGTATACCCTGGCTATCTCTTCGATCAGGTCTGCCTGCAGTCTTATATCGGGCCGGTGGTGCGGGATCACTACAGTAAAACGCCCGGATGAACGCGCGTTTATCTTAAAACCCAGGCTGCTCAATATCCTCTTCACCCTGGCGGCCGGGATATCTATACCCAGGGCATTATTCACCCCGGACAGTTCCAGGGAAATCTGTTTCTTATTCCTTAAAGGGGCACCCGCGCGTTTTCTTAAGACACAAACCCCGCCGCATAACTGCCTGATCATCTCTGCCGCCCTTAAGGAAGCTGTCTCCACATCCTCGGGGTTGACCCCCCTCTCAAACCTGTAAGAAGATTCACTTTGCACCCCCAGGGAACGCCTGCCCTTACGCACAACAACAGGGTCAAATACCGCTGCTTCTAAAAGTATATTCCTGGTGCCCTCGGTAACTTCCGTATCCTTACCCCCCATAACTCCGGCTACGGCAACAGGCTTCTTTGAGTCCGCGATAACCAGGATATCGGTTCCGAGCGCGCGCTCCTGCGCGTCAATAGTAGTTATCTTCTCCCCTGCCCTCGCCCTGCGCACGAAAATTGTATCCCCCTCCAGCTTATCCAGGTCAAAGGCATGCAGAGGTTCTCCAATCTCAAATAAAACGTAGTTGGTGATATCCACAATATTATTCACGCTGCGGCACCCCATCAACTCAAGCCTGTTCTTAAGCCACTCCGGAGACGGGCCCGCTTTAACGCCGCTTATGACCGCGGCAGTATAAAGAGGGGAGTCTTTTTTATTCCCTATCTTTACATCTAACCTTTGAGGATTTGGCTGATGAGGTTTTTTGCCGCGGCGCGGCTGACAACGCCCGGCGTATAACTTTTTATTTGTGACCGCGGCTACCTCGCGCGCGACGCCTATTATACTTAACCAATCCGGGCGGTTGGAAGTTATCTCGATCTCAAATATATGGTCTCCTGAACGCTGCTCGATAGAGGCGACCTCAAGGCCAGCCATAGTCAGCTTATCCGCGAGCGCCTTAGGCGCGATCTTTATATCGACGAATTCCCGTAACCAGTTATAAGTGACTTTCATATTAAAATTGCCTCAAAAACCTCAGGTCGTTTTCAAAAAACAGCCTTATATCGTCTATCCCGAACTTAAGCATAGCTATCCTCTCTACACCCATCCCAAAGGCAAAGCCGGAATACTTCTTAGGGTCATACCCGACATGCCTGAACACATTGGGATGTATCATGCCCGCCCCCAATATCTCAAGCCAACCCTTCCTCCCGCATACCGAACAACCCTTACCCTTGCATATTATACAGGATATATCCACCTCCGCGGATGGCTCGGTGAAAGGAAAGAAGTGCGGCCTGAAACGCATGCTGATATCTTTTCCAAAAACCCCTTTCGCGAAAAACTCTAATATGCCTTTTAAATCCGAAAATCGTATATGATCATCAACCATAAACCCCTCTATCTGATGGAACATGAAAGAATGGCTGGCATCTGTGGCATCAGGACGGTATACGCGCCCCGGGACGACTACGGCCAGCGGAGGCTTACGCGACCTCATCTCCCTGATCTGCACAGGAGAGGTATGGCTGCGCAACAGCATACCCTTTTCCCCTTTAAGATAGAAGGTGTCAAAGGCATCCCTGGAAGGGTGCTCCAAAGGGATATTCAGCCCGGTGAAATTATTGTATTCCGTCTCTATCTCCGGGCCCTCCACTACGGAAAACCCTATCCTGCTGAATATAGAGCATATCTCGTCTGTGATCCGGGTAATAGGATGAAGGCGGCCTAACTCCTGCGCGATCCCCGGCATAGTAATATCGCAAATATTATCCCGGCACCTGGCGGGGCCGGCGGCGAGCGCTTTTTGTTTCTCTTCGATAATAGAGAGGACCCTGTTTTTTAACGCGTTGGCCTCCCTGCCGAATATCGCGCGCTCCTGGGGCGAAAGGGCAGGTATTAAAGCGGTCAGCTGGGACAACACCCCTTTTCTTCCAAGAAACCTGACCCGGAAATCCTCCAGCTTCCGGGCGGAATCAATACCCCCGGACTCGGAATCTATTTGTGATTTAATTGCTTCAATATCCATACCAGACATAATACCCCCAACAAAACAAATGCCATATTCCTCTTGCTTACATTAAGCTTTTCGCTGATCTCCCTGCCCGTCCTTATCTTGCGTATAGATTCGGCATGTATATCCAATTCCCCTCCGTGCTGCGGGCATGCGTTGTGAAAAACCCCCTTGATCTCAAGCCAGTCCCCCCGGGACTTATAGCTGCCGGAGTAAACTATACTGCTGGCGAACTCCTTCTGCATCCATATGCCTATCGCCCCTTCTCCGTCGCTTACGTTTACCCAGGCATAAGGGCCGCGTATCATTATATCACCGATAGCCTCCCCTTCATAGATTACATTTTGCCCGTCATAATCCGCGGCGTGGGTAAAAAGTTCTAAGCTGGATATTGGCTGGGCGTGAAGCGAGGCGGCTAAAACCAAAAAAGAGCAGCCTAATAATGCCAAAGATAATAAACGCGCATGCTTCATCATGATTTCCCCTTTATGAACGCTACCAGAAATCCCATCAGCGTAAAAACAGACATAAATTCAAGCCTCCCCGACCACATCTGGACTATATAGGTAAGCTTCAGGAATACCGGCATCCCCGCGTGAGTTATCCCACAGGATAGCCCGACATTGGCAGAGGCTGAAGTGGACTCAAAGAGCGCGTTTAAGAACGGGTAGCCAAAAAACATACCGATAACCGCTCCCGATACGTATAGTACCAGGTAGGCAAGGGTTATAAGAAGCGCGGAACGCGCCTGTTTATCATCAATAAATATCTCTTTCATATGGTGGAACTTCTGTATCGCGATCGCTTTCTCCGGCAGGATTATCCTTTTTATATCCTGTATAAGCGCCTTGGAGATTATCCCGACGCGCAGCATCTTTATGGCCCCGGTAGTAGAGCACACTGAACCGCCCAGCGCCATGGCGCATATGATCCCAAATAGGGCAAGTTCATTCCATCCGCCCAGGAACTGCGCGGGGTGTATTGTCATAAAACCCGTACCGGTATGCGCGGAGATAAGCTGATAAAAACCTTTACGGAACAAAAGCAATGCCCCGGGATAAGCCCCTGCCTGCGCCAGCCCGAACGCGGTAATGACAAAGGTAATGACCACGCTGGTAAAAAGCGCTCTCGTTTCTATATTCTTTAATATTTCGCGCCGGTTCCCGGTCCAAAGCTGATAGTGCAGCCTGAAATTCAACGCGCCTAATACCATAAGGATAATGGTCGCTGCCTCAAAAGCGGGACTATGATAGTAAAGTATATTCTGTGACTGCGGAGAGAAACCTCCCGTATCAAAGGCCGCCATAAAAATGCACGCCCCGTGGAAGAAGGCGCTGGCCGGCCTTATGCCTTCTAAGGACGCGATCACGCCTAAAAGGAGCGTCCCCAAAACCAGGTATACGATGCTTACCAGCCATATGAAGCGCGCGGTATGGATAACATTAGGAAGGACCCGTTCATCCCTGGCCTCCCCCACATATATCCTGAATGCCCCGGAAACCCCTCGGACAAAAAATGATAACGCGACGATCGCTATACCCTGACCGCCGATAAACATAATCAGGTGCCGCCAAAAATTATGGGTATAGGATAGGTGGTCGAGGTTTTGCGCCAGGACCAGGCCGGTAGTGGCAAAACCGGACATAGAATCAAAACAGGAATCAAGGTAAGATTGCCAGTGGCCGCTTAGATACATCGGTATCGCCCCTAACAACATGGCGGCAAGCCAGGAGAGGCTGACCACGATCATCCCCTGCATCCAGTTCAGATCCTTTTCCGTATGAAAAAGCCTGGTCAGCAACAGGCCGAATATAAAAGCGACCTCGGCGCCGATCAGAAAGTCCAGGACAGGATTTATCTCCCTGTAGGCACAACCTACTGCCGCGGGAATAAGCATAATAAACCCTAAACCGAGAATGATCTTTCCCAGATAATAAGCGGTGATCTTGATATCTTCCAGGCGGGGCTTTAGGACCATATCTATGTCTATCTATTGAAATATAATACCAGGCAGATAAAAAAAGCCGCCAGCATTATACAAAAGGCGTATAAGACCTCGGCGGCGATCCCCAAAGCCATCTTAATTACAGGCTCGCTTTTCATCCTAAAGTTTTCCTACCAGCAGGTTCAATAACTGCTGTTCATTGCCTACGACCGTAAGGGCTATTATATCGTCCCCTGACTCAAGAACGGTATTGCCTTTAGGCACGATTACTTCTTCTCCCCTTAATATTGAGACCAGCACTGAATCCGGGGGAAGCTTTATATCCTGAACACGCTTATTCAATACCGGGGAATCCGCGGGCAGGTCCAGGCGCACAATAGCAAGTTTCCCGCGCTTAAAACTCATGAGGTTCACAAAATCAGAGAAGGAGACCTCCTCTTCTATGATCTTGGAGATTATCTTAGTGGCATCCACCGGCACATCAACGCCTAGTTCAGTAAATGTATGTTCATTGTCCGGGTCATTGACCCTGCCTACGGTCCGCCTTACCTTAAAGAGTTCTTTTGCCAGCTGGCAGATGATAAGGTTATCTTCATCTTCTCCGGTAACCGCGGCTATCACGTCCGCCCTGGCTACCCCGGCCTCCTCAAGGATGTGCGGGTCGCAACCATCCCCCTTTACCACTAACGCCTCCAGGGCCTTGGCGGTCTGTTCGCATAACTGCTTATCCTTGTCTACTACGCTCACTGTGTGTTTATTATCAATGAGCCTTTTGGCCAAAAAATAACCTACTTTACCGGCGCCAACGATCACGATATGCATATATTATACCTCTTGCTTTATATGCCGAACTTCTCTTTTACCTTTTCCAGGCTGGAGACTTTTACTGCCGCCATCAATATATCCCTTGCTTTTAAAGTAGTATGCAATTCCGGCATAATAACCCCGTGCAGCCGCCTTATCGCCACAACCATACACTCTCCGGAGATATTTATATCCTGAACGGTTTTTCCGGCCAGGCTGTCTTTGACCTCTATCTCTATGACGCCCAGGTCCTTGGTTTCAATAAGATAGCTGGAGAAACGGCTCTCGATGATCTTATCTCTTAACATAGCCGCGAAAAGTATCGTCCCGCTGATAATATCCAGCCCCAGCGTCTTATATATGTGCGCCCTGTGGGGGTCATAAACCCTGGCTATCACCTTTGAGACCTGGAATATCTTCTTGGCTACCTGCGCCGATACCAGGTTGGTATTATCCCCGTTAGTAACAGCGCAAAAAGCATCCGCTTTCTCTATGCCTGCCTGTTTTAACAAGCTCAGCGAGAAACCGTTACCTGTGAGGGTAACTCCGTTAAATGTCCCCCCCAGCCGGTCAAAGGCAGAAGGGTTTTTATCAACTACGACTACATCGTGGCTTTCGGCCGATAAAAGTTTGGCTAATTCTGAACCCACTCTACCGCAGCCGACTATTATCACATGCATCGGATCACCTTATGCTTATTTTGAACCTTTTGCTATATCAAGGACTTTTTTAAAAGCGCGCTCATCCTTCACCGCTAAATCAGCGAGGACTTTTCTATCCAAGGCGACCTTGGCCTTCTTAAGCCCGCTGATAAGCTGGCTGTATGTGATGCCTGCTTCGCGGCACGCAGCGTTAATGCGCGTGATCCACAACGCCCTGAACTCCCTCTTCTTCAGGCGCCTGTCGCGATAGGCATACACCAAGGCATGCATAAGCGCCCGGCGTGCCTGGCGGAACTGCTTGCTCCTGTCCCCCCAGTAGCCCTTGGTCTTCTTTAATAATCTTTTCTTTCTTCTTCTTGTCGCAACGCTGTGCTTGATCTTTGCCATGCAATACTCCTTCTGGTTTGCTGTTTAGCCGTAGGGCAGCATCCTCTTGATATATTTTATATCTTTTTTGCCGTCTACGGTCTTTGACTTCCTCAAGTGCCGTATCCTCTTAGTGGTCTTGCTGGACAAAAGGTGGCTCTTCCCGCAAGTGGCATACTTGATCTTCCCTTTTTTCGTCAAACGCAGCCTTTTGGCTACGCCTTTTTTAGTCTTTAATTTTGGCATCTTTTTACCCCTTGATTATACCTGTGTTATTTTGGCGCTACCATAAAGGACATTATCCTGCCTTCCAGGACCGGGTCCTTTTCTACCTGCCCGACGCTCTGTATGTCCGTAATGAATTTGTCAATGATCTTCCTGCCCAGGTCCAGATGCTCCATCTGCCTGCCCCGGAAGAAAAGGCTCACCTTGACTTTATCCTTCTTCTGCAGGAAGGTTGCCGCGTGCTTTACCTTTATTTCATAATCATGGTCATCGATATTCGGCTTAAGCCGGATCTCTTTCAGGCGGAACTGGCGCTGATGCTTCTTTGCCTCGCGCTCCTTCTTCTCCTGGTCGTATTTGAACTTACTGTAATCGATGATACGGCATACTGGCGGGTTCGCCTGAGGCGCGACCTCTACCAGGTCCAACTCGTGCTGATTGGCCATATCCAGCGCATTCTGTATTGATACTACGCCCAGTTGACTTCCGTCCGGCCCCACAAGTCGCACTTGCGGTACGCGTATTCTGTCGTTTATACGTATAAACTTTTTTATCGTAACCACCTCCCATCTTTTGAGGCTATCTCCAAAATGATAGCCTTTATATTGTTTTGCTGTCTATCTCCTGCTTCGCCTGTTTTATGAACTCTTCTAAGGCTACCGCCCCCAGGTCCCCAGACCCCCTCTTTCTTACGGAAACATTCCCCTGCCTTGCCTCGCGCTCCCCGACAACGAGTATATAAGGTACCCTGTTCATCTCCGCGTTGCGTATCCTTTTGTCCAGGGTCTCATTTCGTTCATCCACCCCCGCGCGTATAGAACTTGCTTCCAGGGCGGACTTTATCTTCGCGGCATACTCGCGGGCGGAATCTTTTATAGGCACGACTAAAACCTGCAAAGGCGCAAGCCACAGAGGAAAAGCCCCCTTATATTGCTCTGTCAGCGCCCCGATAAAGCGCTCGATACTGCCAAGCAAAACGCGGTGCAGCATAATAGGCTGCTGCTCTTTTCCTTTATCATCCACATAGGTGAGCCCGAACCTTTTGGGAAGAGCGAAATCACACTGTATGGTAGCGCACTGCCATTCGCGCTTTAAGGCATCCTTCAGTTTGATATCTATCTTTGGCCCGTAAAACGCGCCTTCCCCCGGGTTAACATCATAAACCAGCCCCTTATCCTTCAGTGCCGACTCAAGGGCATCGGTTGCCATCTGCCAATCTTCATCAGAACCTATATATTTCTGCGGCCGGGTGCTTAACTCTATCCCCACATCATGGAACCCGAACACCTTCATTGTATCAAAAACAAAATCAATAACCGCTTTTATTTCTTCTTTCGCCTGCTCGGGCAGGCAGAATATATGGGCATCATCCTGGGTAAACCCGCGCACCCTTAGCATCCCGTGCAGAACACCCGCCTTTTCATGCCTGTAAACAGTGCCCAGCTCGTAAAACCTGACAGGCAGGTCCTTGTAGCTTCTGGTCTTGGACTTATATATCAATATATGGCCCGGGCAGTTCATAGGCTTCAGGACAAATTCCCTGTCCTCTACCTTCAGGGTATACATATTTTCTTTATAGTAATCGTAGTGCCCGGATCTTTGCCAAAGCTCCGCCTGCATAATATGCGGCGTCATTACTATCTCATAACCTCGTTTTAAATGTTCTGCCTTTTCATAATCCTCTATTATCTTCCTAAGGAGCGCGCCTTTGGGATAATAAAATACAAGCCCGGCCCCGGCATCCTCATGGAATATATCAAACAGCTCAAGGGAAGGGCCGAGTTTCCTGTGGTCGCGCAGTTTAGCCTCTTCTAAATTCTTTAAATGCTCCTCTAACTCCTTTTGGGTCTCAAAGCAGGTCCCGTATATCCTCTGCAGCATGGGGTTTGTCTCTATCCCGTGCCAATACGCCCCGGCGACCGACAACAGCTTAAAGGCCCTGATCTGCCCGGAAGATTTAATGTGCGGGCCGCGGCAAAGGTCTACAAAGCTTTCTCCTGTTTTATATATGGATACTTTTGCGTCGGGTATCTCCCTGATCAAGCTTAATTTGTAATCTTCTTTCAGCCCGCTGAATAATTTAAGCGCTTCCTCTTTAGAGAGCTCCTCTCTCACAAAAGGCTCATCCCTGGCAATGATCTCACGCATCTTTTCATCTATCTTCTCCAGGTCCTCGTCGGTAAACGGGTCCTTCTTGCCGAAGTCGTAATAAAATCCGTCTTCAATAGAAGGGCCGATACCGAGCTTAACGTCCGGCCAAAGTTCTTTTACGGCTTCCGCCATAATGTGGGAACAAGAGTGTCTTAAAGTTTCTATGTCCATGATTTTTAATGTATGCTTTCGCCCGCTGCGTGGCTTGTCGCCGCGGCATTGCCTGTTCAAATGCCATAAAATGGCCGAATTACATTCATTCGGCATCACCATAATAATTGCATTAATGCATTTATTATGGTGGGCCCATGAGGACTTGAACCTCAGACCTTTGCGATGTCAACGCAACGCTCTAACCAACTGAGCTATGAGCCCGAAATGCCGGGAGAGGGAATTGAACCCACAAGGCCTTGCGGCCGCGGGATTTTAAGTCCCGTGCGTTTGCCAATTTCGCCATCCCGGCGGTATAACCTCCTTAACAACCGTTTTGCTCTGAGTCCAACCCGTATGCGCTCCGCAACAATCTTGCGCTAATTTTATTTTGCTTTCTAATCCAAGGCAGTTTTTATAATAGCATCTTCCCAGAATTTCTTTAGCGGCCATCTTGCCGTATTTTAATACCCAAAGATTATTCCTGCTATTGTGGATCCTGCCAAAAACTTCCAATAAGCAGGCTATTGTATCGCTGAGCCATTTAACAAACTCTTTAGAACCGGAATATACCCTCAAGCTCCACTGTTCTCTCTTATTGATAGTGTGCGCCCAGCTCCGAATAGATCCGTCTCCATCAATCACTCCTCTTAAAAAATCCAGAAAATATTCCCTTACCAAAGATCCGCCCCATTAATATTTAATTCTTTGCGCTTATGCGCCATCTAATTTATGGAGGCGCGGAGCGGAATCGAACCGCTGAATAGTTGTTTTGCAGACAACTGCCTTACCTCTTGGCTACCGCGCCAAATAATTATCAAAGGACCTTTTTTGCTTCTCTGATTATCCGGTCGATCTCTGCCAAACAACCCGTGCCGACTTCTCCGCAGGCAAGACGCCCCTTTGCCGGCTCTACAAAACCATACCCCAGCGAAATCAATTTTTTAATATTACCCTGGGTGACCCGGTTATTATACATATTCTCATTCATCGCCGGGCAGATCAAAACAGGCGCCTTGGTAGCGCAAACTACGCACGTCAACAGGTCATCAGAAATACCTGAAGCGATCTTCCCGATTATATTGGCGGTCGCCGGGGCTATCAATACCAGGTCTGCCCTTTTCGCCAGCGATATATGCTCTATCTCCCACTCTTGAGGGTCATCAAATAAGCCGCGATACGCCTTATTGCCGGTGAGACTCTGGAAAAGAAGCGGCTTTATGAATTCTTCCGCTTCCGGAGTCAACACCGCAGTAACCGAGGCCCCCTCTTCCTTAAGGCGGCGCGCTATATCGCACGCTTTATATGCGGCGATACTCGCAGTGACCCCCAGGATAATGCTTTTGCCTTTAACCATAGAGTTATTCTTTGCCTTTTACTTTTTTATAGTACACCTTGCCCGCTGCGATCTCATGCAAGGCTATGGTAGAGGGTTTAAGCGAAGAACCCTCTTCAACCAGCTTGGGCTGGCCCTCGGCGATCTCAAGCGCCCTCTTAGAGGCCAGAATAACCAGCTTATAAATAGAATGTTCACTTTTATCCAACAGATCTTCCAACGGCACCGAATACGGCATATTATTCCTGCTCCTTCCCGCAATAATTAAAACGTGATATCTCCGTTAACACTATCTCCCGCAGCCTTTTTGTAGCCTGCTTTAAATCCTTGTTCACCACACAATAATCGTATTGTTTAACAGAGGAAAGCTCCCGCTGGGCCAGCTTAAGGCGGCGCCTGACTTCCTCTCTTTTGGTTTCACTGCAACGGCCGGTCATCCTGTGTAAGAGCGACTTTAAAGAAGGCGGCATTACGAATATCGTTACGGTATTCTCCTTATATTGCCTCTTGATCGCGCGGACACCCTTTAAATCCAGGCAGAGCACCATATGCCTGGCCTTATCCAGCTGCTTATCTATGAAACGCTTAGGGGTCCCGTAGTAATAACCGAGGTATCTTGTCCACTCAAGGACCTGCCCGGCCCTAAGCTCCCTTAAGAACTGTTCGCTGCTTATAAAAAAATAATCTTTCTTATCTTTCTCTCCGGAGCGTTTAGGCCGCGTAGTAAGAGAGACGGACCTTACCAGCTTATCCCTGAATCTCGCGCTGCCGACGAGCTTCCTTGCCAAAGTAGTTTTCCCGGAACCCGAAGGCCCGGATATAATAAAAAGCAGCCCCTTTTTCTTTGCCTGTCTGGTCACTCTATATTCTGCAGTTGCTCGCGTATCTTCTCTATCTGGCTTTTCATCTGCACCACCATGGCCGATACCGCGGCATCAAAAGATTTAGCCCCCATAGTATTCGCCTCCCGCTGCATCTCCTGGGCGATAAAATCCAGCTCTTTGCCTATAGCTCCCCTATTAGAAAGTTTCTCTTTAAAGTTCTTCGCGTGAAACGCGAGCCTCTCTATCTCCTCGGTGATATCGCTGCTCTTGAGGAAACCGGAGCGCTCCTCCGGAGTTCCCAGCTCCGCCATCCTGCTCTTTACCGCCTTCCTGAACCTGGCCGTGACAGCCGACAGGCTCTCCTGCAAAGAGCGCGCGCTCTTCATGAAATAAACATATAAAGCCCGCCCTTCCTTCTCCCGCATGGCAGCCAGGTCTTCCAGGGCCCTGATAAGCAGCTTATTAAGCTGAGGCCATACCCTGCTCTTGGCCCGCTTCTCTTCGGCAAGCGATAAAACCCCCGGCAGGTGTATAAGAGTATCAAGGGTTACGCCTTCTTTAATGCGCGCCTCCTTTTGTATCTCTTTAAGCGTAACAGTATATTTTTTCAAGAGGCGCCTGTCGACAAAAATATCATTAGCAGGAGCGCCGAGAATATTCATCACGCAAACAACCCTCCCTCTTTTGACGCTCCCCTCAATCTGTTTCTTGACCTTATCCTCCAGGGATAAAAACCCCGCAGGCAGATGAAGCACGGTCTCAAGAAACTTATGGTTAGTGCTGCGTATCTCAAAAGAGACCTTTCCAAGCCCCTCAACAACAGACTCCCTGCTCGCGAAACCGGTCATACTATTCATCGGCTCATCCTATGCTATTTTGCCCAAACAAGCACCTTCTTCTGGGTGCTGACCGCCTCTTTGGTAGGATACAATTTCACGATAACTTCATCGGGCGCAAACCAAAGCTTGATCTCTCTCTGCGCCTCCTGCTCGTCGGAAGAAACATGTATTACATTCTCATAAACTCCGCCTGTTGTTATCCTGCCGTAAGAGCCGCGGATGCTTGTAGATTCCGCCTCTTCGGGATTGGTGGCACCCGCTAACAAACGGCACTTCTTGATCGCGTCTACCCCCCAATAAACCAGCGCCATCACCTTGGGCCGGTTATGGATCTCTCCGCAAATATACTTTATCAAGTCCGCGAAAAACGGCTTATCTTTAAGATGACGGTAATGCTCCTGCGCAAGCCCTTTGGGTACCCGCACCATTTTGGCGGCTACGATCTCCAGCTTGGTTTCAGATAACCTGGTCAATATATTCCCGGTCAAAGATTTTTTCAGGCCGTCCGGCTTGATCAATATGAGTGTTGCCTGATTATTCATAATCATCCTCCCCTGATCACTTTCGCGATCCTATCTAAATCCTCCTGAGAGTAAAACTCTATGAGGATATGGCCGCGTTTCTTTCTTTTGCTTATCCTGACCTTGGTCGCCAAGGCGTGTTGCAGCTCCTCCTCCAAAACAGCCACGTAGGGCTCGCGGGCGCCATGCTCGATCTTGCGTTTCGGCAACTTCCTCCTCTGGCTTTTGATCAAACTTTCTAACTCCCTGACAGATAACTCCCTGGCAAGGACCTCTCCTACCAGGCGGCGCTGATGATGTGGGTCATCTATCTCCAGGAGTGTGCGTCCGTGCGCAAATGATATGCGCCCCTTTTTAATTTCATCCTGTATCTCCGCCGGTAATTTTAATAACCGCAGGGTATTGGTAATACTCACCCTCGCCTTGCCAAGGACTTCGCTAAGCTTATCATGCGTAACATTAAACTTATCTATCAAAAACTGGTATGCGCGAGCTTCTTCTATGGGGTTTAAAGACTCCCGCTGTATATTTTCTATTAGAGCTATCTCAAGGGAGTCGCGATCCTGGACATTTTTTACTATCGCTGGTATCTCATTGAGGCCCAATAACTTAGCAGCTCGGAACCTCCTCTCCCCGGCGATCAATTCATAGTTGTCACCAGCGCGCCGGACAAGGATAGGCTGTATAACCCCTTTTTCTTTTATAGATTGGGTCAGCTCCTGCAGGCTTTCATCATCAAAATCAACGCGCGGCTGAAAAGGATTTGGCCTGATCTGCTCTATCTTAACAGAGACGACTTCCTCGTGGCTTCCGGGCCCTGTCGGCTTACCCGGTATTAAAGCGCTTATCCCCTTTCCTAATGCTCTTCTTTCCATCATGCCTCTCCTTCCACTATCATATTATCCTCGGGAATAGGGATACCTAAAATCTCCT
>JBAZEH010000018.1:0-32901 GCA_041653955.1 Candidatus Omnitrophota bacterium | reverse complement strand
CCCCGTAGTAGCGCAAGAGCCATACAATATCAACTGGACCCGCCAGGGGCTTAACGTAGGCAATGTCATACTTGAATATTCAACCGACTCCGGTTCCACTTGGAAATATGTGGTCGCCGGGGGAGACCACTCGGTATCAAGCACGCCTCCTTATTACTGGGCATCGGCTAACGGCAGTGTCCTATCTAACTTTTGTAAGGTGCGCCTCACATACCTTAATAATACCCAGGTAAACAATACCGGCTCAAGCTTCTTCTATATAAGAGGCAACCTTACGGTAACCTATCCCGATAATATGGGTGTTGTATGGGATGTCGGGACCTCCCAGAATATCAACTGGTCCAAGAAAGGCAATATCACATCAGTTGACTTAAGCTACTCCAATGACTCCGGCACGACCTGGAACACTATTGAGGCGGGGATCGGCACTACAAATTGCACTACAAATTGCACTTATCTGTGGAATATCGATGCCGACAGGCCTTTAAGTTACCTGCAGGGTTTAATCAGGGTATCTGATTCATCTCCCGCCGGACAGTTCACAAACGATACATCCAATAATCCTTTTACATTAAGAGGCGCGCTTAACATTACATATCCTTCCGATGAAGGGATAGTGCTAACTTATGACGGGGCCTCTAAAGCTACTATTAACTGGGTGAAGACAGGGGATATCAAATACGTGAACCTTTCTTATTGCATTAACGGCACTACCGGGCCATGGGTCACGTTTGCCAATGTCTCAGCGTCAAACTTAAGCTATGAGTGGACCATACCGGACGCCGTAGGGAATAATGTGAGGATAAATATTTCAGATACACAGAATCCGAGCGTCTGGGATGTTTCGGATAACAGCTTTAAGATCGTTGGCAAGCTTGACCTTGACCAGCCTACAGGCGGGCCGTTGTTTACCTGGGAGGTCGCCTCTCCGCAGTTGATCATGTGGACCCCTACGGGTACGCTTGGATACGTAAAGTTAGAAGGCTCTATAAACAACTTTACTAATGAGAGCTGCGACGGATGCACATTTACGATAAACGGTTCGGTCCCGGCAGGGCAGAGCGGAGTGCTTCAGACATATAATTATACTGTGAACGATACAATCTCCGATAGCGCCTCTATCAGGGTCTCGGATGCCGATGCCCAGAGGGCCAATTACACCTGGTCAAAGTCTCCGGCATTCAACATCAAAGGCAAGATCAGGGTTACCCAGCCCAACGGAGGAGAGAACCTTACCGCCGCGCAATCCTATGATATCAAGTGGGTGCCGACCGGCTCCTTAGGCAATATTACTATCATATTTAACCAGACCGGTGACGAGAGGATAATAGCTAATGCCAATATCAGTTCTAATGACCGGACATTCACCTGGTCCATACCGGATGACGCCGTGACTGATGCCGGTTCAATCCGCATAGAGTCGGCCAATGATTCAACGGTCACCGATACATCCGATGATACTTTTATGATCAAGGGCACCATTCAATTGTTGACGCCGGCGTATAATGAAAGGGTGCTTGCCAACTCAACATATTATCTTAACTGGAGCTATAACGGTACCTATCCAAGCAACGACAAGGTGACTATTTCTTATAATATCAATGACGGGGGGTTTGTCCAGCTTACCAATGCGCCTGATGTAAGCGCGCGCAGCTGGGGTTGGTACGTGAATGATACCTTGACTACTAACGCCAAGGTAAAGATATCGCGTAATGCCGACCCATCGGTAAATTACACGACCCCGCTGCCTTTCAGGATAGTAGGTTCCCTTGATTTATTATCTCCTACCGCGGTCAGCAAGTGGAAGGTGGGCACTAACGAGGATATCGTTTGGTTGAGGCAGGGGTCTATCCAGAACGTTACCCTCGCTTACTCTCCCGATAACGGCACGACCTGGCCTGTGACCATAGCCAAGACAGAAGGGGAAGCCTTATCTTATACGTGGGGTATTCCTACAGACGGTACGGTAGAGGTATCAACGCAGGCAAAGGTAAAGATATTTGATACCAATGATTTCTCGGTGAATGATACGGCAGGGCCATTCACGGTATTGCCTAAATTCGTGCTGAATACGCCCGCGGCGAATGAAAGTGTTATCGCAAGCAAGGTGTTCAATATCACCTGGAACAGCTATGGCCAGGCGAATAAGGTTAACTTGTATTATTATACTGATGTGAACGGGACATGGTATCGCGTAGGCGAAGAGAATATGACCAATTATGGTTATTACAACTGGTTAGTCAACGATACCTTGAATAAGACGGTGCAGATGCGCATTACTTATCCGGATGATGAGGGTGGTTCATATAACGTGAGCCCGACATTCAAGATCATCCCCGGTTTTACCGTTATCTCTCCTAACGGCGGGGAGAAATGGCCGGTAGCCCAGCAGAGGAATATAATCTGGAACTGCACCAGCCAGTACGTGCCGCTGGTGAACGTCTGGTATGCTACCGACGGAGGGAATTATACCAACCTTATATCTTATAATGTCAGCAATGAAGGAGCGCCCCATGCGCAGAGGGTGCTTCCGTGGACGGTAGCTAACGAGAGCACGCCTTTATTCCGCATAAGAGTAGAGGACGTGAATAACACGGGAGAGTATTACGATACTTCCAATGCCAATGCCTGGATCGTAGAATATTATAAGATTACTACGCCGCTTGAGAACGATACCTTTATCGTGAACCAGAAGACGGATATCACCTGGGATAAGGCGGGAAGGACAGCTAATGTCCGCCTGGATGTGGCCAGAGATGATAACTTCGCGAACAATATAACTATAGCCAATTCAACTCCTAACGACGGCATATTTGAGAACTGGACCATACCCGACCTTATCTCCAATACCGTAAAGGTGAGGGTTGTGGACCCGGGCGGATACGATATCAATAATACCTCGGCATACTTTAAGATAAAGGGCGCCTTCAATGTGAGTTCGCCTAGCGCCGGAGACAGGCTCCCCATTAATCACACGACCACGGTGGTTTGGAACACTACCGGAAGTATCCCGAAAGTGAACGTCATCGCCTATTCTATCGTTGACCCGAATCCCAACTTCCCGTATAACCTGACGGAGCCTTTGGTTATCAGGAGCAACTATGAGAATAACCCCAATGCCCAGACTAATTGCACCTGGCTTGTGCCGGATAATACGAGCACAAATATCAGGGTAAGGATAGTTGACTATAATGATTCGCAGATATACGCTGATTCGGGTTTATTCAGCATTAACGGCACCCTCGCCTTTACCTGGCCTTCTGGCCCCCAGCAGGCATTTGACGTGGGCTCCAACCAGACGATTACCTGGCAGCGCTCCGGAAAGAATGTCACCGCCGCCAATATCACCTATTGCCTTAACGGCACTGAAGGGCCGTGGGTCGCGGTAAGCGAAGATTGGGGGGTTGTCAATGACGGCATAGTAGATAATAACGGCACATTCGTATGGCAGGTCCCGGATAATATAGTCAACGTTTTCACGGTTTATATGAAGATAGAGGACCCCAATGATAACCAGACTTATGATATAACAAATTATCCGTTTAAGATCAGGGGTAACTTTACATTCATTGACCCGTCCGGAGGAGAACGCTGGGTGACTAATGAGCAGAGCCACACCATGAATTGGACAACGGTAGGCAGCGTGCCCGCGATAAAGATAGAACTTTCCAAAGACAACTTCACCGTGAACGCTACTAATTACACCATCTCAAGCGGCAGCGAAAATAATAACTCCTTTATCTGGACCATACCCGACCTGGGCGCGAGCGGCCTGCCGCATAATGTCACCCTTAAGATAAGCGACGCAAATGACCCGGCGGTTTATAAGGTATCAAGCCCCTTTGTTATTGATTACTATAATATTACCTGGATAGTGCGCGATTGGCTGACCGGCATAAATATTACCGACGGTAAACTTTCGGTGAATTCAAGCGCTACTAACTGGACATGGATCCAGTCAGGGTTAGTATCTCCCGTAGTAGATTATAAGACCCCTTACGGGGTAAACCTGCTGGCGACCTGGTCCCATGAAGATTACGGCGGTTCATCAAAACCTTACGATTCTTCAAGAGATACTAATGTCACGGTATTCCTTGAATCCAAGGTCGTGCACGTATGGGAGGCGCGGACCGATTACACATATGACGCGGCAAGCGACCACCTTTCTTTCAAGAGCACGCTCTTAAGGGACGGTTCAGTGGCAGGCGTAAAAGATGAGAGCGGGAACTTCTCTACTATAGCGTCCAATTGCACTATTGAAATATACGCACCTAACGGCACCCTGGTCAAGGAGATGTATACGCAGGATGTGAGTTCATCCGGGTTTTTCGCCCAGGAGTGGGGGACCCCCAGGAATGACGGGTTGAATACCTCCGTAGTCTATAACGGTATAACACAGATAGAGACTGACCTCGGAGGTAAATTCAGGACGCCGTTCATGCTTAACCTTGTTTCAACCGTATCAATGTATGACGTGCTTCAGGAGACCGCCAACCAAACCACCCTGATGATCGGCGAGAATATGACGGTCGCGGAGGCAATAGCGCAGGGGGGCCTTATCGGTATTATGGTCACCAAGATGGGCAACCAGACCGAGATCATTGAAAGCAAGATGAACCAGACAGTTGATATAATAGAGAATAAGACGACGGATATGAAAGACGCGATTGATACCGCGTTGAGTAATTTTGAGAATACGGTCAGCACTACGATCGTGCAATTAAAATCCGGAGCCGAGCAGGCGGTGGAAGCAGGCCAGCAGGCAGCGGACGCGGCCGAAGCCCTGGAGGCTACGGCTAAGAAATTCTCCTGGAGCGCTTCTGTGTCCCCTGACCCGGCGGTCGTTAACCAGCAGGTAACCCTGCAGGTCCAGGGGCAGCCGTCCACCTCTCCTGTGATCACGATATACAGCTGGGACAATAAGCCTATCGTGAGTAATGTTGTGCTCGCGGAGACTAATCCGGGATTTTACTCTTATGATTTTGTTATCGGTTCCAGCTTTACCGCTGGTAAAGGATATACTTATATCATGACCGAACAGACGACTCAGGGGTTGGTGGCGGGTTCCGGTACGGTAGAGGCGAGCCAGTGGGTAGCTTCTGTAGCGCCTGACCCGGCCCTGGTAGGAGAAGATATTACTATCACAGTGCAAGGCCTTGAGAAACTGGTCCCGAAGATAACTATTTACGATTGGGAGAATGAGGCCATAATTGATAATGAGCGGATAATGGAGTCCAGCGGTAAACCAGGGCTTTATATATATTCATTTACGGCGGATAGCCGTTTTGACCCCGGTAAATCCTATACCTACGTTATATCTGAAGACCGCACCGGCAGGGAAGTAAGGGGCTCGGGAGTAGTGGAAGCTATGAGTATCACTACTATCGCCGGCCTTGCCGCTTCCGCCCCGCAGGCAGAGCGCGCGGCAAAGCAGGCGGTAGAGGCGATCCAGGCGCTTGAAGCATTGATCACAACCAGGCAGGACCAGGATATTCCAGCCGGGCTAAAGAACCTGCAGGATAAGTTAAACAGTCTTCCTGAAACATTCGGAGAAGGCGGCACAGCAACGCTGCTGGCTGAAACAGTAAATGATATTTCAGACCGCCTGAGGAAACTGGCCGGCGAGGAAGGGTTTGACCTGCAGACGCTCCTTGAGAAGAACCTGGCGGAAAATCCGACCCTTAAAGATGTGCGCGGTAAAACGGAGAATATAAATTCCGTAGTCAACCTCTTGTTAAGGCTATTTGAATCCCAGTTCGGAGGCGAGGACGCTCCGGTAGTATCGGTAGGGCTTGAGTCAGGCAGCGTTATCTTCCGTATTATGGTAGCTAACCCTTCCAAGACAAAGAGGCAGGAAGTAGATATAAAGTATGACCTGCCGCAGGAGGTAAAACCCAGGGATATAATAGATTCGGGGATATTGGACCTGGAGTACGACGCGGCAAGGTCCATATATTACGCCTACAGGCCCAGGCTTGAGTTAGCGCCTTCAGAGATACGCGTATTTGAAATAGAGGTAGAAGATGTCTGGCTTATCCCTGAAAGGCAGCTGGAGAGCCTTAAGAAGCGCACCGAAGATATAGTAAAGCGCCTTGAGAATACCGATTATTATGAAAGGGGCGCTAAAACAGCCGATAGTATATTTAAGCGCCTTGATGAAATAGCCGTTACCCAAAAGGATGATACTGTGAGCCGGGAGCGGCATATAGGCATATATCGCACTAACCTTATCATTCTGGAGGAGATCAAGGATGATATCACGGCCCTTGAGAAGGCGCTCGCTACAGCAGGCGGCCCGCTGGCCCCCGATATGCTCTCAAAGACAAAGATCAAATCCGAATCCCCGACGAAAACGATGACATGGATACTGATATTTATTGTGATCACATTTATAGGGCTTCTGGCGGCGGTGCTGTTTTTTACCTGGCACCATCAGGCGCGGATAGTAAAAGAGGAATTTATAGCAGCCAAAAAGAGCGCCTTTCCGGAAGAGGCCCAGAAAGAGGCAGGAGAAGAGCCGAAGGAAACGCCGTAGTGATAAAAGGTCAATATGCTTCTAGCCGTATCCATATTAACTCCCAGGGAAGTAATCTTTGAAGGAAACGCCAGGAGCGTAATTTTACCCGGAGAAGAGGGAGTCTTTGAGGTTTCGCCTTTTCATAAAAGCATCGTCTCAAGGCTCATTTCCGGGAATTTATTTATTGATAACGAGATGATCCCAGTAAGAAGAGGGGTCATGAAAATGCATAACAACCGGGTCACGGTCATCATAGAGCAATAATGAGCAAGAATCTGGCGATCATTATAATATTCGGTTTATGCCTTCTGGGCCCCTGCGCAGTTTTTGCCGCGGCAAGCTATGCCAGTATAAGCGCCCTGGGAAGAAACCCTTCCAGCGCGCCCAAGATATTCACCGCCATGATCATTGCTTTGGTTTTCGCGGAGGCGCTGGCTATCATCGCCATGCTGATCTCTTTTCAATTGTTCGGGCCGTCTTAATTCTAGGCAATAATACCGTTAAGGAGAGGTGACGAATGATCATAATGCCCTTGATAATACTGCTTGGTTTTGTCTTCGCGGTGATGGTGGTGTTGTTCCAGCGGATAATGAAGCAGAATGTAGTGCTTGCTACCCGCCATCTTGAGGAGATGGGCCAGGATTACGCGAAAAAGCAGCAGGAGATAGACATAAAGCTAAAAGAAACAGAACATAAATGCCAGGATATGATCCTTAAGGCCGAGGAAGAGGCAGAACAGGTAAAAGAGAAGATGATAAAAGAAGGGACGGTCGAGAGGGACAGGATACTGGATTTGGCCCATCATCAGAGCGAAGATATGATACAACAGGCGGATAAGTCCCGCAAGATGCTGCTTGCCGAGATTAATGACAGGATAAGCCGGGAAGCTACTGATAAGGCCTGCGAGTTGATACGCAGCACCCTTCCCGATAAATTCAAGCTTGATGTCCATACGCATTGGGTAGAGGAGCTGATTACCGGAGATTTCAGCCACCTGGACCGCCTTCATATACCAAAGGGCGCGGGCGAGGTCAAAATAGCTTCGGCTTTTCCGCTTAGCGACAGCCAG
Organism: Candidatus Omnitrophota bacterium; assembly: GCA_041653955.1. GTDB lineage: Bacteria > Omnitrophota > Gorgyraeia > Gygaellales > Profunditerraquicolaceae > UBA1562. The sequence continues at coordinate 25,315 of JBAZEH010000018.1, read as the reverse complement.
CGAAAGATCCTGCGCAATAAACTTAAGGAAGTACTCGGTAATGAGGTGGATCCTAAGGAAGAGGTTGAATCGGACCTTGTAGCCGGTGTTATTATATATATAGGCAGCCTGGTTTTGGATGGAAGCTTAAGGAATAAGGTCCAGGAGCAGTCAAAGAAGATGTAAGTTTTACCGTTTAGGCATAATGCTATGAAGAAAGAGTTTAAAGCCGCGAAAACCGCTTTAGCCGATTTTGATATAAGGGAAGTCGGCAGGGTAAAATCCGTGCGTAAATTCATTGTTAACGCTGAAGGCCTCCCTTCCTGCATGAACGGGCAGATAGTGGAGTTCGCAAGCGGCGTGCCGGGATTGGTCATGGGTTTTACCGAGAATAAGGTCCAGATCCTGGTGTTGGGAGACGCCAGTTCAATACGCGCTGGCGATGAGTTGTATAATAAGGGGAGGTCTTTGAATATCCCGGTATCGGAGGGGTTTTTAGGGAGGGTGGTAAACGGGTTATGCCAGCCGTTGGATTCACTCGGAGAGATAACAGCTAAAGAATATTACCCCGTATTCAGGGTCGCCCCCGGAGTTATGGAACGCGTGCCGGTAAAAGAGACCCTTGAGACCGGAACATTAATATTAGATGCGATCATTCCCATAGCAAAAGGGCAGCGCCAGCTGATTATCGGGGACAGGCTTACCGGTAAGACCACCGTCGCGCTGGACGCCATATTGAACCAGAAGGGGAAAAATGTTGTTTGTATATATTGCTGTATAGGAAAACCCTATTCCAGCCTTTTGAAGATACTGGATATACTAAAGGAACAGGACGCCTTAAAATACACTATAGTTGTAAGCGGGGTCGCATCCCTGTCAACCGGAGAGCAGTACCTGGCTCCTTATGCAGCGTGCACGTTGGGTGAATATTTTATGTATAAAGGCCGCGATGTGCTCACGGTATTTGATGACCTGACCAAACACGCCTGGGTATACAGGCAGATATCCCTGCTTCTTGAGCGCGCTCCCGGCAGGGAGGCTTATCCGGGCGATATATTCTATATACATTCACAGCTTGTTGAACGGGCAGGTTACCTTAAACCTGACCTGGGCGGAGGTTCAATGACATTTTTCCCCATAGTAGAGATATTGCAGGGTGATGTCACAGGGTACATATCTACAAACCTGATTTCAATGACTGACGGACAACTTTACTTTGCCACGGGGCTTTTTAATAAGGGGTTTAAGCCCGCGATAGACTTCGGGCTTTCAGTTTCCCGTATCGGCAATAAAGCGCAGTGGCCGGCAATGAAAGAATTAAGCAGGTCGCTTCGCCTGGATTACCTGCAATATAAAGAACTCCTGCAAATGACGCAGTTGAGGACTACCGGCCTATCCAAAGAAGCAGAGAGCCGGCTCAAACGCGGAGAGGCGATAAATCAGCTGATAGTCCAGGATAAGAATAAGCCTGTTTCCGTAGAAGAGCAGATAATATACCTTTTCGCGCTGAACAAAGGGGTATTAGATAATCTTTCCGCCGCGCAGATAAAACAGTTTAAGGCGCAGATACTCGGGTTTATGGAGAAAGCATACCCCGCCTTCTCTAAAGAGATGCGCCAGACACAGACATTGACAGAGGAATTAAAACAGAAGATCGAAGGGGGCTTGAAGGATTATTTCAAGTCTATTATTCAATAAATATGAAGACATTATCCGTACTTAAGAGGGACCTGGAATTTAACCGCGGCTTAGCGGCGCTTATTGAGGCACTGAAGAATATCGCCGTAACCCAATACAGGATACTTGAACATAAGATAAAGGGTTTTGAAAAGCTCATTTCGGAGATAGAGGGTTTTTTCGGGGTGCTGGACGCCAATAAGATAAGGCATATGTTTTTTGAAGATAATGACCTGCCTATGGCGGTGGTGGCTATTACTTCGGATACGGGGCTTTTGGGCGGGTTGAATATGCAGGTTGTAAGTTCCGCTCTTTCCGAGCTTGAGAAGAAACCGGGGAAACTCATCGTCGTGGGAGACCGCGGTAGGATGTACGCCTCCGAGAGCAGAGCTGCTTTTGTCGCCTTCCCCGGGATAAAAGATGAAGAGCGTTACGGGCAGGCGATGCAACTGAGGGATTATTGCGTCCATAAGGTCCTTGACGGGTCTTTCGGGTCCCTTAAGGTGGTTTATCCCAAGCCGATCTCATTTACGGTCCAGAAAGTAGAGATAGTGGAATTTCTTCCGTTTGCCAAAAGTATAACGGGTATTACCGAAGAAAGGCAATATCCGGAGGAAGTACTCATGGAATCAGATATAAAGGGTATAGTGGAGTATTTGGCGTATACCTGGATAGGGCAGAAATTTTACGAGATATTTGGATTGAGCCGCCTGGCCGAGTTCGCGGCGCGTTTCGTGCACCTTGAGGAGAGTTCGCAGAAATTGAAGGAAACGGACGGCAAGACCCGCCTGGAATATTTCAGGGTAAGGCATGAGCTTATTGACCGCAATATGCGCGAGCTGTTCGCAGCGAGGTTATTGTATGCCAGTTAATAGCGAAAATAATATGGCTGTAGGCAGGATCGTCTCCGTGCAGGGGCCGGTTGTGGATGTGAAGTTCTCCGAGGCTAAGGATGTGCCCAATATATTCAATGTCATCCGTACTCATACGGTGGACAAGGAGCCGGTTGTCCTTGAGGTCGCGGAGCATCTCCCGGGGAATATCGCGCGCTGCATATCCATTAATTCTACAATAAATATACAGCGTAACGAAGAGGCGTTCGCCACCGCTTCTTCCATACAGATACCGGCAGGAGAATCTGTCTATGGCAGGATAATCAACGTGCTGGGAGAGCCGATAGACCAGAAGGGCGAGATCGTATCCGAGGAGAGATTTAACATAAGAAAATCCGAGATGGGCAGCTTCGTAAAGACAGAGAAGAGCGGCAAGAGGACCTTTGAAGTGATGGAGACCGGGATAAAGATAATTGACCTGCTTTTTCCCGTAGTAAAAGGTAGCAAGACCGGTATCCTGGGAGGGGCTGCCCTGGGTAAAAGTATCCTGACCCTTGAGATCATACAGCACATAGTAAAGAAATACCAGGGCAGCTGCGTATTCGTCGGAGTAGGTGAGCGTATCAGAGAGGGTAACGAGCTTTATTTTGAACTGATGAAACATGAAGTTTTATCCAAGACAATGATGGTATTCGGACAGATGAATGAACCCCCGGGCGCGCGTTTCGGGGTGGCGATGACCGGTATTACCATGGCCGAATCCATACAGAAGAAGAACCAGGATGTGCTTCTCTTCGTGGATAATATCTTCCGTTTTGTCCAGGCAGGGGCGGAGATATCCACTCTTTTAGGGAGGGTCCCTTCAGAAACCGGTTATCAGCCTACACTCGTATCGGAGGCGAGCGAATTCCACGAGAGGATACGCACTACCAGCGAAGGAGGGGGCTCGGTAACTTCTTTTGAAGCAGTATATGTCCCGGCAGATGACCTCACTGACCCGGCGGTAGTGGCCATCTTCAGTTTTCTTGATTCTATTATGGTGCTTTCCCGCGAACGCATACAGCTGGGTTTATATCCGGCGATTGACCCTCTTTTGTCATCCAGCGCCAATCTGGATATAGATATCATAGGCAAGAGGCACTTTGATATCGCCCAGGAGGCAATAAGGATATTCCAGAGGTATGAAGAATTAAGGCGCATAGTCCTGGTAGTAGGCATAGATGAACTGTCAGCCGCCGACAGGATCATCTATGAACGCGCGCGCAAACTCCAGAATTTTCTCACGCAGCCCTTTTTTGTGGCTGAAGCATATACCGGTAAAGGCGGGCAGTACGTAAGCACGGAGCAGACCCTTGACGGGTGCGAGCGGATAATAGCCGGGCGTTTTGATTCCAAGCCCGAAGAGGAGTTTTACCTTATCGGGGCATTGGTATAATGTTAAAGAGTAATAAAAAATTAGGAGAGATACTTACTGAAAAAGGACTGGTCACTCCCGAAAGCCTCAAGGAAGCGCTCGCTGACCAGGCGCATACAGGGGAATACCTGGGAGATATCCTGGTCAAGAAGGGGATGATCGCGGAAAAAGATCTGCTCTTCGCTGTATCGGAACAGTTCGGGATCCCTTTTGTTGAGCTGCGCAATCAATATATTGACTGGCAGGCAGCGAAAAGTTTCAGCGCCTCTTTGGTGTTAGAATATAAATATCTTCCTTTTAAAAGGGATAATCTTAAGGTTACCATAGCCATAACAGACCCTTTTAATGTCTGGGCCCTCAAAAAGGCGGAAGAGGAAGCCAGGGGGCTGCAATTGGAGCTTGTGTTGGTTTCATCTTCGGATATGGATGAGGCCACGCAGAGGTATAAAAAATATATGGGCACTAATACCCTAAAACAGATATAATAAGATATGGCAAATAAAAACGATATCCTATTGAGTAAGGCCCTGATGGAGAAGGGGATACTTAGCAGTAAAGATCTGGAACCTTTTATCAAACAGGCCGATACGCTGCAGGAGGAGTTACGAGACCTGTTGATTAAGTCCGGCGTCGTGAACGAAAAAGATATCCTTGCGGCCCTGGCCGATAAACTTAAGTTAAGGTTTATTGATATAAAGGATATGAGCGTGGATAAGTCCGTATTGGATAAGGTGCCTCTTAAGGTCGCCGCTTATTACAGGTTTATCCCTATAGAGATCAAGGAGAGGGTCCTGGTTATCGCCGCTTCAACTCCTCTGGATATAAAGATACAGGATGAGATCAGGACGCAGCTTGGCATTGATATTGAATTAACCCTCGCGTTGTCCTGCGATATATTGGAGGCCTTAAAGAAATATTACGGGTTTGCCACAGAGACCCTGGATAAGATCACTTCACAGCAGCCACTGACATGTTCTGCAGAATTAAGGGACAGCAATGTAGAAGATATAGAAAAGCTGGCTGGGGACGCTTCGGTCATAAGGCTGGTAAACCAGATAATCCTGGAAGGGTGGAAAAAGAGGGCTACCGATATACATATAGAACCCTACAGGAATGGCGTGAACCTGCGTTACCGTATAGACGGTCTGTTATATGACGCTAATATACCGGGTGAGATAAAAAACTTTCTGAACGCGATAATATCCCGCATAAAGATAATGTCTAACCTGAATATAGTAGAGCGCCGCCTCCCTCAGGACGGGCGCGCTATAGTCAAGGTGCAGGAGCAGGTTTTGGACTTGCGTATATCTACTATCCCTACGCCTTTCGGCGAGAGCGTAGTAATAAGGATACTCCCTACGCAGATGCTTTTCAGCCTTGAGAAACTTGGCCTGGCGAAGAGGGACCTTAAGATATTTGAGACGTTTATCCAGAAACCGCACGGTATAATCTTTGTTACCGGGCCTACCGGCAGCGGTAAGACCACGACCCTTTATGCTTCCCTGAACAGGATAAATACCAAGGAACGCAAGATCATAACCATAGAGGACCCGATTGAGTATGAGATGAACGGCATAATCCAGATACAGGTGCAGCCTGAGATAGGGCTGGATTTCGCCAGGGGCTTACGCAGCATATTGAGGCATGACCCGGATGTGATAATGGTAGGCGAGGTCAGGGACCTTGAGACTGCCGAGATAGCTATCAGGGTGGCCTTGACAGGGCACCTTATATTTTCTACCTTGCATACTAATGACGCGCCAAGCGGTATAGCCCGTTTACTGGATATAGGTGTTGAGCCTTATCTTTTAGCTTCCAGTGTTGAGGCATTCCTCGCGCAGCGCCTGATAAGGCTGATCTGCCCGGAATGCAAAAATGAAGATAAGGGGGCTCCGCTAGAATTAAAAGAACTGATTGCCAGGGACCTTGGCCTGAAGTCTACCGGTGATGTTAAGGTATACCGCGGCAAAGGATGCCCTGCGTGTAATTTCACCGGTTTTTTCGGCAGGACGGCTATTTACGAGATGCTGCCGGTTGACGATGCTATAAAAGACCTTATACTGAAAAAATCCCCCTCCAGCCAGATAAAGAAAAGTTCCATAGCCAGGGGTATGCGCACATTGCGCCAGGACGGATGGCAGAAGGTGGTCAGCGGCCTTACCACGCCCGAAGAAGTCATGAAGGTAACCCCTGTTGAAGAAGGGATAGATTCCCCCGAGGTCAAGGGCTTGTTTACCTCCGCAGGCCTGCCGGAGGATAATGCCCCAGTGAAAAATGATGAGTTGCACGGTTCGGATAAGCGCGCTTATAAACGGCTGAATGATAAGGTAAATATCTCATATAAGATCCTGGAGAAGGATAACGCTTTACTTAAGCGCGGGCTTGCCGCGGAGCATTTGAGCGTTACAAAGAATATATCCGCCGGAGGAGTACTTTTCTTTCTTGATGAGCCCATTGCTGTAGGTTCGATCCTTGACCTTAAATTGGAGTTACCCGACGCGGCAGAACCTATAGAGTGCCTGGTGAGGGTGGTCAGGTCGGATATGCTTGGAGATAAGAATTACGATATTGCCGTCTGTTTTTTAAGCCTAAGCGGATCTGAAAGGGCGAGGCTGGACAGATACGTAGAAAATTACGGAGAAGTTTAATATGCCCGTCTATAGTTATCGCGCCAAAAAAGGGCCCAAAGATATAGTTGAAGATACGATAGAGGCGCCTTCCGAAAAAGAGGCATTTGAGAAAATAAGCCGTATGGGTTATATACCCGTGAGGATACAGGAAGGCGGGGTTTCTCCCCTGGCAGTGTCCAACGCGCCAAAATCTTCGCGCAAAGTAAGGCCGCGCGAGATAACTGTTTTTAGCCGGCAGCTTGCCAGCCTTATCAGGTCCGGAGTGCCTATACTGGATGCGTTGAATATAATAAGGGAGCAGGCGGATAACCGCAGGATGGCGGATATGATATCGGGTATCCATGATATGATAAAAGAAGGGGATGCCTTTTCGGGGGCCCTTTCGCGTTACCCCGGCGTTTTCTCGCGGCTTTATATCGCCATGATCAAGACAGGGGAAGACAGCGGCACTCTCCCCGAGACGCTCTTAAGGATATGCGAGTATCGCAGTAAACAGGAAGAGATGGTTTCCAAGCTGCGTACGGCGATGGCTTATCCGGCGCTTATGGCGGTCGTGGGGGCAGGCACCGTAATATTTATGCTGACTTTTGTCATGCCGCGTTTGATGAATATATTCACTACTCTAGGAGAAGGGCTGCCTTTACCGACGGTTATCCTGCTTAAGTTGAGTATGTACCTTCGCCAATGGTGGATATGGGTTGTCGTGGCATTACTCGTAGTTTTGATAAGGCAGCAGCTAAAGATGAAGGCGATGAAGCTGCCGTTAAGCAGGCTGAAACTGCGCGTACCGCTGTTAGGGGACTTTGTCTTGAAAGCGGAGCTGGCGCGTTTCAGCCGCACGCTGGAATTATTGATAAGGAACGGCATACCGATACTGCGGGCGATGGATATAGCGATACCCGTATTGGATAACCAGACATTGAGGAACCAGCTTGATGAGAGCCGCAAAGAACTCGAGCAGGGAGGTTCTCTCGGTGCCAGCCTTAAAAGTTCAAAGGTATTCCCTGTTTTTATGGCAAATCTTATAAGCGTGGGGGAGGAGTCGGGGAGGCTCGATGAGGCCCTGGCGGAAGTCGCGGATTCCTATGAACGCGATACCGACGAAGCGATAAAAATAATCAGCAGTCTTCTGGAACCGGTAATGATCCTGGTAATGGGGCTGATAGTGGGTTTTATAGTAGTCTCCATGCTGCTTCCCGTGTTCCAGATTAACTTCATGGCGCGATGAGACCAGAAAAGAAAAGGATATTGGTAGTTGACGACGATATTGCTGTTTTGACCAGCCTTAAAAGGCTTTTAGAGTTGTCTGGCTTTGAGGTGGAAGCGATACAGACCCCCAAAGACTCCCTATCTAGGGCGAGGTCATTTAAGCCCCATTTGATATTGCTGGACCTGCTGATGCCTGCGATAGGGGGGCTTGAAGTGTGCGAGATGCTCAATAATGACAAGGATACTAACGGTATACCCGTTATTATCATCTCCGCGCTGACCAAAGAAGAAGATATAAAAAAGGCGTATCGTTTGGGAGTAGTCGGGTATAAAACAAAACCATACGATTTCTCCGAACTACTGAAGGAGATAAACAAAACCATAGCTTTTAAGGAAGGGGGAACTGTCTGATGAATATCCTGATAATTGACGATGAGGAGGTGGTCCGGAGCTTTTTGTTGCGCATATTTTCTCTTAAGGGAGTTAAGGTTAAAGCAGTTGAAGACGGGGCAAAGGCTATAGAAGCGGTTAAGGCGGAGCATTTTGATATATTTTTCGTTGACGTCATGATGCCAGGGCTAAACGGACTAGAAACATTGCGGGAACTTAAAAAAATATCCCCGCAGAGTAAATATGTAATGATGACAGGATATGCCGTAGATGATATCCTGAAAGAGGCGGTGCGCGAGGGCGCCAGCATCTCTATAAAGAAACCATTTGATATCCAGCAATTGACGGATATCCTAGAAAATGAATTCGGCAGCCAGAAGGGTAAGAAAAGCGGGCTGAAGATACTGGTTGTTGACGATGATCCGATAGTCTTAAGTTTTTTCCGTAAACTCCTACGTGATTATGAAGTGACAACCGTAGCCTCGGGTAAGGAGGCGTTAGAACAGGTAGAAGCAGGGGATTTTGACCTGCTATTCCTGGATATAAGCTTAAAGGATATGAGCGGGCTGGAGTTGTGCAATAAGATACTCAGGGCCAAACCAGGGACCGAGATAATAGTAATCACCGGAGATCCTACCAGGGGTAAGGAAGCGGAGTCTATCGGCGTGCGCGCCTTCTTCTGGAAACCTTTTGAGATAGATAAGATCCTCAAAGAAGTAAATACCCTTAATCAGCAGAAATACAAATAAAAAGAGCGCTGTTTCCCGGGCATTGAACCCATGTTAAAAAGAATATTGGCGCATGGCATATTTATTTTATTGTTTCTTTTTGCCTTCGGCAGGGCCGCTCATCTTTATGCCTGGCAGGAGTTAAAAAGCGAGCATTTTATAGTTTATTATGAAGGACGGGAGAGGTTTGCCAGAGATGTGTCGGATAGAGCGGAAAAATACTACAGGGATATCGCCTCGGAGCTGGGCTATCCGCGTTACAGCGATTTCTGGACATGGGATAAGAGGGTAAAGGTCTATATTTATCCGGACAGAAAAGAGTACCTAAAGGCCACGGGTTATCCCGACTGGTCTGTGGGGATGGCTGATTATACCAATAAAAGAATTTCTACCTACGTGTTTAGCAATGAATTCATGGATGGGCTCCTGCCTCATGAACTGGCGCACCTTATATTCAGGGATTTCGTAGGTTTTAAGGGGGAAGTCCCGTTATGGCTGGACGAGGGGGTGGCCCAATGGGCGGAATCATCAAAGAGAAAACATATCAAGGCTATGGCGCGTTATCTTTACGATACCGGAACGCTTATACCTTTAAAAGAGATGATGGAAACTGATATAAGGAAAATGAAGGACGAGAAATTCATAAGCAAGTATTACCTGCAGTCCGTAACGCTGGTAGGCTTCCTGATAGAGGCTTATGGTTCGCTCGCCTTTGCTGATTTTTGCAGGCAATTGCGTGACGGTAAAAACATAGACGCCGCTCTAAAATCAGCCTATGGCACCAGGATGCAAAATTTGGGCGATATGGAAGCCAGATGGCTGGATTATATGAAAAAGTTGAATACCTGAAAGGAGATACGCCATGAACAGGAAGGGCCAGGGGGGTTTTACCCTGATAGAGTTGATGCTGGTGGTCATAATTATAGGAGCGCTGGTAGCTATGGTGATGCCGCGCTTTGCCGGGAGAGGCGAGCAGGCACGTGTCTCTGCCGCTACTGCCGATGTGAGGGCGAATATCGCTACCGCCCTGAAGATGTATGAATTGGATAACGGGTCATACCCATCTACAGCGGAAGGTTTGGGGGCGTTATTATCCCGGCCGGGATCGGCAAATAACTGGAATGGGCCCTACCTGGAGAAGAAAGCTGTAGACCCATGGGGGAGGGAGTACCAGTATAAGTGCCCGGGTGAGCACAGGAGTTCGGATTATGACCTGTATTCTTTAGGCAGAGATGGTGTTGAGAGCGCCGACGATGTCAAGAACTGGGAATAAGGGGTTTACGCTGATAGAAGTAATGGCCGCGTCCGCCATACTCGCATTCGGGGTGGTCTTCGTATACGAAGCCCTCTTCAGGACGCTGGACGCCTTTAATTACTACGAGAATTATCTGAAAAATTCCAATTGGATGGATGAAAAGATATGGCAGGCGCAGGATGAATTGTCAAATAGCGGGGTATATACCGGCGAGGGGTCGGGTGAATATTTAAATAATAACCGCCAGGTCAGATGGGAGCTTGCCTGCGGCCCGCAGGGCGATCAGCCCGGGTTATTCAGCATAGACCTGCGCCTTGCTTTTCCGAGAGGAAACAAAAATATATATTTATCAAGGTCGGCTTATGCGTTATCTATCGCCAGGGAATAATGGTAAGGGCGGGTTTACTCTTATTGAACTGTTGATCACGGCATCCATAGTAGCGTTCATATCGCTTGCGATATACTCTACGCTGGATAACGGGGTCAAGATATGGCGCAGGGCCAGCGCCTCCATCCCCGAGGAGGATTACGCGTTATTCTTTGATAAATTCGGCCGCGAGCTTAGAAATACGCTGAAATTCAGCCCGGTAAGTTTCTTCGGCAGCAGAGAGAGGCTGGAATTCCCTTCTCTTGTCAGATTCGGTGAGGCAGGAGTTGACGCGCCCGGGAAGATCATTTATGATTACGATCCGCAAAAAGGCGCGTTGCAGAAATGGCGCCTGGATATCTCGGATTCGTATAGCGGCAGGGAGGGCGCGCCTGAAGAGGCCTTAAGAGGGGTAAGGGCCCTGAATTTCCGGTATTATTATTATGATAAAGAGAGCAAAGAATTGCTGTGGAGCGATGATTGGCCCGGGAAGGACCCGCCTTTGGCGGTTAGGCTTGAATTGGAATTTACCGGCGATGGCCAGGATAGCGTTATTGCAAAGACAGTGAGTATACCTGTCGCTGGATAGGATGATTAAAGAAAACGCGGGCAGGGGAAGTATATTGATAATCGTGATATGGACGCTTTTTATGTTGACCTCTTTTGCGCTTGTTTTAAGCGAGGTTATCAGGCAGAAGATAGCGCTGGTAAGCAGGATCCAGGACAGGAATAAGCTTCATTATATTTGCGATGCGGGAGCGAAAAAGGCGATCGCGGCACTGAAAAACCGGGAGCAAAAAAACTTTTATTCTTTTGGGGACAGTATATGCGATAACCCTGCTATATTCTCAAATATAAGGGCAGGGGATGGTTTTGCTTCGGTCTCTTACGAATACTTTGATGAGATATCCGCTTCCCGCGTGACGAAATACGGGCTCATTGATGAAGAAAGAAAGATAAATATTAACAGGGCAGATGAAAATACCCTGGAGCGGCTTTTCCGTATATTGCTGCGTATGGATGAGAAGGATGCCCAGGAACTGGCATACGCGGTGGTCGATTGGAGAGATAGCGATAATATCACAAATAACCTTATAGGGGGGGCCGAGGACAGTTATTATACCGGGCTCCCGCGCCCTTACGAAGCTAAAGATGCCGATCTTCAGGTGCCTGAAGAGATAATACTGATAAGGGGCATGAATAAAGAGATTTATGAGAAGATTAAAGATTATGTTACTATATACGGAGAGGGAAGGGTTAATGTGAATACCGCCTCCCGTGTCGCGCTTTTAGCCGTCGGCCTTAGCCAGGAGATGGCTGATAAGGTTATAACCTTCCGCTGCGGAGAAGACGGCATACCCGGAACCAGCGACGATAACGTATTTGAGACGGTTTCCGGCATAGCCCCTTTATTAAGCCGGTCTTTTGACCTGAGCCCCTCGCAATTGGCGCAGATCAGCGAGGTAGCGGCCGATAGATTGGGTGTGGCTTCGGGTAATTTTACGATAATAAGCAGGGGGAGTATTAATAACAGGAAGGTTACTCAAGCGGCCACCTGCGTTGTGAATAAAGACGCACAGATATTATACTGGAGGGAGAGTTAACAGGGGATGTTCAAATTTAAATTACCCGGGTTCAAGTCGTTTTATTCGGCGATCGCGAGGCGGGATATCCTGGCGATTGAGCTGGATACCAATCATTTCAAGATCGCTCATATCAGGTTGTTCCCCAACAGGCAGGAACTCGCTAAAATATTCTATAAGGATACCAGCGGTTTATCGGATATAGATATATCCAGGCTGGTCCGTTCATGCGTAAACGAACTTCAGATAAAGAAACCCGAAGTTATAAATATCATTCCTTCACATATGGTAATCACCAAGAATATAGAGGTGCCTTCTGTCGACCCCAGAGAGATAAGGGAGATTATCAGCCTGCAGGCCGGCCACCACACGCCTTATTCGCGCGATGAGATAATCGTTGATTATATAGAAGCGGGTGTCTATAAGCGCAGTTATACCAAGATACTCCTGGTCATACTTACGCGTAATATCATAAAGAGGCAATCCGATATACTGGATAAAGCCGGTTTAAAGCTTGATAGGGCCCTTCTTGCCGTGGAGGGGGTCTCGCGTTTCATGCTTAAGGCGGCGAAACTGGAAAACAGCGAACTTCCCTTTTGCGTTACCCATATTGACGCGTTTTTCTCAGAATTTACCGTGGTGTTGAAGGGTAAAACTATATTTATCAGGTCAATACCGATAGGGGCAGAACATCTTAGCGCAGACAGGGAGAGGTCTGAACCAAGGTTTATTGAAGAACTGCGCAGGTCCCTGGAGGCTTACCACGGGGAGAATGTTGAAAATAATCCCAATATCTTTATCCTTACCGGGGCAGCTGACCAGTTAAGGGGCCTGGATATGAACCTGGGTAATGCATTGCGTATCCCAGTAAGGGTTGTTTCGTATTTTCCCGGCATGAACGTTGCCGCGGATATCCTAAGGGAGGTCTCACTCTTTAGGAAAGTCTCCTTTTTAGACCTGATCAGCCCGGTCCTGGCGCTTGATCAGGCTAAGGTTGACCTGATCCCTGAAGAGATAAAGTTGAGGATGTCCCTTGAAGAGAGGGGGAAAGATCTTATAAAGACCGGCGTATACATTATGACTATTTTTGTGTTGATCGTCCTTATGCTGGTTAGCAAGATCTATTTTAAGAGCGCCCACCTGAAGAACCTAGATAGGAAATATACGGCTTTGAGCGAGGAGGCCAGGGAACTGGAAAGGGATTTCCTGGAGATACGCATAATAAGGAACTATCTTGTGAACCGCGGCCACTCACTTGATGTCATTACAGAGCTACACGCCATTACTCCGCTTAGCGTGAAGCTGGATGATATCCGTTATGATGTCCAGGGTAAACTTGCCATAAGGGGCACCGCGGAGTCCATGTCGGCGGCATTCTCTTTTGTTGATATTATGGAGAAGTCCGGATTTTTTAAGGACGTAAAGACGAAATATACCTCAAAACGCAAAGACGGCGCCAGGGACCTTTCGGATTTTGAAATAAACTGCGCTTTTGAAAAGGATGACAATATATGAAAATATTCAAGATCCATGAGGTTTACGCGTATATTTCCCGTCTTCCGAAAAGGCAGCGCTATATGCTTTATTTTTCGCTTTCCCTGGCGGTCCTGGCGGTTATGGACCGTTTAATAATATATCCTGTCGCCTATAAGATAGACACCCTGAATAAAGAGATAGATAGCAAAGCTGAGGCAATAAGAAGGGATATGCGCATAATCGCGATGAAGGACAAGATCGTCAGAGAGAGCAGCAAATATTCCTCATTTTTCAAGCCCGCCAAGTCCGAAGAAGAAGAAAATACCATCCTTTTAAAAGAGATTGAGAATATCGCCGGTAAAAGTATGGTGTATCTTATAGATATAAAGCCGGCGTCGGTAAGAGATGAAGGGCCGGCCAGGAAGTTTACAATCAATTTGAACTGCGAAGCGCAGATGGAGCAGCTGATAGATTTTATGTACGGCTTAGAAAACTCCGCGTTATTGCTTATTATAGAGAAACTGCAGATTAGCCAGAGATCCGCAGAGACAAGCGTTATACGCTGCGCGATGTCGGTATCCAGGATGGCTATGCCTTGAGTTTAAATAAAGGAGGGTATATGAGAAAGACCGTATTATTCAGTCTCGCGTTATGCCTCTTTTTGACTGCTACCGCTTATTCCGCCAACAACGCTTTGATGAATATGCATTCAAGGGTCATGAAGGAATCTAATAATATAAAATTACTCTTGAAGAATTCAAGGGACGTTGTCCTTCTGACCAGCATGTGGGATTCCTGTTTTATCGCTATGAACCAGCTAGACGCGTATTTTTCCATGGTAGCGATAGTTGAGACCATAAAGAAGCAGGAATTGACGGAAGCGGCAGTAAATTACCTATTGAGCTGGCTATCGGATATCAAGAAGACGAACGAAGCGAATATAAGTAGCCTTGTCTCTTCCGCTCAGGCAGTAGACAATCCCACCAAAGTAGCCGTGGAGAGGATGAAGATCATTTTTTCCGATCTCAACAAGATGATAGAAGCGGAATCCAGCAGGTTGACTATCTTGAGGGCGGGGATAACCAGGAAGATGGTGCGTTGAGATTATTATGACGGCAAGATATTTTATTATGATCCTGTCAGTGCCGGTAGTTTTGATTTTCGCGCATGCCCGGGCCTCCGCGGCAGAGGGAGATATTGCGCCTGATTCCCGGAAGGAACAGGGCAAGATGTTCAAGCAGGTAGATGGCCTGCGGCTTGTTATCCCAGAGGATATGCCTGTTGTAAAAAGGGGCAGCCTTGTGGTCCCGATGTCAACGGAAGAGTATGTATCTATAAAATTCTCCGAGTTAGATAAGCGGATAGAAAGAATAGAAGAGGAGATAAAGAATATCAGCCTGGAGATCAGCTTGATCAAGCAGGATATTAGTTCGCGTAAGGACCCTCTTTCCGTTCTGGCCGGTCCGCAGGAAAGCGGCACGCCCGCCTTGCAAAGCCCCCAGAAGTAAGGCAGTATGCCTTTTGGAACCAAGGCTATGATCAAAAAAAACCTTATTTTTAGCGCGGTTATTTTTTTACTCCTTGCATTGCTTATAGAGGCTTCCTCTTATTTTATCCTCAAGGTCCTGCCGCCGCAAATAACCTCTGAAGGGAAGGCTTTAAATATGCTCGCGTGGGAAAGCAGCTATACGGAGCGCGGGCTTCCAATACCTCCAAAGGGGCCGAGGGAAGGCTACTGGGGTTCACGGATAGGGCAGAAAAAAGCCGATCCCTATACAGGGACTATTGAGCCTTTCGTTAAAGTGCCGGGGTTGTTGGATATAACAGATAAAGGTTACCAGATAGCAGGAGAAGAGGGGGCAAGAGCCAAATGCAGGGTTTTGATAGTAGGGGCAAGTGTGGCGTTTGGCGCTTATTCCTCGGATATACAGCATACGTATTTCTCCCGCATAAGAGAGCATCTGGAGGATGAGGGGCATTCCGTGGTTCTATATATATTGGCCAGCGGAGGATGGACAAGTAATGAAGAGATGGCTGCCCTGAGGAATTACGGCCTGGATATAAAACCCGATATCGTAGTTTTTGTGAACGGATTAAATGACCTGGTGATTGTTAAAGATGCCGGGTCTTTTCCGTTAAGGCTGCAGGCGATTAATAGAACGATATACAGGCCGCTGAACGGTTCAAATACCATAAGGCTTATAAGGAGCCTGAAAGATTACAGGGCGGTTATTAATTTTTACAGAAGAGGCATAATCCGTTCCAGCCACCCCCCACTGCGCCCGGGGGGAAGGAGCGGGGTAGAAAACTATCTTGCTAATATGGCTGAAGCGAAAAAACTGGCAGGGGCCCATGGTTTCAAGGTAATATATATATTACAGCCGTTCATCCTGGAGAAACAGCGGCCGTCATTCTTAGAGAAGAAGATATTGAATGTGCATAGTAGGAGATTTCATTTCTGGGAGCTAAGGGAAGATTTTATCCGGGCAAGGGAAGGGCTTAGTTCCCTGTCAGACGGTAAAACGTCATTTTTCTACGATTGCTCTAACGCGCTTTCAGGGGAGCGCGAGACTACATTTGCCGATATATGGCATTTTTCGGATAGAGGGCATGAGCTTTTCTCGGAATGTTCTAAGCGCGCGATCCTGGATGCAATAAGAGATAGAGAAAAAGAGGATTGATACTTGGAATGGATAAAAAAATAAGCGTATTTCTCCGGACTTTCGGATGCCAGATGAATATCCGGGATTCCGAGGTAATTTCAGGGCTCCTCATAAGAGAGGGGTTTCGGATCGCCGATGACCCCGCGCAGGCAGATATTGTTCTCTTTAATACCTGCTCGGTGCGCCAGCACGCCGAAGATAAGGTTTGGTCTGAAGCCGGGAGGGTATCCGGGTTCCCCAAAAGGCCTGTTATCGGTATTGTCGGGTGCATGGCGCAGAACTACAAAGAAAAGATATTTGAACGTTCCCCTTCGGTAGATTTTGCCGTGGGCCCTTCGGATATCCATAAGATCCCCCGGATAATCCAAAGCCTGTCCGCGGGCAGTCCATTTGAGAGAAAAATATGGGAGACGGATGGTGAAATAAGGCCGGAACAGATATACCATACCGGTTTTTATGAAGATAAGGCGCACGCGTATGTGGTTATCTCTGAAGGATGCTCTAATTTTTGTTCTTATTGCGTAGTCCCTTACGTGCGCGGAGCGCTCCGTAACCGCAGCTACAAAGATATCCTTAAAGAGATAGAAGGGGCAATAAGCGCGGGGATAACAAGTATTACCTTGTTGGGCCAGAATGTGAACTCCTATCGTGATGGTGATATGGATTTCTCCGGTCTCATTGGGCGCGTCAATCTGATCAAGGGGCTTAAGGAGTTTTCTTTTATCACTTCGCATCCCAGGGATACGGGGCGCGCTTTATTTGAAGCCATGGCCAAAGCGGAGAAACTGAAAAAATACCTGCATCTGCCCGCGCAGTCAGGTTCGGACAGGGTCCTTGGGATGATGAACCGCGGTTATAACAGAAACTTTTATTTGGATTTGGCGGATAATTATCGTAGAATTGTAAAGAGAGGGGCCCTGACTACCGATATAATCGTGGGCTTCCCCACGGAAACCGAAGAAGATTTTCAGGATACACGCGGCCTGGTCCTTGAAGTTGAGTTTGATTCGGCGTATATTTTTAAATATTCTCCGCGCCCTCACACCGGGGCAGCCAGCCTGCCGGATGATGTAAAGAGGGAGGAGAAAGAAAGAAGGCATAAGGTTATACTGGATATACAGAAGGATATCTCGCGGAAAAAGAAATGCTTAAAGTTATAATAACTTTTTTTATCCTGTTCTCCCTGGCAGGGGAGGCGTATTGCCTGGACCTGGAGAGGGCGAAATCCTATCTAATGAAAGGAGATTACAGGTCCGCGATGGTTGAGGGCGAGAAGTCCCTGGCGGGTTACAGCGGCCACCACGATAACCTGGATGAATTGTATTATATCCTGGGTTTGGCCTATCTTAAGGATGGTAACTACCTGCGCGCCGGGGATATCTTTGAGATAATCCTGAAAGAGTTTAAAGGAAGCGCGTTAAAGGATGAGGCGGAATTAGGGTTGGGGGATAGCTATTTCCTGCGGGGAGATTACGATAGAGCGCGGGAGTATTATGAGGCAGCCCTGCGGGCAGGAGCGCGCGGTAAACTTACCCCTTCTCTTTATTACCGGCTAAGCCAGGCCGCTCTTAAGCAGGGGGATACGAGGGGGGCGGGGTTATACCTGAATAAACTGAAGAGTGAATTCCCTTTGAGCCCGGAGATAAGCCTGGATAAGGAACTGTATGGTATGACGGATATCTATTATACCGTCCAGGTAGGTTCATTCGTTAATTTTTCTAATGCCAGGAACCTGCGCGATAAGTTAAAGGCTAAAGGTTATGATGCGTATCTTGAAGAGGCGGATACAAACGGAGTAAAAACTTACCGGGTAAGGGCCGGAAAATTGAGTTCGCGCCAGGACGCGGTAGAATTGAAAGGCCGCCTCTCATCAGAAGGCCATCCCACAAAAATAATCCCCTGATAATAATGCCATACCCCCCTAATGAGATTGACAGGAAAGATATAGCGGCGATTATATTCATATTCGCGGCTGCCCTGCTGGCGAGGGCGGCCTACCTGCTGGATTATATCAAAACCGGAATATACCCGCTGTTAGCCTACTCTGACGGTTACTCCTATTTTTTATGGGCCAAGGATATCGCAAGCGGAGATATCCTTGGAAGGGCCGTATTCATGAAATGGCCCTTATATGCTTACTTCCTGGGTTTTTTATTCAAGGCATCCGGAAGCAATGTGACAGCGGTATACGCGCTGCAGTTTATATCAGGGGCGGTTAACTGCGTAATGGTGTATTTTATTGCCAGGGTAATATTTAACCGCAAGGCGGCTTTTCTTTCGGGGATATGCTGCGCGTTATACTCGGTATTCATCTTTTATGAAGGGCTTTTGGTATATACCTCCCTTTCTTTGTTTCTGAACTCTGTGTTCTTTTTATTCGTGCTGCGCGCGCGGCATCATCCGGGCAAGAGAGGTTTTTTTTGGTTAGGCGCGCTTTTGGGGATATGCGCGTTAACCCAGGCGAATATTATCCTTTTTGGCGCCCTGGCAATATTAGTTTTACTGCGGGAAGAGAATAAGAGAGGCAGGGGGGTACTTTTTGGAGCGGTTTGTTTCCTATGCGGATTGTTTATTATAATAGCCCCCGTGACTTTAAGGAATTACTTGGTCGCGAAAGATATTGTCCCCATTTGCGCAAATATAGGGATAAATTTTTATCTCGGCAATAATCCTGAAGCCGGGGGGTCATTCCATACCCCATTATTCCTGGCCCCGAACCAGGAGGATATGTTCAGGGATTCCAGGGTTATTGCCCAGGCAGAGGCAGGGAGGCCTCTTAAGGCATCGGAGGTATCCGGATACTGGTTTAACAGGGCCGTGAATTTTATTAAGGATGAGCCGCGCGCTTATATGAGATTGCTCTTTAAAAAAACAGCGTATCTGTTTGGCCCGGATGAGCCTATACATGATATTGAATACCAGTTTATCGCTGATAAGATCAGGGCCCTTAAGTTTACCTTTACGGACTTGCGTTTCATTCTGCCGTTTTCTTTTCTGGGGATACTCCTTGGCTTAAAGAGGTTCAGGGAAGCGGCGTTACTTTATCTTTTTCTGGCTTCATCTGCGTTAAGTGTCGCCTTTTTCTTTGTGACTACGCGCTACCGCGCCGGCATGGTCCCGCTCCTTATCGTATTTGCTTCTTACGGGGCCTTCTGTTTATGGGAGGTCCTGAAGGATAAAAGATACCTTAGGTTTGGGGTATTACTTGCGGCAACTATACTCTTATTTGTATTGTCAAACGGGCTCCTTTCCCGTAAGGATAAAATCAGCTATTCAGAACAGAATAATATTTCTTTCCATTCACACCTGTCAAAGGCCCTGTATTATAACGGCATATCGGATCACAGGAATGCTATGGCGCAGATAGAAGCGGCTTATCTGCTTAATCCCAAAAGCCACTACTGCCTTATTTCATACGGCGTAATATATTATAATATCGGCGATCTCAGGATGGCGGAAGAGAAATTCAGGGAAGCAATAAAGGTTTTTCCTCTGTCGGTTGACGCGTATTATAATCTCGGCCTTTTATATAATAAACAGGGCCGCTTTGAAGAGGCTGTAAAGGTATTAAGCAGGGCTGTCAGCCTTGACCAGGAAGATGTGGGCGCGCATTTTGAGCTGGGCAGGGCCTATAAAGGGGCAGGCAGGTACGATGAGGCTGGGCATGAATTCAGCCGGGCGCTTGATAGGATCAACCGCTGGCGCAGCGAAGAGCGCGCGCTTATAAAAGAAGAACTTAAAGATACAGGCAGATGAAAAAGAATATTATATTCCTTGTGGGCCCGACAGCGTCAGGTAAGACCACAGCAGCGGCATGCCTGGCAGGGAAGATCAACGCCGAGATCATATCCTGCGATTCTATGCAGGTATATAAGGGTATGGATATAATGACCTCCAAGGCCCCTGCCTACCTTAGAAAGAAGCTGCGCCATCATATGGTCAGTATCATACCCGTGGATAAGGCATATAGCGTGGAGAGGTACTATAAGGATGCCTCCAAAGCGGTCAAAGATATACTAAGGCGGGGGAAGACCCCCTTGATAACCGGAGGTACAGGCCTCTATATGACGGTATTAATAGACGGTATATTTAAAGCGGATCCCGCAAGCAAAGCCAGGGCCGGGAAGATAAGGGATGAGCTGATAAGGAGGGCGAAAGAGCCAGGCAGCGCTTCTTTACATAAGGAGTTGTCAGTTGTTGACCCCGAGGCCGCGCGTAAGATACACCCTAACGATACCAGGCGCATAATAAGGGCCCTTGAAGTATTCAGGTCTACGGGTGAGCCGATCTCCAGGCTGCAAAAGAAAAGAAGGGGGTTGGGTGATGAGTATGATATAAAGGTATTCGGCCTGAATATGCCCCGGGATGCGCTTTACGAAAAGATAGATAAGCGGGTAGGCCGTATGTTCTCCGCTGGATTAGTTTTGGAAATAAAGAAACTCCTGAAATCAAGATTAAGCAAGACCGCATGTTATGCGTTAGGCATAAGGGAAGTCAAAGGCTATCTGGATGGCTTATATGGCATGCAGGAGGCTAAACGCCTCCTTAAAAAGAATACCCGTAATTACGCCAAGCGCCAACTCACCTGGTTCAGGAAGGATAAGCGGATAAAGTGGATTGATATCGCAGGAAAAGATAAGGCGTCGGACGCCGCGAAGAAAATATTATTGGAGCTGAGGGGTATTTATGGAGAAGGCTTTACTGGTAACGATTAAATTGAGGGATGAGAAAGAGGGCTGGCAGCTTGAGGATATGGCTGAAGAGATGGAGGAGCTCGTCCGCTCAAGCGCCGTAGAGGCAGTGGATAATATCACTTATATGTGCGATAAACCTACTTCTAATTTTTTTATCGGCAGGGGCAAGGCCGAACAGATAGCCCTTACAGCCGAAGAAGAAGGGGTTGATACGGTCATCTTCAGCCATGACCTGTCGGGGACGCAGCAGCGTAACCTGGAGGAGCTGATCGGCAGGAAAACTATAGACCGCACCCAGTTGATCCTGGATATATTTGCCCGTCATGCCAAAAGCCCCGAAGGGAAAACGCAGGTGAATTGGCGCAGCTGCAATATATTATGCCCAGGTTAGTCGGCAAAGGCATAATCCTTTCGCGCCTGGGAGGAGGCATAGGGACAAGAGGCCCGGGAGAGCAGAAACTTGAAGTAGACCGCCGCCGCATAACCAAGCGCATAGATAAACTTAAGGATGAGTTGAAAGGCCTGAAGACCCACCGTCTTACGATGAGAAAGAAGAGGAAAGATAAGGCTGTGCCCCAGGTGGCGCTGGTAGGCTATACTAACGCGGGTAAATCTACTTTGCTTAATGCCCTTACCGATTCAGACCAGATTGTATCAAACAGCCTTTTCACCACTCTTGACCCTTTGAATAAAAGCCTGGCCCTCCCTAACGGGGAGCATATAATTATTTCCGATACCGTAGGGTTTTTGCATAACCTGCCGCACCATCTTATTGAGGCATTTAAAGCTACCCTGGAGGAGACCGCGGAGGCTGATCTCCTGCTGCATGTCCTGGATGCCGCGCATCCGCGCGCATATGAACATAACCGGGCAGTCCTTAAGGTTATTGAAGGTTTAAAGGTTGATAAGAAACCGATTGTTACTGTTTTAAATAAGATAGACCTCCTGGAAGATGAGGGCTTGCTGGAGAGGTTAAAGAAAGATTTTCCGGATTCTGTCGCTGTCTCTGCGAGGCTGCGGCATAATTTTGATCTCCTTTTAAAGAGGATAGAAAGTGAGTTCGCCGCAAAAATGGCGAGCGTTGAGATATTAATACCTCATTCACGGATGGACCTTGTGGACCTTTGCTATCGTGAAGGTAAGATAGAAAAGATAGAATACCTTCAGGCAGGGGTGAATATTAAAGCTATACTGCCAAAAATTCTTTGTGATAAAGTATTGCATAACAATAGAATACAATTAGTCAATGAGGATATTTAATAATTATTATTAATTTACATTGACAAATAAATCATTTTATGGTATATATAAATTAAGATAGGAGATAAGGGAAGGGAGTTAGAGATGGGCCTATTTGATATTTATATCAGCCCTGATGAGCCTGTTTATGTGATAAGTGTGGTAAGTAAACTTGTGGATCTGCCTCCCTGGACATTGCGTCAACTGGATAAGGCCAGAATAGTTTGCCCCAGGAGGGTCGGCAAGAAGAGCAGGCTTTACTCCCTGAAAGATATAAAAAGATTAGAGTATATCCACTATTTAATGGAAGAGAAGCGCGTGAATATACACGGTATAAAAATAATATTGGAGAAAGAAAAAGAATAATATTTTTTTACTTTACCGTTAGCACTCCTATAGCATGAGTGCTAATATAGAAAGAGAGGTTGTCAATGAGATTAGATAAGATGACCGTTAAATTACAGGAGGCTTTGCAGGAGGCAGTAAGCCTGGCGACTGAATCCGGACGCCAGAGCGTAGAGCCTGAAGAGCTGCTTTATGCTTTATTGCGGCAGCAGGATAGTATGGCAGTGGATCTTTTGGATAAGGCGGGTGCCCCCCATTCAGATATAATCAAAATAATAGAAGAATATTTAGGTAAGAGGCCTTCGGTATCCGGGGCCAACAGCCAGGTTTATCTCTCCGGAAGGACAAATAAACTTTTTAACAATGCAGCCAGAGAAGCATCTTCCTTGAAGGATGAGTTTATATCAGGCGAGCATATATTGCTTGCCTTATTGTCCGATACCGATTCAGCTGTCAGCTCTGAACTTAAGAAGCGGGGTATAGATAAGGAAAAGATACTCTTTGCGCTCTCCGGCTTGCGCGGCAGCCATCGCATAACCGACGAGAATCCGGAAGAGAAGTTTAAGGCATTAGAGAAGTACGGACAGGATATTACGCAGCTGGCCAGGGAGATGAAATTAGACCCGGTCATAGGGCGGGATAAAGAGATAAGAAGGCTGATGCAGGTATTGTCGCGCCGCACAAAAAATAACCCGGTCCTTATCGGAGAAGCGGGTGTGGGTAAGACCGCGATAGTAGAGGGGCTCGCCCAGCGTATCACCTCCGGAGATGTGCCTGAAGGATTAAAGGATAAGAAAGTGATTGCCCTGGATTTAGGAAGCCTTATAGCAGGCACAAAGTTCAGGGGGGAATTTGAGAACAGGTTTAAGGCCGTATTAAAAGAGATACAGGGCAAGAACGGCCAGGTGATACTTTTTATAGATGAGCTTCATTCTATTGTAGGCGCCGGAGCTGCCGAAGGCGCGATAGACGCCTCCAATATGCTTAAGCCCCTGCTTGCACGGGGGCAGCTGCGTTGTATCGGAGCCACAACACTTGACGAATACCGTAAATATATAGAAAAAGACAGGGCGCTGGAGAGGCGCTTTCAGCCGGTCATGGTAGATGAGCCAACGGTTGAGGATACGATAGCGATATTGCGCGGGCTTAAAGAAAGATACGAGATACACCACGGAGTGCGTATTACCGACTCGGCGCTTATAGCGGCGAGCCAGCTCTCGCAGCGTTATATAAGCGACAGGCACCTGCCGGATAAGGCGGTTGATCTTATAGATGAGGCAGCCTCCCGCTTAAGGATGGAGATAGATAGCGTCCCCACAGAGATAGATATTATACAGAGGAAGATCATCCAGCTTGAGATAGAAAGGCAGGCTTTGGCCAAAGAGAAGGATAAACCTTCGCTTAACCGGTTAAAAAAGGCCGAAACAGAATTAGATAAACTTAAGGTAGAGCTGGAGACCAAGAAACAGGTATGGGTAAAAGAGAAGGAAGTGATATCAAATATACGCGGTGTTAAAAAAGAAATAGAGGAGCTTAAGAATGAAGCTAACGCCTCCGAGAAGGCCGGAGACCTGGGCAGGGTCGCGGAGATCAAATACGGCAGGCTTATAGAATCGGATAAGGTGTTGAAAAAGTATAACGAACAGTTAAAGGGTCTGCAGAATAACCAGTCTATGCTCAGGCAGGAAGTGAATGAAGATGATATCGGCAAAATAGTGGCTGAATGGACGGGGATTCCGCTGACTAAACTTATGGAAGCGGATGTAGAGAGATTAGTCAGGATGGAGGAGCGCCTTAAGACGAAGGTTGTGGGCCAGGATGAGGCTGTTGAGGCGATATCAAATTGCATCAGGCGCTCGCGTTCAGGGTTAGGTGATGAGTCAAGGCCTATGGGTTCCTTTATCTTTATGGGGCCTACGGGAGTCGGCAAGACGAAACTGGCTAAAACCCTTGCCTGGTTCCTTTTTGATAACGAGGAGGCTGTGATCAGGATAGATATGTCTGAATATATGGAGAAGTTCAGCGTCTCGCGCCTTATCGGCGCCCCCCCGGGGTATGTCGGTTATGAAGAGGGCGGGCAGCTCACGGAGAGGGTCAGGCGCAGGCCTTATGCCGTTATACTTCTGGATGAGATAGAGAAGGCGCACCCGGAGGTGTTTAACCTTCTCCTCCAGATCCTGGATGAGGGCAGGCTTACGGATAGCCAGGGGAGGACAGTTAATTTCAAGAATACGGTGATAATTATGACTTCAAATATCGGAGCTGAACTTATACAGCAGCATGGTTCAATAGGATTCAAGCCGGTAAAAGGAGATAAGGATGATATCGCCTACAATGAGATAAAAGAGAAATTGCTTGGAGAGGTCAGGAGGACCTTCCGCCCTGAATTCCTGAACAGGGTGGACGATATAGTCGTCTTTAATCCTCTTGCCAGGGAAGATATACAGCGGATAATTGATATTGAATTAGAGCCGCTCTATAGAAGGCTGTCAGGGCATGGTATCAGCCTTGAAGTTACCCGTAAGGCAAGGGGGTTGTTGCTGGAGAAAGGGTTTGACACTAATTTTGGCGCAAGGCCCCTAAAAAGGGCGATCCAGAAATATATACAGGACCCTTTGGCACGTAAGCTTCTGGATGGTTCCCTAAAGGAGGGTTCAAAGGTGGTGGCGGACCTGGATAAGGATAATGAGATAGTTTTTGACAAACCATAAAATTGTGTTAAAATTAACGTTTAGCATTCTTAAGGTAAGAGTGCTAAACGCAAAGGGGGGACTCTCGTGGTAAGGACGGTAGATTATGAATCCAGGAGGAGGGCTATACTCTCCGCCACAAT
>JBAZEH010000017.1:0-33023 GCA_041653955.1 Candidatus Omnitrophota bacterium | reverse complement strand
ATGCGGTCAAGAATGCCGACGCTACCCGGTCTTACCCCCAGGTAGTGCAGAATATAAATAATGGAGAGTATCAGGAAGATATAGATAGCGCCATAGAGCATATAGTAAAAGAGAGGAACCCCGAGTTATACGGCCTGCTCGGGAATAAAGATATACCCATTATCGTTTCAGAGTTATGGGATAAGAATTATGGCGTGCACGGCTTGGTAACTCACGTGCCTTTCAGGGGCAGCATTATTTATCTGTCGCGGGAGTATCTGTCCGGAGAAAAAGAGAACCCTCTTGAAAATGCCTATTTAATCAGCGAAAGGACAGATAAGGCATGGAATACTTTTCTTAACGGTAAGGGCTTAACTGCCCAAATGTACTATGGCCTGGATGAAGAGGAACGCACATCCATAGGCGATGAGTTTAATCATTCTTACTATGACAAAGAAGCAGCAAGGGAATATGAGGCCGCTAAATATGATATATACCTTGGCAACCTGGCAGAGATAATCATGCATGAGGCGCGCCATATTGAGAGGATGGACCGCTGGTTTGACCCGGCGGGCATTATCGGAGGTTTCCAATATAGATTCAATCGCGTGCAGGAAGAAAGGGCCGCCATAAATGCGGAAGCAGGTTATAAGGACAACTGGTTTAAATATATATCTTTGGAACTCTGGAAAGCGATAGCGGTTGTTTTGGCGGCAGCCACAACCTTGATAACGGCGGTTTATTTCACAGCGCGGAAGATATTCACTAAAAGAACCGCAAAGATCCTGAAGGTGCTGTGCCTGCTGCCGTTAGCGATCATACCGGGAGGCGTATGGCCGCAGCAGGAAGAAAGCAATGAGAGGTTCCTGAAGGGCGCTACGGCAGCGCAGAAATCATTGAACAACGGAGACCTGAAATTCGGCATAGAGATAGTTGAACATATGTTCAATAATGTGCATATAAAGGGCCTGCCTGTTTCAAAAGGCCTCCTTTCAGTGCTTTTGGATTTAAGGGATTCGCTTGATAGGCATGGTAAGAGGATAGGGCCATTAGAAGAGGCAATAAGGTTTATCCATACGGGGATAATGGATGCCAAGCGCATCCCTGAAATAATACCGTTGAATTATCTTATCCCAAATTGTTTCTTAGATGATATCTGCGATGCCTTCCAGTCCTATATGCCATGTAAGCTTAGCATAATTTATCGCCTGATAGACGCAGGGTTTACTGACCACGTAGTGAAGATAAACGGATGCTCGCCTTTGCCCTTAAAATTAATATTAAAGATACTCGGTTATAACCTGAATAACGGCCGGTATTTCTATAATGCATACTACGATGACAAGGGCGCGTTGGCCGGGTTTGATATATATATGAAGCACCAAACCAGGCGCGTCCTGGTTTACAAGGTCAACGGGACCTATTGGCAGTGGCATTCGGTGATACACTCAACTCCGGATATCAAGCTGAATCATGAGTTTTCCGTGCTTGAGCCCAGCAGGGTGGATTTTTACTCCTTAGTTAATGCGATAGACGAAAAGGACTGGGTCGCCGGCGTAGAAACAAAAGATAATACTGCCGCCGCCTTGCTGGAAGAGATCAAAAAAGAGGCAAGCGATAATGCCGCCGAAATAACCGCCAAGCAGGCAGCCAGCATATACGTAGATAATGATTCGGGAAAACGCATATATTACAGCGCGGGAAAGAAATTCACCCCCATAGAAGCAGACGTATATATCAAAAAAGGCAAAAAATGGGATATGCCGGCAGGCGTTATGCTGCCCCGCGGTTTAAACCGGGATTTAAATACTGATAAAGGAGGTTTTGTTTTTGTGGCCGGGCCATTCTATGAAGGAGTAAACGAGGATATCAGGGCCCTTAATGACAAAGAAGTATATGAGAGATACGGTTTAAAGAGAGTTTTAGATAAAAACGGCAATCCGGCAAGAGTGCCGGCGTTAGGTATCGGCGGCAGGTCATTCTTGCTGCCTGTTTCATATCGCATTGTGGTAATTAAAGAAAATGGCACGATAAGGATAGCGAGGACAAAGAAGGAATTAAGCAGCCCTTATGCCAGAGAATACCAGGTATTTGGATTAGAGTTTAAGGGCGCGGGAACCCCCGCTTATGAGAAACATAATATCTCAAGTGACGGTGTCATCTCTACGGCATTTGACGAGCACGCAGGCAAGCCGGGCGTATTCCTGGGCTGGTGGCATCAGCTTTCAAGCAGGGTGCCGGTAGGATTGGATAGGGATGAGCCGCGCTCAATAGAGAAGGAAAGCACAGCTTTGGCTAAAGGGGTTAGGCCGACAAGGTTGACCCTGGCTGTTATGGGGTTGCTTGATGGTTATGATATAACCTTAAGAGTCCCGGTAGGGGATTACCGCAGATTAACGACATTTGTCCCTTCCAGCAGAAGGGTAGATAATGAGATGTTAAACAGGGTGTTGGATGAATTCTACCCTGCTTTAGACAAAGAATCAGCTTTAAGGGACTATTTCTTAAAGTTAGCCGTTAACTACGGAAACAATTTAAGGGCACTTATCAGCGCGGGCATATTCCAGGGCGAGCATGGTTCTTTGATAAATATGGATATATTGGGCCAGGCCGTAGATTTTGGTGATTATTTTGAACTTACGCCTGAAAATCAGGAATTCCTGGAGCCCTCTTTTAAGGATTGGATAAATAACCTTATCAGGGTATTGATGATCCCCGGAGCCGAATTTAGAAGCATTGCTAACGAAGCATTCAGGGAGTTTTACGCCAACCTGGGAGGAGAAAGGGCGCGCAATCTTGATTTTGATATCTACAACGATGGCATAGAGGCGATCTCGGAGGCCCTCTTTGCTTTTGTCCATAAAGCGAAAAGCGAAAGGATCGTTTTAAACGGCAGGGTATTCAGGATAATCAACAGGACAACGGTGTACGTCTATGAAGTTGAAGATGAAGAGGGCAAGAGGTATTTCATGCGCCGTGACCGCGATCCTGCCAACTACGCGCTCGCAAACCGCATTATAAACAGACAGAAGAGGTCCTATATCCTTAGCCATTACCTCCCTGAGTTGACGACATTCAAGGATAATGATACCTATTACGTTTTAGCTTCTTTTGTAGGGAGCCATGATTTAGACAAATGCCTTGAAGAGTTGAGCGCGAGGCCGGAAGCGCTTCGTATAATAGGCCGCCAGATCCTTGATATAATGACCGAGCTTATGGAGCCGGATAATACGGGCGAAGGAATTTATTTTAAAGATATTGTGAGGATGGAGCAATACCGGGTTGATAATGAAGGCGCGGGGCCGCACGTTTATTTTGTGGATATCGGAAAAGAAGGCATAGTAGATGATTTCTTTGAGGCAAGGATAAGATTGCGCTCTGTTTTGAACTATATTCACGGCCTCGCTACCGCGGATAAACGTTATTTATCTTTGGGGGAGCTTGAGTCATTCTTCAGGAGTACCGAAATGGAAGGGGTTGTGCAGGCGCGTAAACAGGTCGATCAGCCAATATTGAACCATGGAGATATATATAAGATTGCCAGGCAGTATTATGAAGAGACCGGCAATAAGCTGGTAATCATAAATGCCGATGCCCATGAGGATAAATTTTTTGTATCTCCTGATCGCGAGTTGACGCAAGACGTGCTTGACGGAGCATGGGGCTATCTATTGGAGCAGGAGGGGATAGCGGAAGTAGTGCATATGCCTTCTTGCTACGGAGCAGGAGGGGTTCTTTGGAGCAGCCCCGAGATGAAGCGTAAGATCTTATGCGCGGTAAAAGAAGCCCAGGGCAAAGGATATGGAGTATGGTTTACCCTGGACTATGACTTCTTTTCTTTAAGTTCGCATAAGGTAGTGCAGTTTTACGGAGAAGGCGGCCTTTCTACCCGGATTGAAAGCGTGGCCGTTTACGAAAAACAGGATTCAGAGGTAAGGAAGGAATTAGAAGATATAGCAAGGTTCTTTATAGAGAACGATATTAGAATAGACAGGGTCATACCGTGCGAATCAAGGGAATGGTTAGCCAGCGCCATCATAAAACCGGTGCCCGGTGATTTTTATCATGAGAGCATGTATAAAAGATTTCCCGCTTCCAGCATGATAGTAGGCCCATATAGCGGTATGATCAGGAGAAATCTTAACGCGATCTTCAACCGGATAATGGAAGGAAGATCCGGCCTCTTCGGTAATCTTAATAAAGATGAAATAAAGAAAGCCTTTGCTGCCATTGACGACGGATCTATGGCTACCGAGCCTATTGAGAGCTTTAATGCTTTTGAAATCACCATAAAGGGCATGAGGGTGAAGTTCTACGAGATGGTATACGCAGGAAATGCCCCCCCTGCCTTTGCAAGAATAAAAGATAACACCCTTGAAATATACCTCTCTACCTCCGCCAAAGATACCCTCACTAAAGAATTCGCCATTGAAGAGCTTCCCGGACTCGCCCAGGTAATCGCCGCCCACGAATACGCAGAGACAGCAGAGGGCGCTTCTCATCAGGATGCCGTCAAGGCCCAGCACATAGAAGGGCTTGAGGCAATAGCTGATAAATTAGAGGGGATACAGGGCAGGTCCTATACCACGACTATCAGCGCCTTTATAAAACAATCTTTTCCTGATGCAACTGTGCTTAAGCCCTCTTATGCTAATCCTAAGGATACCAGGGTAGATGGTAAGACCCGTGAGGCATGCCTGGATATAGAGGAAACAACAGAAGGATATGTAGTTAATATACCGCAGGCAGAAGAAGCTTCTATTGCCAAGATAAAATATCCTTATTACGTAGTTGTCCCTTTGATAGTCTCTAAAGAGAATATACCCGTTTCATTAAATGAAGCCCTTGAAAACACAAAGAAAACAGAGAAAGAGGTTACCGCGCAGGTTATCTCTTACCTGAATCGCATGGCGCAGGAGACGCTTTTCCCTAAATTCAGCGAACAGGCGCGTTCTCATAAGCTGGCTGACCGCGGCAAGAGGGCGCTGGATATTGAATCGGTTATTGCCCTGGCCAATCCCGGCACGCAAGACCTTTTGATACAGGTTACGTTTTGGGCCAGGGATATTGATGAAGTAAAGGAGATAAGCCGGCTTCAGGAGCAAAGAGAGGTAGTTGTGCCTGTTATCCGTCCGGAGGCCTGGGATAATGATGTTGACGCATATGACGAGGGATCATCCCTTGAGTATTTATCAGTCAATGCTATCAGGTTGTTTGAAAGGCTAAGGGGAGGCAGTGATTATAAAACCGCTTATTTAGCAAGCCAGATCATAAACGCGATCAAGCCCGAAGAGTTATTGAACGCGGAAGGCATCAGGTATGACCCGGTATTGGGGGTATTTGAGTCTGTAAATGATGAGTCCGCCAAGGAAAAATATATGGGTAAAGAGCTTGAAAGGTTCCTTTCCCGGTTGAATACTATCCAGCAATTAGCCGCCCAGGTATATTTTTTGACAGCTCCCGATTACGATAAGGTCACCGAAAAGGCGATAGCAGATTATGCGCAGTTGAATGAGTCAGCTATAAGGTTCTATTACCGGTTATATAAGGCCCTGGATAAACTCGCGCTTGAGCACTTTAAAGATATCCGCGTCTTTGAGCCGTTGAGAAGGGAGCTTGGAGTATTCGCGACCCACCTTAACCGCGCTGTCCGCTTCCCGGATGCGCAGGAATATATTAGCGGCAAAAATTACCGTTTATACGATATCCTGCAGCTCGCGGAAGACTTAAGCGAGGATAGCTTTGTCGAGGCATTCTATAAGTATAAGGTGGATCTTGCCGAGAGGGTATCGGCTTCCGATAAGCCATATGAGGCATTTGACGGCACAGGCAGGATCGCCCGCCTCGCGTTGGCGCTTCGCCTGGCTGCCGATTTAAACGGCCTGGAGTATGATCCAGGATACAAGAGCAGGTTCCTGATACGCAGCCGCCAGCTATCAGGGGAGAATACCGCGGATAAATTCAATTCTGCCTTAAAGACCCTGCAGCAGATGCTTACTGATAGCGTTATTGCATCTTCCGGATTAAGCGTTAAGATAAACGGCGAAGAGACAGAGTTCAGGAAACTGATCGAAGATAACCGCCTTGTTTTCAGGGCGCGCTCCGCGGCGATTGACGCAAAGCAGGATTCCCTCGCGCAAAATGCTGTCATTTGCGTATATCCTGTAGATATTCTTCTGGATACGGAGAATGCAGGAGTTGTTTATTTCCTGGATTGCCAGGAGTTTAACCAGGGTATACTCGCTCAAGGAGCGGAACTTTATAATATCCCCAGGCCCAATATCGTAGCAGATGAGGTTGATATACGCTTCAGCCTGATGATCGATGCTACACCGGGAGGAGTAGAGGTTGTGGGCTTGACTGAAAAAGAGGCGATTGAAAAAGGGATAAAGGTAAGCGGGCCGACTGTTTCCGAGATGGTGGCTACAGACAGGATAGATATCTCCGGGTATAAGTTAGACCCTGCCGGAGAGCTTGCGGCATTAAGAGGGGTCAGCTCTCAGGTGGAAGATAGGCGCCTTGATAAAACAGAGCGCCTTACCTATATTAAAGCACAGATCGGAAAACTCACCCTTCCTTTAGGAGGGGGTGTGCATTTCTTCGGCAGGTTCCTGCATAAACTGCCTATGATAAAGGAATCGGGATTCAGCTATATGACGCCTACCTCCTGCAGCACTAACGGGGCTTCTTACTTTAGCTTGGCGTTATCTACTATTGCCGGCCTGGGCTTGAAGAGATTCGCTTTATTGGGCCTGACTTATCATATGTATACTTCAGGAAAAGACGCCCAGCAGCTTTACGGGCATATTTCGCCTAAATCTACCGGAGCGGCTAAAGGCGTGACCCAGCACCTTAAGCTGGCCGGCGCTTTATTCACCGCCGCGCGCACACCCACAGCCCAGAAGGACGGGAAGACCGAAGTCGTAGGCGGCTCAACCTTTGATTTCATCGTGCAGTTTCCTTATGCCGTCAGAAAGCAGCTGCTTGTAGATTATTTAAGAAGGGTAGCCGATGAGTTCCCGGAGATGCTGAAGTTCTTCCCCGCGCAGAGCGCGTACAGATGGAAAGATACCATAACCGGCCAGAGGACTGGTTCTATACTTTATGAAGGGTTGATCAGGCAGGTCAAGCCGGATACCTTCAGGGTATTTGTAGGATACGATAATGAGATGAGCTACTCCTTTAAGATGAACGAGATGAAGGAGACATACTATGAGCTGTTAAAGAGGCAGCGCGACAGATTAGCCAGATATACCCTTGCCCAAGAAGCCGGCGCCCTGATAGCCTCCCAAGAGTTGGTTGAGGTTATGGCCGATAATATAAGGGACAGGGTCAATCAGCCCGGCAGGGAAGTGAAGATGGAGAATGAGATAGAGCCGCAATTCGTCGAGCTTATCCAGGGGCATGCCGATAACCGTGAGCTCCTGGAGCTGTTTGAAAGGAAATTCAGAGAACTTGTAAATGACCCGTATATCCAAAGCGACGATGTTGTTTATGACGGCGTCCAGATGATGTATGACCTTATTAGTTTTCTGTTAAACAGGAGCCCCCTCCTCACCTACAAGAAGATAGGACAGAGCATCTGGCTTGACGGCTTAACAATAGATATGCTGAAAGAAGACGGAGAGTTCGAAGAGCTGGTAAGGGAGCACGGCATAAACGGAGTTACCACAAACCCCAGCTTAATAAAGGCATACCTGAAGGATGAGGCAGTATTGGATAAGGCAAGGGCGCTTGCTAATCAGGGGCTCTCTAAAGATGATGTTTACTACGAGTTGATCAAGGATCTTGCCATAACAGTCATCAGTATCTTCAAGAAATACAATGTCAACGGCAAGTTCAGCGTTGAGCTTGACCCTACCAAGGCGGATGATGTAGAGGCCTCCATCAAAGAAGCCATAAGGTGGACCGATATAGACACGGAATACATGATGGTCAAGGTCGCCTCCAATGAGGCAGGATACAGGATAATTGAAGAAATTACAGCCATAGGCAGGAACGTGAATGCAACACTGATATTTGGATTAAGCCAATACAATGAAGTAGCACAGGCCTATATCAGGGGCCTGAAGCGCGCGCTTGAGGCAGGTATTGATATAAGCCGGATTTATTCTGTCGCCAGCTTCTTTATCTCAAGGTGGGATGTTAAATTTGCCGAACAGATACCCGGCAGATACCATGGCATGTTCGCCAATGCTATTACTATGGTTGCTTACAATGATATATTTAACCCGTTGTTTGATTCTGAGGAATTCAAGGTATTAGAAGAAAGGGGAGCCAGGCCTCAAGAGTTCCTCCTCGCTTCAACCGGTTCAAAGGCCGAGAAGTTCCCCGTAATCGTAAGGGAGAAATATCCTGAAGATGTGTATGTTACTCCTGTCCAGGGCCCGGCTATCGTGAACACCCTGCCGATCAAAACCTTAAGATACCTGACAGGGATAAAGATCCGGGAGGAGCCCACCATAGTTACAAATTACACTGATTACAGCACAGTATTGTATATTATGGAGAATAAGGGTATTAACCTTGAGGAAGCAGGCAGGGAGCTTTTTGAAGATGGGATGAAATCATTCCTTAAGGATTTTGATGAGGTGCAGAAGACGATTGCGGGGATAGCGGATAATCTATCCGAAAAGGCTTCAAGGCCAAATATCAAGCCGGAAGACTGCATCCAGCTTTTAGCAGACAGGGCCCCTCTCAATATGGGTAAGGCCTTAGGAAAGGCAAAGGTATTCATCTTTGGTGAAACCCATAGTGTTACCGGTATCAAGGAGTTCATAAGAGCACAATTACCCCTATTAAAGAAAAAAGGCGTAAAGCACTTAGCCATGGAGATGCTCCCTGTAGAATTGCAGGGTGATTTGGATAGGTGGGATACGCAGGCAAAGGAGAAAATTAGAAGTTATTTGGAGGAGAAATGGAATAAGGGCCCAGGCGTAGCCGAGTCTTATATCAGCCTCATTGAGGAAGCTGAAAGGCTGAAGATGAGAGTGGTCGCATTACATAAGAAAAGCCGGCCCGGAGACAGAGCAGTAGATTTCACCTGGGCGGATATAGTAGAATCCAATTTGCCTTCAGGAAAGATCGCGGTACTTTGCGGGGCAGGCCATGTTACAGCTAAAGCAGATACTCTTAGCGGTATTCTTTTAGAGAGGCAAATACCAGTTTCCCTTATGGAATTTACCGGATTAGGCGATGAGAGTATATTGGATTTTGTCGGTAGAGAAAAAGAAGGGCAGCTTGATGGCGCATTTATGGCCGACTTAATAACATTAGCAGCGAGGGCCATAAAGATAGAAAACCAGAGGTTCATGCTTTTTGTAACAATAGATAAAGCCCGCGCGATAAAGAAATGCTTTATAAATCTTGTCCCTTCCGAAAGGCGGCCCGGGCAACTATTGAAGAATGAGGGTATAGAAAACAATATAAAAGAGGGTAATTGCGCGGAGGCCGGCAGAGGAGGCTCGGCGGTTGTATACAGATGTTATATAACTTCTATAGGAGGAAGGGGCCTGGCGAAACCGATAGATCTGGCAAGGAGGGTCTTAACACAGGCCTCCAGTATAGGAACGTTTTATCGGCATTTAACATTCAGCCTGTTGGATGAATATTTCATCAAGCGGGGCGGGTATACATTCCCCCATATCCCGCTTGTATTCGGATGGTCCAAAAATACTTATTATTACATATTTGTAGAGGGGGAGTCTTCTTTTCCCTGGAATTTAAAGAACAGCGGGTATGGCTGGGACCGGGTAGAATTAGAAGAATGGAACGCTTTTAGTTCTTTCTTCCATGCGGCAGGGTGCAATGTTTCCGGAGATATCACTGATTGCGATGACGGGAGGATATCAAAGAATATCATAGTTAAGCCGTATACCGTAGCGCAGTTATACAGGGATGCAAAACTGCCAAAAGAATGGAAGATGATAGATTTTGATTACCCTTCCCTGATGGTCCAGGAAGAACGGTTGTCGGAATTTCTTAAGAATCATAGAGAGAGCCTAAAAGAGCTTTTAGGATGGAAGGCTGAATTGTTGGAGCTATCGGTTAAGGCGTTCACAAGCCTTTCGGATGAGGAGCATATGAGCGAAAGATTTGAGGAACTTTTTGGCAGGTACCAGGCAAAGCTTATAAACGGATACCTGCCGCCTTCTTTATTAACTGATTCTTTCGCGCGCGGATTAAACGGCAGGCACAGCATAGACCGTATACGCGCTATACGCCAGAGCGCGCTTGACGGCTGGAGGCTGGTAAGGTCTGAGGCCAATTTAAGCGGTATAAACGGTTTCCTGGAAGAGAGCCACGGTAAGTTAAGGGAACTATTATTCAATGAAAAGGCCATACCCGGTAAGCCATTAGAGATCGCGGTAGTTGAAACAATCCATAATGTTCCGGAGCAGGATAATTTTGGATGCGTGATCCTGGATATTCTGGATGGCGAGCTTAAGCCCGCGCTCTTAATGACTGCGCAGTGTTCCGGGCAGTTTGATTACCGTAAAGACCTTATACACGAAGTTATAGAGTATTATTTAAGAGGCCAGGCTGACGCGCACCAGAAGGCATTGGCATTGGCCGCAGAATTCTTCTCTGATGAAGTATTCTATTTAACGCAACCGCAGAATGCAGGGTTTCTTTCTTCCGCGTCCTCGGCATATTTCAAGAAGGCGGATTCTTACGTTTTGAAAGGTGTTATGGCTTCTATCGCCAGAGAAGTTTCGGATAGCATATCCGCCATGAGCGAAGAGCAGGTGCTGCAAGAGGCCTCGCGGATATTAAAAGAGAATCCGTCGGTGCGTAAGAGGCGGGGTTTCAAGGGATTCAAGGCAGAGGATATATTTAAATTCAGCCGCGACGAAAACGCTTTCAGGGACCTGTTAATGCAGGACCTGCTGGCATTAAAGTTGTTCAGGTATATTTGTGATAAGGGGGATGAATTAAGCGAGGAAGAAAAGCAGGGGATAGGCGGAGCGGTATACCGCCATCAGATAAATATAGGGGCATGGAATATTTTTTCCCGCGGGGATACAGCAGAGAATAAACCGATTATATTAAGCGGGATATCAAACTGGGGCGTATTCTCGGAGATAGATTCTGAATCAGGAGAGTACAGGAGCGAGGTCAGCCCCGCCACAAGGAAGAGATTTGAGAAAGAGTTTATTTCGCATATTAATAAGGCGATGGTTGATCTTAAGGACAGGGAGCTTATCGTTAAGATCAATTCCATGTTAACGCTGATCTCTTCTTACGATTCAGATACCCTTCGCGAGGAAGCCTTAAGGGTGCTGTCTGAATACGGAATCCGCAGGTATGATGGGGTTTTCAGGATAGCCGGAAATAGTATAGTAATAGATGCAGCTGCCTTGCAGGCTAACGGGTATGTGGATAAGTATGTCAAGGATAATTTACCTAAAAAAGGTTTTATGCCTGTGCCGTTTGACCTGATTAGAGGGGAACATCTCGGGAATATAGCGGTTTCAATAACACTCTGCAGTGAGCTTGGCAGCCTTAACACCGATGACCGCGAAATGATACTTGAAGATATTGAGAGATGGGAACTGCTGATGAGGGGGTTTGGCAGCTGTGAGCCGTTAGAGGCCAATTCCGTAGACCTGAAGAGAGAACAGTTTTTAAACAGTATAAACCCATATTTTAAGGAAGCAGTAGAGTTATTGGAGGGGTTAAGGATTGAAGGTATACTACGCCGTTATTACCTTACCGGCAGCCTTGCGAGAGGAGATTTCAATATTCCTCCTAAAGACGTTGACTTCGCCGTAGAATTGACTACAGGCGGGTTTAACCAATGGTTAGCATGCCAGGACAGGGTGATAAGAGAGTTTGATAGATTATATATAGCTGCAGGGGTGAAATTCAGCATTGCCGCTACTTCCCCTTACGGAGAAGTTTACAGCATCCAAAAAGAAACTATTGAGCCCACAGGGGATATCCTGGGCAAGCAGCTGTTAACCATTATAAACGGAAAACATTTCCTTATTATGGGCACAGGCGTAGGCAAGGATAAAGAATCTGTCCTGATAGAATTACCCTCTTCTTATTACAGGCTTTATGCCAATAGCGGTTTTCTTGCGGAGTTATACAGGAAGATAAGGGCGTATAAAGACGGGCAGCGCTTTCCGGGTGCGGGGCCGGGTGCCCCCGGGCCTTTTGAATACCCGGACCGCTATTTCTCCGCCGCAGAAGAGATCATCAATTCCTTAGAAAGGGGGCAGAGTGGTTATTACCGGGTGCCGGCAAGGCTCGCGGCCAATAAAACAAGAGCGGAGAGCTACCTTGAAGCAATAGATCTTTTGAGAGTCTCCCTGGGAGGGGTTTTTAAGAATGAAGAAGGCGACTTTGAAATAAAGAGGGGTTACAGGGATATACTTGAGAGCGACTGCGCTTCCGAATACAAGGGGACGGCAATAAAGAAAGCAAGGTCCGTTTACCTTAAGATGATAGATATCTATCG
The DNA here is from genome assembly GCA_041653955.1 of Candidatus Omnitrophota bacterium. Taxonomy (GTDB): domain Bacteria; phylum Omnitrophota; class Gorgyraeia; order Gygaellales; family Profunditerraquicolaceae; genus UBA1562. The sequence continues at coordinate 20,578 of JBAZEH010000017.1, read as the reverse complement.
CCTGATGTCACGAAACAGGAGCGGCCCATATGAGCAGGATATACTTGATTGCTACAGGGAGGCGATATCGGCATTGAAAGGCGATCTTATGCTTTACGGGGAATTGATCAAATTCTCAATAGAAGAAGATTTGTGGTATCAGGTCTCTGAAGAAAGGGAGTATCTGGAAAGCACAATGCAGGGAAGCTTAGTGTTAGGCCAGGTTTACGCTGAGTGCGGCATGTATGAGAGCGCGATGAGGGAGGCCTCCAAGGCATTGCGCAGGGAACCGGACAATATAGAGGCCCACCGCATATTCCTTTACTCTTATTTTTACCTTAGCCTTAAAGACGATAAACGCAGCGACGGCAGTATATTTAAATTTATGAAAGAGGCGGAGTATATTATAAAAACATCTCCTCTTAACGTAAAGCTGGAGGCCTTTGACCTGCTATACAGGAGTTTCAATACCCATAGAAGAGTAGTATCAAATAACACGCATTTTAAGGGGTTACTGTATAGGGCTATGGCTGTTTACCCAGGATTGAGCATATTCTCTATGTTGTTGACAAGGATGGGCGAGAGCGCGGAAGAGATCGCGCGGGTACGTAACGGGAATCTTGAGATGAACAAGCGTTTAGCGGTTTATATCAACCATATAAAGGCATCGGTAGCCGATAAGCCGGAAGCAACATTTGAGAATAAGAGGGAATTTATCCTTAATGTATATGGCCATGCCGTAAAGAACGGGATCAGGGGCTCTCCGGCACTATTACTTTCTTTCTATGCCGCTTTGTATCCGCAAGAATCCCGCCTTGGCGCAATATTGGATGAATCCTTATCCTGCCTTAAACAGAATCTTGATTTTAATGAAGAGAAAGAAACCAGGTTTTTAACCAAGCTTATCGCGGAGGTAATTGAAGAGCCCGGTTTCGGGCTGAACAGCCGCGAGAAATATGAATTAACGGTTTTTGTTGATTCCCTGAAAGAGGTATTTAATGCCAACCGGTTAAAGATAATATCCGGCCAGCAGCAGTTAGGATTGTCAGTTATAATCTTCGCGTTTTTAGGCCTCTTCGCTTTGTTATGGCAGATCGCCGCTGACGGCTTAGACACTTTTGGGTCCGGCTTCTGCCTTGCCGCTATCCCACTGTTAGCCCGCATAGATATGGAGCGAAAGAATAGCGAAGCGTTCTCGCTTAAGGATATCATAGGAAGTTTTATCGCAATGATGCGGGGTTCCCTTAAGGCGATGCCGGCAGGCGGCGTTATCCGCCTGCGCGCAGGCGCAGCCGTTAATAAGAAAGGCAGATATTATATTAAGGTAAGGGTCCTGGCAGGAAACAGCTGGATGAGGGGCAATATCAGGCGCAGCGCTTATAACGGTAACCTCCTCTTAAAGAATAATCTGAATTCACGGGAGCTACTCGTGATGACGGGCATACCTGTTTCTTCTGTATATACTCTTTGGGTGGGGGATACGGAGTACGGTATTGCCTTTGATAATACGTATGAAAACAGAGTGTATCTCAGCAGGGTTATCAGGGTGGACGCAGATGGCAGGGTAAAACTTGATAAAGAGAGAATATATTCATTCAGGAAGGACAGGGAAGGGGAGATAATACTTGATCTGCGTAAGCTGAAGGATAACGCACAGGTAGCGGCATTTTACCGCTATGAAGACAATCTATATACTGCCATATCCTATGAAGAGGAGGCCAGAGCGTTGATTGCAAGGTACGCATCGGGTGAAGATACCGAGCCCATATTATCTGCGATAGCCAGGTTAAGGCTTGCTTTTGCTATTTTGCCTCCGGAGGCAGGGTATAAACTTTACCGCAGGGACCTGAAGGATAAAGAAAAGGAAGCGATAATCTTATACAGGATAATCCTGGTCAGAAAACATGAGAAGGAGTGCAGCGTTACCGCAAGCGATATAGAGAAGTATCTTAACGGCGGCAAAAAAGATAGAGGTAATGGCCGCCGCGGCATAGGGGGCACCGGCAATATAGACGATAAGTTAAGGGCCCAGATAGAGGCCCTTATAGAGGCCAAGAATTTCCGGATTGACTGGAATGCAACCAGGCGCACCCCATGCGTTATGAATACGGAGGCGCGTGTGCTTATACTCACGGCGCAGGCAACAAGAGCGCCTCCGGCAGGGTTTGTTTGGGAAAGGCACAACAAGAACATATTAGAGATATATTTCTCATCGCAAGAGTGCTATAACGAGTACGTAAAGATACCCTTCGTTTTAGATTTCTTCGCCCACCACGGGCTTATCGAGATCCTCCGGATAGCAAAGGGGTCCTCACCGAAAGAAGCTCACCGCGTTGCCTGGGAAGAAGCCGCAAAAAAATACCCGCAGACTGCCGGCAAGATAAAATTATTGCTTAACAGGAAGGCCTGGGTTGAGTCCGGAAAGATAAAAGTATCCCAGTCTAAATATACCTCCAAGGCCATAAGGAATGCCACCAGATACGAACTTATCCCGGGCGCCATAAACTATAAGACGCTCTGGGAGGCGTTCAGGGCAGAAGACCATAAGATAGATTCAGAGCTTAATGAAAGGCTCCGGGCTATTCAGGGCATAGAGTTGCTTTCAAAGGCAGCCGGGTCAATAAAGGATAAAGACGGCATTTTAAGCGAGGAACAGCGCGCGGAAATAACAGCGGCCATACAACAGGCACAGGATACTATAGAGAAGCCGAGGGTAAACGAAAAGATAATTGTCAGGCTCTTATCGGAGGCCGCAGAGAAAATAATAGAAAAGGCAGAGTATCCTTCACGGGAGATAGCCGGGCTTCTGAATAATGCCATACAAAACCTGGATTTAAGAAAGAGGAATACCGAGTCAATAATAAAGGGCCGCAGGCAGGCGCTTAAGGAATTAAAGAATATAGCAAGGGCAAGGGATATGGATGTTTTAAGCAGGATAAATTCCGCCATTGGCCTGATAAATAAAGGGAAGACGGGGACGGCATGTGGCATGATCCAGGGTATAAGGAGATTGAAGATTATCAAGGGTGAGCCGGAATACAATTCTATTAAAGGGCTGCTTTCTGTGTCCTTAAAATTGCTTGAGAAGGGTTCTGATAAAGCAGATATCCTGGAGGTAGTGGAGCTGTCCAGGGAAAGGTTAAGAAAGCAGGAGTTCCTCTATGAGTTTATGATGAAATACAGGGATGACCTGGCAGCACAGGAGTTTAAAACAAACAGGGGCGTTGACAGGCAGGAACTATTACGTGAAACATTCTCATTCTTCTGGAAGACCGCTGACTCTTCGTTTGGAGAGCTGTTGAGGAGCTCATGGCAGCAGCGCGCGATATGGTGGGCAAAGACAGCCCAGGCGGTAAATATCCCGCTTAATATAGATAACCCGGAAAAGAAGAGCCATAGGATACCTAACCCGCTTTTTAAAGCCGTCACAAGGTATGTAGATATCCTGGAGTCAGACAGTATAGATACCCTTATTAACGGCAGATGGCTAAAAGGCGGCAAGTTTAATAACACCGCAGTTTTCTTCAGGTGTATACAGGCCCAATCAGCAGGATCAATAAATACCGATATAGCGCAGGAGATAGGGTTAAAAATACGCCTTGTAGCGGAAGACCTCCCGCGCTTGAGCGAGGCATTTATAAAAGACCTTAGGGATGGATTTGGGTTTGATGGTGAACAGGTTGGCCTTTTTAAGGGTTGTGTGTGGGTTGAAGAAGAAAGCAAGTATCTGTATTTCGCTAAGCCGGGCAATAAATTGCCCATAGACCAGCAGGCAAGAGAAGAGGATATCTCTAAGGCGATAGAGAAGAACCAGCCTATTATAAGCCCCTTTAAGGGGTATGTGCGTTCAGCAATAGAAGCGCTTAAGAATAGCGGTGCTGCCAGGGCCGACATAAAGATCAGCAACGCGATAGAAGGGTTATCCCGTATGAAGGTCTATACAGGCCAGATGCGTGATCTTGCCTGCGTATTTATATACAGCGAACGCTCCATATATCTTGATACCACCATAGGGGATTCTATTCTGTCTTATGAGAATCAACATAAACTTTTAAATGCTTTTTGCTATGGAGTAAGCAATATAGCTTATCCTGAATGGGGCGCAACAGATAAAAGGGCATTTGCCGAAGAGTGGGCAAAGAGCATACCTTCTTTTAAGGTAAGTTTATCGGCCGGTATAAGGCAGTTAGAGGAGGACAGGGAATCGCAGGAGAGGGATTACAGGCAATTTATGAAGGATGTCCGTTCAAGCTGGACCTATTTTAATGCCAGGAGGTATATACTGGAGTATGCCGAGGATACAGGTAAATTAGAAGAAACCGGGAAGAAGATAGAGGCATACGAAAATAAGGTTAGCAATAAAAGGAAGCGCAAGATAGAAGGCCCTATATGGCACTTGCTTATCTGGGCTGCAAAAGGCAGATTTTTCCAAGGGGTTCAGGATGATAAAGATCCCATGGTTCCTCTTAGGGGCCTATTGCCTAAGAATACCACCCGTCAGGAATTCAATAAACAGCTGCCTTTATTCACGCAGGAAACGGATGATAGGGATAATCCTATGGGCAGAAGGCAGTGGCGCGGCCTGCACCACTTGGACAGGTCAGGCAGGTTACAGCCGGGTTTATCCGAATATTCAAATACGCGGGAAACTTTCTGCCCAAGCGAGGCGTTTGGGACCGGCAGCAGGCGTCCTTCATCGCGTATGCGCTATTTTGCAGGGGATGCGGCAAGAAATGAATCTTCAAGTGGCGCTGCTGTAGCGAGAGAATCATTCTCCAGACTTAATGCCGCCCAGGTCATAGAAGAGTTAAGGAAAAGAGGCGTAAAAGATACTTCCCATTTAAAGGATGCCATAAATTATATAAGAGAAATTGAAAATAAAGGATTAGCTTCTAACGGTTTTAAATTTACCGTTGAGGAGATAGGGTATGAAGGGAAGGCTTGTTCAATAGGCGGCGCGCAGATCCATATCAAGAAGTCCATGGGGAAGGTAGCGGTATTCAAAGTGACAAAAACCGCGGTGTCCCTTACGGGTTCAATAGCAATATCGCATTTGTCCGCAGAGATGAACATAGTCTGGATAGGGGAGAGGGAAGATAATGGAGAAGTGCTTCAGGTGGTAGCCATAAATAATATCGATAATGAAGAGGAGGGGATAAACCGGATTACGCTAAACGGAGAAAGGGCCGTCCTTTCCGGGGTATCGGTATCCAATAGATATTTAATCCCGCATGAGATGACGGAAGAAAGCGCCAGAAGATTTTTTAACGTAGACAATAAGGCTCCTTTGAAGATAAGCCAGGCATCCCAGGATGAGAAAAAGCATGCTGTTGCGGTTTCTGGCCCGGCAGGCAGGAAAAGAATAGATTATGAGGAGGCTATTGCCTGGTTAAATAAACATATCAATAGGCCGGAACTCTTTGAAACCGCGAAAACGGCTATAAGTAATCTCGGCATAGAGGAGTTCCTCTATGAGGAAGGAAAATTATCCGATATCGGAGGGATGACGATCAAGATAGCTGATTGCGATATTGCCAAGAAGAGGATTGAACACCTGAACGGAATAACCGTAAGCAGATTATTCAGCGCGGCAGGCAGAGAGCCGACCCTGGTAGTTATTTTGGAAAGGCGCGAGTGCGATAAGGCGTTACAGGCAGTTCTTATAAACGACAAGAAGCGCCTGTATATTAACGGAGAGGAATATTTCGGAGATCAGAGCATAAACTTCGCGGAGATAGAAGACGAGGAGTTAAAGGTTTTTATTGCTAAAGACAGGAAAGCAAAGAGAAGATACGCTCACGCAGGTCCGGATGAGTTTGATGCGGGTTTATTTGGGGTATCGGAAGGCAGGCCGGGCAGGGTGAGGAGATATAGTATTGCTGCAGCATGCCTCAATGATACGATGCAGGAAGCGGGGATCACGGATATGTTTGAGAGATATTATGGATTTATGAGTTTGACTGAAGTGGCAAGAGAATTGGGTATGCCTAAATCAACCCTTTCCCCGTATTTAAGAGCTATCCTTGATAAAAAGAACAAGGAGCGAATAAGCAAAGGATTGCCGGGATATAAGATCTATAACAACAGGACAGTAACGGTTATGAGAGATATAGTGGATTGCCTTAGGGATAAAGACGGCAGGAAGGAATCCATTTCAGGGGTAGCGCGGAGCTTAGGAAAGGGCAGAAAGAGTATCTCTTCTATTATAAGGAGCATGGATTTTAGCCTGATAAACTGGTGTTTAGCAAGAAAGGGTGAGCTTCCTGTAGGGATCATCCGCCCGCAGCCGGATGAGACCCGTAAAAAGATATTTCAGGCGATGGAAGAATTGGGGCATAAGGCATCCGTAAAGCAGATAAGCGATAAGTCCTGCTTGCCCGATGCTACCGTTTCAGACCATATAAAGAAAATGAAAGAGGCCGGCGTGCTGCCTATCACGATCATCTCTCATCCGAGGCCAGGCAATAATAGATCTAAGAAAGGGCTTAAACTGAAGAGGCCTTTAACCCCGCCGGTTCCTTGTCAAAATAATCGCGCCTCCCCGGTAAAGAAGGATATAACTAAAAATCATTTAGGGCATGCAGGAATGGCGGTTAATTTACCGCTTCCCAATCCGGGTGAATGGATAAATCATATTATTTTTGGCAGAGGAGAGGTTTTAGAGGTCAGGAATAAAAGAGAAATGTCGCTTATTGTAGGTTTTGGCGAAGTGAAAAAAGAGCTGGCCTGGGAATATGCCGAAAAATGCATTACTGACGTAAGTAAACGTCCCGTTTCTGCCGGCTGGGCATTTAGGGGTACCATTGTCTTGGCAATAGGGGCAACCGTATCGCTTGGCTTGATCGCGTTAAATTGTTGTTTTGCGGGCCCGGTTATTATATTTATAGCGGCTGCCGGGACGCTTTATTGGCTTTACCGCAGGCTCAAGGTATTAGAGGAACAGATTTTAACCGGATATATCCGCGCCGGGCCATACCCTTTAATTTTTCCCTTACGGAAAGCCCTTTCTGCCGAAAGCGGATCGCGGTATGCCGCTTATACAAAAGCAGGCCTCATTTATGTTAATAAGACAGCAGCCAGCCATCTTAATTCTCTCCTGCAATATACGGTTTATCTACATGAACTCCTCATCCATGCCTTCTCTTATAAGTTAAGGTTTTTTATATCAACGTTATCATCCAGGGCCTTTTTCGGCAGAGAGGGCGCGATATTCGCAAAAGAATTCAGAAAATATACGCGGGTGGATGCGGGTAAGTTCAGAAAGATGGTCCTGGAATTGCACGGCAGCGAACCTTTGGACGCATGCGATGAAAAAGAAGTTTTGATGTTCCAGTCAGCATTAGCCGAACTTGCAGGATTGAAGGCTCAATATCGTGATGAACTGAAGAAGCACGCCATATCGTGGGCCTGCGATATATATAACGGGGAGCTGGCAAGAGATGTATTTCTTCGGCATGGCTTTGGGGTCAGGGTTGACGATGAGTTCCGCCCTGAACCGGATGACCCTGGCGATATCAATCCGCTGCTCAGGGAAGAGATGCCGAACCGCCATATTTACATAGTTGTCAAGGCCGCGGGATACGACTTTATTGTAGATTTAACCTGTGACCGGTTTGAGCCTATTGCAAGAAGCAAGTATCGTAATCTTGGGGTAGTGGTTATTCCATATGAGGCAGCCTTTAAGAACAGAAGCAGGTTCTGGATCTATTGCGCAGGTATAACCAATCACGCCGAATATTTTGAGCCGGATCTCTCCGAAGAAGGAGCTTCATTTATTGGCCAGGCCCCCGCCAAGACGGTTTTTAATAAGCTATTGACAGATTTAAGGAGCGCCTTGCCTGAAGCAGATCCCGGATTTTTAAGAAGGGCGTTTGAATTTGCCAATGAGGCGCATAAAGGACAATTTAGAAAGGATGGGGTTACGCCTTACATCTTGCATCCGCTGACGGCAGCAATTATTTTTATACGCGAACTTGCGTCAAAGATACCCGGGATAATAAATGAACAAATAGTTGCCGCTTTGCTTTTGCATGATGTGGTTGAGGATACAGAGGTAACCATAGTTGATATTGAAAGGGAGTTTGGCCGGGATATTGCCCGCAAGGTAGCTTTTCTCACAAAATCAACTAAGGGAGCGGCCATGGATGAACATGAGCGTAACTTTGCATATTTTAATATGCTGTTGGACGCGCCGTTAGATGTCCAGCTGGCAAAGGCCGCCGACCGCCTTGCTAATATCAGGGACCTTAAGGGGTTAACAGGGCCTGAACATATAAAGTACCTGTCTAAAACATACTATAGCTTTATGCCATTCCTGTTTAATTCCAGGGTGATTCCCGATAGCATCAAGATAAAGGTATTGAGAGAATTGCTGGATTTTCCTCTGATAAAGGAGTGGATATATTTGGAGGAAGGGTTTGATACCGCGATAGCCGGGTATGTCAGGGTTTTAGAACATGATCTTGGTAAGCGCCTAAGAAGGTCGTCTTTAGACAGAAATATAGGACAGTTGCAGGATTTTAACAATAGATTCAACGGCGCTATGCATGGCAATGGCCACTTTCGCCTTAAAATAGCTACTTTTATTACGGTAGCCCTTATGTCCTTTCTCATTATTTTCCTAAGGGACAATATCGGGGCATTGGGCGCCATAGGCTATTTCGGGCCTTTTATTATAGCGTTCTTTGATAATCTGGTAGCTTTCATACCTATAGGCATTGTAGCCATCACTTCTTTGTCGGCCAGCTTCAATCCTATACTATTCGGTTCTTCTGCCGGAGTGGGAGCGACCCTGGGGCTGATAACCGCCTATATCCTTGGCCGCAGCTCCGTAAAAGAGCACAAAAATATAACCGGCTTGATGAATAAGAAATGGTCATGGCTGCTTATCATCCTGGCCAATCTTCTGCCCCTTCCTCTTGTCGGCGTTACCGCAATAGCAGCCGGTATCGCGAAGTACCCCGCGAAGAAGTTCTTCCTGTTCTCCGCGTTGGGTAACCTTCCGAAACATATATTTTATTTCATGTATGGGGCACCCTACGCCTTTTCTTTTATCTCTAAATCTTCCCTCTTCCTTGGCATAAGCGATACGCTCCTGCTGCTTGTAATAGACGCGGTCGTATTTGCCGGATTGGCATGGTTCCTCTTCAGGCCGGACAAGCAGATGAAACGGAAGTTCAGCCATAAAGTTTCATCAGAGCCTAAGCTTATTGAGCGCCTGGCAAGCGATAAGATAGAAGAGATAGACAGGGGGTTCGCCGAACTGAACAATATAGAGGACCCGGATAAGGCCTTCTCGGCAATAAAGGGCGCGCTCGCCAAAAGAGAACTGGAATTGGTTTATATAAAAGAAGATGATGTCATAACTTTTATACATAAAGGGACTAAGGCATTTAAAGGCAGCTGCGGTATCTATGCCGTTGCCGGAGATAAGCCTTATTTGCAGCTGGAGAACATATCGTTAGCCAAAGACTTGCAAGGGAAGCGCGTTTTTCCTCTTATGCTGCGCTGGATAGGGGCGCATCCTGCTTTACGCGGATTCTCCGGATGGGCAGTAAAGGCAGACAGCGCCAATTATATGGCAGCAAGGGCCTGGCGTTACAGCGGCTTCAGCGATATCAGCGCGGTTGAAAGAGACAGCGGCAAGGCAGTAAAAAATATATGCAAGGTCAGGCCGGGTTCAAATAAGAGGTATAGTATTACCGCCAGGCTCCCTGAATGGGATAACGGCAAGCGAAACAGGTCCAGGCATAATATTTTATTGCTCGGCATTACTAACTTAGTTGAAAATATTTCGGGAAGGATGTTGCTGGCGATCCTCCCCCTGTTTATAACAGCCGCAGGCGGCGGAGGAGTGGCATTAGGGCTGGTTAATGGTTTGAATCAGGGGCTGGGCGGGGTAGTAAGGTTATTCTCCGGCATGCGCGCGGACAGGGTAGACCGTAAGATCTCCATGGTTTCTTCGGGATATTTTGTTTCAGGCCTGGCTAAGCTCATACTCGCCGCCTGTCCGGGATGGCTTGCCGTATTTCCTGCCAGGATAATAGACGGGCTCGGATTGGGCTGGAGGACTCCGGCGCGCGATGCAATAGTAGCCAATGGTTCGCAGAACAAGGAACGGGGAAGGTCCTTCGGTATCCTTAGGGCGCTTGGCAGTATCGGCGCGGCAGCCGGTTCCCTGGCAGCATTCCTTTTCTTCTGGGGGCTGGATATGGATTACCGTTCAATATTATACATCGCGGCGGGAATAGGATTGGCTGCGATTATACCTCTTTTTCTCGTCAAAGACAAGCCGCGCAAGAGGCGCCTTTTTATCGGGTTTAAAATAAAAGAGATCGTCCCTATATTCAGGAACCTTCCTTTAGGTTTCAAGAGTTATCTTTTGGGGGTGAGCATGTTCAGTTTAACGAGCTCATTCTCGATGTTCATGTTCTTTATATTGTCCGCGAATATCGCTTTGGCCGATATGTTAAGCCCGGGACTGGCGGTTGCGTTCCCGCTTCTTCTTTACGCCATATCCAGCGTGATCGCCAGCGCGTTTTCTGTTCCGGCAGGTATCCTGTTTGACAGGCTGGGAGGTAATAAAGCCTTATGCCTCGGTTATTGCCTTTACGCATTGAGCTGTCTGGGCTTTATCTGGGCTGACAGTTTAATCTGGTTCGGTGTGCTTTTCGCCATATACGGGTTGTCTACTTCTTTCACGGAAGGGAACCAGCGCGCATTTACCGCGGCCTTTGCCGAAGAGAATATGCAGGGCACTACTGCCGGCGTATTCCAGTCGGTAAAGGCGATAGCGAGCCTGCTTGGGGGCATACTGATAGGCGTATTATGGAGTTTTAACCAGCCGGTCGCCTTTGCCTTCGCGACCGCTTTGTCGCTGCTGGCAGGAGTTATGATAATGATACCTCACATATTGAACCGGATGCTGGCTAATATGGAACATAAGAATCATACCAGGGAGTGGCCGCAAAAGGTTGCGCAGAGGATGAGGGTTAAATATGAACAGTTACCCAGGTATGAATATAGGGTAATGGATGGCGCCAGGCTGGAAAGGGTTGATGAATTAAAATATATCTCCCAGGCAGGGCTTAGAATGAGGGAAGATGCCTTGATCAGGGCCTTGAGGTTAATAACCAGGGTATCGTATCCCCATGCTCCTCCGTTTGCCTTAAACGTTGACCCTTCGATCCTGAATTACGCACAGACAGATATAGCCAATAGAGAAATTATTCTGCACCCCGCCTATTTTGAATTACCCGCATTCATGAGGTTCGTTATCCTTTATCACGAATTAATAAGCCATCTTAAAAAACAGATATATTCGGAGCCGCGGGCCCTGGCCCACACCTTCTTATCTTTGATCCCGTTTTGGATAAACTATATTATTATGCCCAAAGAAGGCAAAGAAAATACCCCTAAACGCATGAAAGGCGTTACAGGGTATATCGCCGGACATGATCATATGAGCCTTAATAAGGTAAGGTATCTATTATCAATAGGTGCGATGCTTCCGGAAAACAACAAAAAACAGAGGTCCATATATTTCGCCTCAAGGGGCGACTATTCAACGAGCCAGATAATATCCGGGGCAGTTGAAACCATATTCATTGATAAGCTTGCGTTCGAGCCTCCGGAAGCCCTTTCCGGGATAGAACTGGTTTCATGCAAAAAGGCATATCTTGAGCATATATATTACTCAAACTTCGTAGCGTCCACGGAGTTTGACGGTGGTTCGCTGTTAATGAAGGCTGGGGCAAAAAATTATATTCTATGGGAACTTGAGATCATGGGAGCAAGAGAGGTAGCGTTAAGATATGACGCGGACACCGGGACGGGCAGGATAACATTTATGCTCCCGGGTGAATCAACAGAGAAAAGGATAATATATTATGAGAAAGATATACAGGATATAATAGCAAACCCTCAGATATTAGCCCCTCTTATACGGGATGGGCTGGATTCCTGTATTTTAAAGGCCTCTAACGGAGTGCGCCTGTCCGGAAATATCGCCGATATGGTAGTCAGGCATATGAGGCCGGGGGCGATCTTCTTCCTGGATAATATGACTTTTGACCACCCCGCAGCAGAAATAATACCTCAAGAAAAGATGGAAGCAATAAGGGACCTGGAGAGTATGGGTTGTGCCTTTGGATACTCCCGGATATGCCTGAAGGCCGTCAATTACGATAAGCTGCAGGCCCCTAAGAATTACGGCCCGGTAGCAGAAGTAAACTTTATTGCTGACGGAAGGGCCGGACTCAATGGCTCTTTGTATTATCCCGGAGCAAGGAGGGATTTCAGGACGGTCGCCGATTGGCTGGATTCTTTAACGGGTATCAGTAAGGTTGTGATAGCCGATCCGTTAATATTGCCGAGGCGTTTAAGGCCTATAGAGGAAGGTGACATAGAGGCGCAGATAAGATTACATAAGGAGAAACTGCCGGAAGGATTAAAAACCGCCGGGTTCGAATTAATGGAATTGGAAGAATACGGGGATAGATTCGTTTTTGAAGCCGCTTACAAGGGGAGGATGATAAGATTTGAGTATATCTTTGTGAGCTTTGAGAATATGGTATTCCCATCAGATGAGGGCAGGCCTGCTTTAATTATTGTCCGGTATCCGGGGTGGAAGGGCGGCCTGCTTGAGGACAGTTCTTTTTACCGGAAATTAGCCGGCGATATACAGGATGGGGGATTCCTGGTAGTGCATGCGAGAGAAGACGGAGAATTGCCTGAAACCGTGCTTGGGGATATCAAAGAATACGGCCTGGAAAGATTAGGCAGCGGATCTTCTGGTTACTGCGTTTATAGAAAAACAAAAGAAGCATATGTTGCCCCTTCTGTTAACGGATTTTCTTGTAAGATAGCAGGGGATGCGTTCAATGCCATAGCTTTGGTGTCGGATACTATAAGAAAGCTGGCATTAGAGGTCAATACTCCGTCGCTTCCGGTAAACAAGGCCTTGAAAGATATAAAGGCAAGAGGCACTACTATATCCTACAGCATATTCCATAGCAGGTTATCTTTTGATGAGTATACAAAGCTGCTTGAAAGATGGGGTAAAGAGACAGGGCTGAAGGGGCCGGTAGTATATTATCCGTTCGGCGGTTTTGACCCTTATACGCCGTTTAGCCTGATAGATGGCGCAACGGATGTTTTTGCCATTGGCCTGGAATATTTCGGTTCCTTGGCCGATATCAACAATTTTATTATAAAAGGAGGCGTTGATTATAAGGCAGGTTATACATATGATTCTTTGGATTATATTCCCAGGGATACGGAGCATATCATGGAGTTCAACGGTTTAAAGGTAGGGTTAGGCCCGTTGGCTATCGCCAGGATAATCTCGTTCCTTGATGGAGAGATCACCGGGTTGTATTATTTTAATATCGGCGAAGACGGCGGCCTGCTCTTCTTGGGCAGGGATGAGCTGGGAAACAGCATAAACAATAAAAACGCGGTGATCGAGTTCAGGGATAAATTTACCGGCAACAAAAAAAGGTATTGGTATATAGCTCACGATATCAACAGCGATGACGCAGGGTTTATGCAATTTATAGGCAAGCTTCGTTTTCAGACATTGCTGGTAAAGGCGGCCCAGAGCATGTGGGACCGTACTGAAAACAAGATACGTGAATACGATGACGGCCAGGTGTTTCTTTCGGTAACCGCAGTGGACAGGGTAAAGGCCATAAGGAAAACCCTGGAGCCCGCCAGAAGGAATAAGGCTATGGTTTTCACGGATAAACGGATATGTTTGAACGGCGGGTTTGACAGGAGGTTAGGGCAACGCCCTATCTGGGCCCCGGGGCATCAACCGAACAGGATAGAATTGGGATATAACGAGCGATTCGGTTATTCAGTATATGGTGACCGTGACCTGGATGATAGATGCGGTAACGTGCATATCCCCCAGTATATCTATTGGGGCCCGGCAGAATGGCTGATAGATGAGTATACGCCTGTTGAACATATTGAAGGCTATCTTGGGCCTGCCAGAAAGGTTGCGCCGGCTTACGGCATAGCCGAGGGTAATATTAACGGACAAAAGGTATATTATCTTGCTGATGGCAGCGGTAGCGGGGATAATGATATGCGCGGGTATATGCCTCCAAAAAGAGGAGGCTTTGCATATAACGGTTCCTTTGATAGGTTATTGTCAGGCCTTAAGGTATCTATCCTTGAGGAGGGCGCGGCGTTCCTCAAGAAAATGACCGATATATACGGTTGGCAGGATCTTGATTGTTCTTATGGTTCTATGGTCTTCGCTTTGATTATGCATAGCAAGCTTAAGGAATCAGGCCTTGATGTGCCCATTTCTTCTTTATCGGATAACCGTATAGAGTTAGTGAATCTGGAGGTCCAATCGATCAGTATGGCGCCCTGGCCGCATTACGTTTTGGTAGTATACTTGAACGGGAAACCGGCGCTTTATGTAGACCCTACTTTTTCGAGATTTTTCTTGCACGGAGAGCCAAGGTATGAAATATTATGCGAGCCGCTGAATAAGCTGGATAAGGAAGCGATACAAAAAATATTGGATAGAAAAGGAACGCCGGCAAGGATAATGAAGATAAACAGATGGCATGATCCTGTCCTGGATACGCAAACCGCAATATATTTTGTAAGGGATGATCCCAGGATGAGCGCTTTGGCCGGCACCTGCTTGACAGCAATGGAAAGACCGGCGGAGATGTATGAAGAGGTAAATAAGAAAGTAGAAGCTCCACAGCTGAAAAGAATACTTGAGTGGCTTGAAGGGGTTAAAAGGAAGTATTTATTAAACCGGAGGGCAATTGAGCCTGCCGTTGGCACCTGTAACGCGAGAGAGGAACCGCAGGCGGAGCAGGAGTGCGGGGCGCAGGAAGTCCCATCGGTTGAAGACGCTATTAGCGGTATCGCGCCTGTAGAAACAGGGTTGACAGGGCAGATAGATGCCGGAGTCTTATCCCAGGCAGCAGTATCAGCGAACATTTAATATATCAGGAAAAGGAGGTGATCTATATGTTCCAGGATGAGAGGAGTAAGGATGACCACAGGATCTTTGAAAGATTCCCTGCAGTCATGCCTGTGAGCCTCTACAACGTGGATGCGGGGAAGGAGCTTAATGCCATTACCTGTGACGTAAGCGCTAAGGGGATAGGTGTGGTGTGTGAAGAGCATTTGAACCCGGGGGACCGCCTGGATTTATGGCTTAAGATCAATGATGGCAGGGACCCTTTCCATACGAAAGGGGATATAATATGGTCCAACCGGCAGGAGTCAGGGGGTTATAGGGCAGGTATATCCTTTGAGCGTACGGAATTAATGGGTATGGCCCGTATATTAAGGTCGTAAATATACCTATTTCTACTAAGAAAAAGACATTTTTAACTTGACAATATAATATACATATGTTATACTTACATCAAAATAAAAGAAGGGAAAACGTTTTCTTATTAAATAGTTTCACAAAGTTTTTAGCAACACAAAAATCAGGGCCACGGTTATTAATTGGAAGGGGTATACTCCAATTAAAATCGTGGTTTTTTGTTTATCTAACCCGGCCCGATACTATGATAAAGAAATACAAAATAACCCCTAATATCCCGGTTGTTTTTCTTGTATTTTTATTTCTAATTATCCCCGTAATAGTATGCGCTAAACCTATTGATATACCCTCGCGTTTAGGCACTGTTCAGGAGATATATGAAGCTAGCAGTACGATGCCCAATTCCGGGCGCACAATAATAAATATCCAGGATGCCCACTGTAATTACGAAGCCCAGAAGAATATGTCCGGGCTTCTTGATTATCTGGTCAAAGAATACGGCCTTAAACTGATTATGGTTGAGGGAGGCAGCGGAGATGTCGGGCTTTCTTCCCTTAGGGGATATGCCGATAAAAAAGCGCGGGAAGAGGTAGCGGATAAATATCTAAGAGAAGGCAAGATATCGGGAGAGGAATATTTGGATATTATCTCTGACCGCCCCCTGGAGTTGTATGGGATAGAAGACCAGGAGCTATACGAAGCCCACCTGGACAGTTTTAACAAGGTAGATTCTGTGAGGGCGCAGGGATTAAAGGAGTTGAGCGAGCTCTCGCGGGTAGTCGATAGCCTGAAGCCCCATATTTACGGCCCTGAGCTGTTAAAATTAGAAGAATATAAGAAAGGATACGAGGCCAAGGCTGTTACATTAGCTGAATATTGCCGGTATCTATGCGGTATAGCCGGTAAAAAGGGCCTTAATCTTTATAATTATCCTCAGCTGGCCGCCTTTTCCGAGACGGCGCGCCTTGAAAAGGGGATTGATCCGCAAAAAGTAGAATCCCAGCGTAACGCTCTAATCAAGGAGTTAGCAAAGGTCCTTGATAAAACGGGAGCGAGGAACCTTATCCTTATGACTCAGGGTTTTAAGGCGAATATGGTAACGCCGGAGAAATATTACGCCTTCCTTGAGAGCGCGGGAGGCAATAAGGTAAATATAAAACGCAAATACCCGCAGCTCTATGATTATATTAAATACATCACTGTAAGCAAGGAGGTAAATGCGCCGGAACTTATTAAAGAGATGGGCGCCGTAGAAGAAGGCATAAGAAATGCCGCGTTATCGGCAGACAAAAAAGAATTGTCCGGCATAGACAGGTCCTTGCGTATACTCACTAAGATGCTGAATTTAGAGCTGACACCCGAAGATTACGCGTATTTTACGGCTAATAAGTCAAAGTTCTCAACCGCCTCCTGGGCGGATTTTTTGTTTAAGGAGAGCGTTAAATATAATCTGAACTTTATGCCTGCTGCCTGTAAAAGCGTTGACGGGAACCTCGCTGTATTAGATGAGTTTTACAGGCTGGGGGCCTCCAGGGAGAAAGCGTTTATCAAGAATATTACGGACAAAATGAATGCTTCGGGAGAGAGGGTAGCGGTTTTGATAGCGGGGGGGTTCCATACCCCGGGGATTACCCGTATGTTAAAAGCAAAAGAGTATTCATATATTATTGCCGCTCCTATCATTACGCAGAAAGGCGACTCCGATATCTATTTATCGGTCCTGCGTAACAGCAAACTTAACATACCTGACGGGGCCGGCGGAGTGACGGACAGCGACTGAACCACGCAACATTAAAAGAAGGAGAATTGATGTTTGTCGGAAAATCTAAAACCCCATCTTTTAGAAAAATACTTACCGTTTTTATTTTATTCTTTTTTATTTCCGTCAGCGGCCATGACGGGATTTCCGCGGCAGCCTACGAAAAGGATAACCTTAGAAAGATTTCCACCGCTCAATCGGATATTAAGAAAGTCATTGCAAATGATCTGGGGGTGGCCAAACATAATCAGAAGGCAGAAGGCAGGCTGGAACAGCGTGCCATTCAATCCGCTATAGCCTACCTGATAGAGCAGAACGACCTGGATACCATAAAAGCGATCGGCGGCGAGGGGACCGCCGCTCTTGTAAAGACGCGGTGGGGGAAGTTTACCGCCGGGCACGACCTCTTTAAGGCGCTTATCAAGAATAGAAAAGCGGTCATTGCCGCTAATGTGCTTGATTACAATCAGATCGAAGGGCATTTAAGGGCAGCTATGAAGACCAATTCAGCAGTGATACTTGAGGCCGCACGCTCCCAGCTTGACTATGCCCTGGATGCCGAAACAGTGGTCAAGTATATAAAAGATTTCGCAAAGAGGCTTAAATGCACTGTTCCTATAGTGGTACACGGTGACCATATTCAGTATACCCAGGACCTGTTTAATCAGCGCGCCTTATTGAAGGCGGAGTATGAGGCCTTAAAGGGCGCGGGTTCCTATAATGATAAGATAGCGCTTGAAGATGTGCCTGTTGAGGTGCTGCGGAACGTACAGAATAAATTAGCCGAAAATTTAGCCAAAGAGCGCGTGGCTATATCAGGGATTAATGAACGGCTGCTTAAGGCAGGGTTTACCTCTATAGCCATAGACGCCTCTACTATATTTGATGAATACGCCGGAGATTATGTTTGCGAATATTATCTTGCTAACGGCGCGCCGGAAGAACAATTGGCCATGCGGCTTGAAAAAGAATTTTATCTTCCGCTGGAATGGGGCGCAGAATTCCTCAGGGCGGACCCGGATAAGGACCTGGATTTGTATGAGAGTATACATAATAAGGTAATCTCGGATATGCGGGAACGCAATGTCCCGCAGGCGGATATTGACAGGCAGGTTGAAAGGATGAAAGACGCTTTTGGTATCCTGGCCAAAGAGGCAAAGAGCGCGGGGTTTAGCGAACAGGCGGTTATCGCTGCTTACGATAGAATAGAAAAAGAGATAGCCGCTGCCACCATAGCGAACCAGCTTCCCGGGACGGTATTTGCCTCTCTCACAGAAAAGCAAAAACTTATGCTTATCCCCGGCAGTAACGCCGAAGAGACAGCTTTTCAGCTAAAGAAGATAGATGAGATAATCTCCTTGAGCCCGGAGCTGGCGTGGCTTAAGGGGAGGGCAGGCAAAGAGATAGAGGTAGGCCATGTAGATAAGAGGGTCCCCAATCCGCGTAACGATAATAAGCTGGAAGCAAAATTGACCCATCCTATGGCAGTAAGGGTAATGGCCGGTTATATGGAGGATCGCGGCCTCTCTTTTGATGTCATCGCTACTAACAATGGTTCGCAGCACGGCTCAAAGTATGGCGCGGACCTTAAGCCTGTTTCCAAAGTATTAAAGATATCTCCGTTTTTGACCGCAGAGCTCGCGAAAGAAGCCGCTAAAGCCGGAGCGCTGATCGCTCAACACGGCACTACCGGAAGCGACCTGGGCGAGAAGGCGTATCAGGCTAGAAACGGCATTATCAAATTCAATATCGCTACCTTATATCAGCAGATATTATTAAATGCCCTTTCAGCCCTTGACGACGGCGTAGCCCCTTTTGACCTGCCTGAATATTGCGCGGCGCACCGCGATGAATTAATAGAAGGCTTAAGTTTAAGCAGCAGGCAGAAGATGCTTAAGGCCGCTGCGGACCTGAAAGCAGGAAGATTATCGCCTGCGGTAAACGAAGAGGACAGCGATTTCATGAAGTTTATTAAATTTACTTATGCCTGGGGGTTGAAGAAGAATAAGATATCCGCTTCTTCGGAAGAGATAAAAACCGCCCAGCTGTTTGCCGAAGAGTTCAAGCGTTCTTTTAAGCAGATGGATCCGGTGCTTAAGACATACGGGCAGGCTACCCCGGTATTCGTCGAGTTGACCGGAGGCGGGGACGCCCCGGGTTTGAACACGGTAATATATTATTCGTTGAAACGGGCCCTTGAGAATTTATCAATAATGAGGCCTATATATGAAGGATGGAAGGGCGGTCTGGATAAGGAATTAGTTGCTAAATCGGCCGTAACTGCTTTAAGGATAGCGGATGTGGAAGAAGAGCGCGCCCTGGGGGGAACGGTGCTTAAGACCAGCAGGACAAATCCTTATAGCGCTGACCGTATCGCAAAAGGCGATAATTTGCAACTGGAGATCAATATCGCCTACAAGATGGATGCCGATGTTGATATCAATGACGGCGGGGATGATACCAACAGCGGAGGGGCAAACCTGCACACACAGAGCGCGGCATTAAAAAAAGAGGGGATAACCAAAAAGAAGATAAGGGTTTTTGGCGTACCTAAGACCGTTGACGGAGATGTCAATCTGCCTTTTGGCGCTGATACTTTCGGTTTCCAGAGTATGCGGGAGGCAGGGGCCCAGTACGCCCTGAAGGTCAGAGAGGCTGCTATAAAACGCCACAGCGTAATGGTGGTGGAGGTTATGGGAAGGGCCGCGGGTTACCTGACCGCCTTTATCGGTGCGGACGCGGGCGCTACCGCGTCCCTTATACCCGAGAAACCCGTTGACCTGGAAGAGTTGATCAGGAAGATAGGCCCATATTATGCCGCGAAGGGGTATGGCTGTGTGTTCGTTTCGGAAGGCGCTTTCATTGACCCTTCCGTAGGCAATAACCGCAAGTGGATGGATTTGGCTTTTCAGGCTGATCCGGTTGCCAAGGAAGCTTATGAAGAATGCGTAAAGAAGTTCCA
Source organism: Candidatus Omnitrophota bacterium (assembly GCA_041653955.1). Classification (GTDB taxonomy): domain Bacteria; phylum Omnitrophota; class Gorgyraeia; order Gygaellales; family Profunditerraquicolaceae; genus UBA1562. The sequence goes on along the minus strand of JBAZEH010000017.1, from coordinate 568 downwards.
GAAGGATAAGGCGGCGGGCAAGGTTGATGAATTCTCTCATCCTAAACTGGAGAGGATGGGCCTGATAATTACCGCGATATTGGATGCCGGCTTAAAAGAATATAATGCCCCGGTCGAAGAGGCCGGAAAGATAGATTACGGGAACAGGGGCGCTAAGGTATGTAAAGCAGACTATGAGATGTGCGAAATCCTGGGAAAAGGGGTAATAGATAAGGCCTTGGCCGGGGAGGATGGCCAGCTTCTTTATGTATTAAACGGAGAATTAAAGAGCATACCTTTTGAGGAGATCATGGTTAAAGACCCCAAGACCGGAGAGATGCATATCGGTACAAGGTCGTTTGAATATAACGGTGTGCATAAAGATGTATGGGCGCGCGCGAACCTGGCGGATGGGCTGGTAGATGAATCAAGGATCGTTTTTCCCAAACCCGAAGGAGAGATCGCCATTCCTTTCGGAAGCGGGGATACCGTTGATTTTGACGGCATAGTCAAGTCCGTTATGCCCTATGCGCGCAATATTATCCGCACAGCAAAGAACCTTAAGAGGGTGATGACTGCGGAAGTAAAG
>JBAZEH010000016.1:0-34706 GCA_041653955.1 Candidatus Omnitrophota bacterium | reverse complement strand
CAGCATAGATATTGGGTATGCTTGTGCGCATCGCGCTGTCAACGGCTATGCCTTCATTTATTTTTATTTCGGAGCCCTTTACCATGTCCGTATTCGGGGAAACACCCTTGCCTACTATTATCATAGTGGCCTCAAAGGCCTTCCCGGAATCTATCTTGACCGCTCTTATGTCGCCTTCCCCTATTATTTCGGATACACCCTGACCGGTGATTATCTCTATACCGTTCTCCTCCAGTTTCCTCTGCACGAAACCGGCGGCATCATAATCCAGTATCTGTGATAGGAGCTGTTTTGATCTTACTATAACCTTAACATCAACGCCCCTCTTTTTAAGCCCATAGGCAGCTTTAAGGCCGATGAGCCCTCCTCCCATGACGCAGGCTGACCTGGTTACGGGCAGAAGTCCTGATATCTCCTTTACATCCCTTATGGTGCGAAACCCATATACGCCCTTCTTTTTTATTCCTTTTGTCTCCGGGAATTTAGGGGAGGCGCCGGTAGCTATAAGCAGGGCGTCATAATTAAACTGTGATTTATCTTCAAGTATTACGCGGCTCTTTTTGGGGTCAACGCGCGAGACCTTTTTGTTCAGGAAAAGCTCTACATTATTTGTTTTATAAAACTCCTGCGGCCGGTAGGCTATCTTATCCTCTTTTATATCCCCTGCCAGATAATAAGATATCAGGCAGCGGCAGTAAGAAGAATAATCTTCATCAGAAAAAACAAGGATCCCGGAATCCTTATCGTGCTTGCGAATAGCCTCTATCGCGGCTATTCCCGCGGCAGAATTACCTATTATTATGAACTGCTTCATTTTCTTCTATCCAGATAATTGCGCCTGTAGGGCAGGCTTTAACGCAGGCAGGCTCATCTTTATCCTTGCATTTATCGCAGCGCACAGGTATCTTTTTGCTTTTATCCGGACGTATAGCTCCATAGGGGCAAACCATCACGCACATCCAGCATCCTACGCAGCGGGATTCATCATGCACAACCATCTTGTTTTCTTTATCGTAAGTGAGGGCGGCAGCCATGCAGGCATCAACGCACTTCGGGTCATCGCAGTGGCGGCATGAAACCGGATAGTTTTTATCTTTGTATGAGGCGACCTTCTTCCTGGGTAGCGATAATTTCTCTTCTTTAAGCGCCGCGAACAGCTCTGCGGTTACGGAATGAGCCAACGCGCATGCTATCTCGCAGGACTTACAACCCAGGCACTTCTTTACATCATAATACAGCTTCTTCATCCTAATCCAGAGACGCTTTCCATCCTAATCCAGAGACGCTTTCCGAGCCAATCGGGAAACTGTACCCTATTGGGGGACAGTTTCCGCTTTGGGGCGGTAGACGTTTCCGCTTTGCGCCGGAAAACGTCTCTGTTTTATTTTTTAGTACATTGCGGGTTTTAAATTCAGGGCCTTGCGCTTATTATCTATGTGCTCAACCATCATCTGGGCCATCTTTATAGGGTCATCGCAAAATTCAAACCTGCCCCCTACTGTCTCTGCCAGGTCTTTGGTCAGATAATCGGTCAGATTCTTGCTTCCCAGCGTCGCAAAGGGGCTGGCTCCGAATACGGTATAAACTCCTGAAGCTACAAAATACATACCTATAGTGATCGCCTTTTCCGACATCCATTCAGGCGCGCAACCGGCAGCAGGGATATCAGCTATATCCTCTCCGAGCCCGCCCTCTGCTATGACATGGGCCGCCGCGGTCAATATGCGAGAATTATCCACGCAGGAGCCTAAATGCAAAACCGGCGGTATCCCTACTGCCTCGCATATCTCCTGTAACCCGCGGCCCGCGTACTCCTTAGCTGCTTCAGGGATAAGCAACCCCTGTTTCGCGCAGGCGATGGCAGAGCATCCCGTCTGCAATACCAGGACATCTTTCTTGATAAGCTCCTTTACTACGGTAGTGTGGAAATAATCGTGTGTTTGTTTTGGATTATTACAACCCACAACACCAGCCAATCCGCGCAGGCGGCCTGATATGATAGCTTCATTTAAAGGCCTGTATGTAGCGCGGTACCTCCCTCCCAAGATCTGGAAAACTACCTCTTTGGTAAAACCGGCTACCAGGTCCATCTCGTGCCTGGGTATGTTAACCCTCTCCTTATTCCTGTTGGAAAAATTCTCAACACCGAGCCTGACGATCTCTTTGGCTACTTCATACGCTTTATTCGGTTCAAATTCAACGTGCACGACCCCGGGAAAACGAACCTTTGGGCTGGTAGTGACCAGCCTTGTATGGTAGCAGGCCGCTATCTCCTGCAGCGCAGGCATAATACATTGGACATCCACCATCATCACCTCTACCGCTCCGGTAACGATAGCTAATTCCTGCTGTAAGAAATTCCCGGCTACGGATATACCGTGGCGCATTAACACCTCATTGGCAGTGCAGCACATCCCGACTAAATTTATACCTTCAGCGCCTTTGGACTTAGCCAGCTTGACTAATTCAGGATCTTCTACGGCCTTAACCGCCATCTCCGACAATATAGGCTCATGCCCGTGCACTACTATATTTACATGGCCTTCCTTTAATACCCCCAGATTCACCTTCCCTCTTACGGGTTCGGGGCTGCCTAAAACTATATCCTGCACGTCTGTTGCGATCATAGAACCACCCCACCCGTCGGATAAAGCGCAGCGCATACCGGTAGCAATAATATTCTTATAATCGTTATCTACGCCCATATGCGTAGTATGCAATAATTCCACTACCTCCCTGTCAACTCCCCTGGGGGTTATCCTTAATTTCTTCCAGATCGCCTGGCGTTTTTTGGGCGCCCTTTTCGTGAATACGAGTTCTCCCTCCTGTTTTCCGAACTCCTCAAGAAGTTTCCTGCTTAACTCTTTAGCGGTCTGTTTTGCGCCCTTCTCCGTGTCAATCCCGAACTCCCGCGCAAGCGACTTCAACTTTTCAATATCAAGGAGTTCGTAATCGTGCGCGTGGCCTTCAGACAATAAAGATAAGGTATACGCTACATCCCTGCCATGGTCAGAGTGGGCGGACGCCCCTACTGCTATCTTGCGCGCCAGGTTCCTGGCTGCTATAGTATCTGCATTAGCTCCGCATACACCTGTTTGCGCTCCCTCGCCAAAGGGGTCTATCCTGCAGGGGCCCATAGCGCAGACAGTGCAACATACCCCAAGCTGGCCAAAGCCGCACTGCGGCTGCTGTGACTCCAGCCTGTCCCATGAAGTCTTTATATTCTCATCCCTGGCTTTCTTCAAGGCTTCCTGCGTAGCCGGGTCTATGGATTTCTGTTCAATATTGGACATCTCATTCCTCCCTACTTATAAGCCTGCTGCGTCAAGGACCAGTGGGACCTTCTTATCCCAGCCGATAGGCATGATATGTATGCCCTGGCACATAGGTTTCAATTCTTTGATCAACCGCGCCGCGATCTCTATTGACGTAGCTGTTTTATCCTTTGTCTCTTCCATCTCTTTTATGAGATCATCCGGCACGGATACCCCGGCTACATTCTTATTCATATAACGGGCCATCCCCGCAGATTTCAATAAAACTATACCCGCCATTACGGTCGTCTTTAAATGTTTTGTCTTGGAAAGAAAATTCTCAAATGTCTTTATATCATACACCGCCTGGGTCTGGAAGAACTCGGCCCCCGCGGCGATCTTCTTTTCCATCTTGAGTATCTGCGGTTCAATGGGGTCTGCTCCGGGGTTCACTACCGCTCCCACGCAAAACTTTGGCGCGGCCCCCTCAAGTTTATTGCCCTTCATATCAAAACCCTCCTGCAGCGTCCTTACTACTTCCAATAATTGCACGGAATCAAGGTCAAATACGGGTTTTGCTTCGGGGTGGTCCCCTAATGTGGGGTGGTCTCCGGTAAGGATCAAAATATTCTCTATGCCCAGCGCTGCCGCGGATAATATATCGGATTGTAAAGCGAGGCGGTTCCTGTCGCGGCAGGTAACCTGGAATACCGGTTCAAACCCTTTCTGCTTTAACAGCCCGCAGACCGCCAGCGAGCCCAGGCGCATAACCGAACTCTGCAGGTCAGTCACATTTATCGCATCAACCCTCGCCCTGATAAGCTCTGCATCCTCCAGCAAAATCCTGGTCTCTATCCCTTTCGGCGGGCCTATCTCAGAAGTCAACAAAAATTTACCTGATTGTATCTTCTCTTTAAAAGTCATATTACCCCTGTTGTAATTTAGCGGCTTCAACGACGTTACGCATCAGCATCGTCACCGTAAGCGGCCCTACCCCTCCGGGAACAGGGGTAATATATGAAGCACGCTTTTCGGCCGCTTCAAACTCAACATCCCCGGTTATCTTATCGGCTACCCTGTTTATACCTACATCTATGACGATCGCGCCTTCTTTTATCCACTCGCCCTTGATCAGGCCTGCCTTGCCTACGGCAACAACCAGTATCTGGGCTTTCCCTATATGCTCTTCTAACTTTCCTGCCTTAGAGGTCCCGATATGGCAGACGGTAACTGTGGCAAACTTATCCAGCAACATAAGGCTCAAAGGCTTGCCCACTATCTCGCTGTGTCCGACTATAACCGCTTCTTTTCCGTAAAGGTCTATGCCCGTCGAATTCAATAATTCCATCACTGCCGCGGGCGTGCATGGCAATATCCTGGCTTTACCGAATACGATCTTGCCTATATTATCAGGATGCATCCCTTCGGCATCCTTATCAGGCAAGATGAACCCGCTTATCTTCTTATAATCAACCCCGGCAGGAAGGGGCATCTGGACGATTATCCCGTTTACGGAGCTGTCGGAATTCAGTTTTTGAATAAATTCTATCAATGATGCTTCCGTAGTATCCGCGGTGAGCTTATGGAATTGGTAATCAATACCCAGGGCGTCAGCGGCCTTCTTCTGGGATTTAACATAAGCCTCTGCCCCGGCATTCTCACCCGCCTGAATACTGGCTAAAACTGGCTTATTCTTTAAGGAAGCGGCCTGCTGCCTGATCTCTTCTTTTATTTTTTCTGCAAGCGGCTTACCCTCTAATAATTTTGCCAACTTTCTCCTCCGTATTCTGCCTTATCTTTCTTATCGTCTTCTGTTTCAGGGACAATTCTTTTCTCATGCCCGCTGTCAGCTTCTTATCCGCGAGCGTCTTAAGGTTTATCTGAACATTATAATATGCCGAAGAGAAAGCTGATTCAAGCATCACGGCTGCCACGGCAACATCGCTGATAAGGTTGATATTACCTTTGGTTATAAGAGGCGGGCATAACTTTATCGCTTCATAAGATAGGCGCGCCACCATAAACGGGATATGCAAAGCATCCCTTATATCCTTGCTATGGTAAGCAGCCACATCCAAATCCACCAACCGCAAGAATTCTTCCCTTAGCCTTTGCGAACTTTCAAGTATCCCCTTTAATTCCTTCTCGAATTTGGCGTATTTTGGCTTATCTACGGTAAAATTAACCACCATACTGATCAAAGAAGCGCCTAAGGCAGCGGCCAACGCGGCCGCTGAACCTCCTCCCGGAGCGGGAAGCCTTGCTGAGAGGTCATTAAGATATTTTTCCAGGCTTTCGTTCTTATAGTTCATGATAATCCTATGATATTACCTTTCTTATCAATGTCAATATTTTCTCCTACCGGATGGCTCGGCAAACCCGGCATAGTCCTCATCGTCCCGCAAAGAGGATAAAGGAACCCCGCGCCCACAGAGGCACGGATATCGCGCACCGGCAGCACAAAATCCCCGGGCCTACCTTTAAGGTTAGGGTCATGCGATAATGACAGGTGGGTCTTTGCCATACATATAGGAAGTTTATCCAGGCCGCGTTCGGTAAATAACTCTATCTTTAGCTCCGCCAATTCCTCGTATTTTACGTCCTTTGCCCCGTATATCTTTGTCGCTATCTCCCTGATCTTTTCTTTTATCGGGATATCCAATGGGTAAAGGAACTTAAATTTTTTGGGCTTATTCGCGGCCTTTATCACTGCCCTTCCCAGATCCAATCCTCCCTTGGAGCCCTTTGCCCATACCTCGCTTATCTCACAGCCGTCTGCTCCGAACTCCAAAGCCCGCCTTTTGACAAAATCTATCTCTTTATCGGTGTCGGCGGTAAAACGGTTAATAGCCACGACCACGGGGACCCCGAACATCTTAACATTCTCTATATGTTTCTCTAAATTGCATATTCCCTCTTCCAGCGCAGGGATATTCTCTTTGAGCAGCCCTTCATCCATAGGCCTGCCGGCAATAATCCTGAATCTTCCGCTGTGCGCCTTTAACGCGCGTATGGAACAGACTATCACTGCCGCGTCAGGAGTAAGCCCGCTAGCGCGGCATTTTATATTAAAGAACTTCTCGGCTCCGCAGTCAGCCCCAAAGCCCGCCTCGGTAACCACATAATCCGAAAACGGCAGGGCGATCTTATCCGCCAGTATAGAGCTGTTCCCATGGGCTATATTAGCGAAAGGTCCGGCGTGCACAAAACAGGGCGTATGCTCTATAGTCTGTATAAGATTAGGCTTTATAGCATCTTTAAGCAGCACCGCCATGCTTCCGGCGACTTTAATATCATCCGCGGTGACGGGTTTTCCATCCACAGTATCGGCCAAGACTATCCTGCCAAGGCGCTTACGCATATCATTAAGGCCGCCGCTTAAAGCCAGTATCGCCATTATCTCTGAGGCGACCGTAATATCAAAACCCGTATCGCGCGGGGCGCCATCTTCGCTGCCTCCCAGCCCCACCCTGATATTCCTTAAAAACCTGTCGCTCACATCCATTACCCTGCGCCAGTATATATTATCCGGATTAATATTCAGTTTATTGCCTTTGAATACGGAATTATCCAAAAACGCGGCTGCCAGGTTATGAGCGATCCCTACGGCGTGCACATCCCCGGTAAAATTAAGGTTAAAATCCTCCATCGGCAATATCTGGGAGTATCCGCCGCCCGCGGCTCCTCCTTTTATGCCGAACACCGGGCCCAGGGAAGGCTGCCTGATACATGTAGAAGCAAGCTTGCCTAATTTATTCAGGGCCATGGATAGGCCGATAGTGGTCACGGTTTTTCCCTCTCCAAGGGGAGTAGGGGTTATCGCGGTAACCAGGATATATTTCCCCTTCTTCCTGCCTTTTGTGTCCTTGAGAATATCGAGATTTATCTTTGAGATGTAACGGGTATAAGGTATGAGGTATTTGGGGTTGATCTTAAGCTTGGCGGATATCTTTTCTATGGGTTCTTTCCTTGCTTTACGGACTATCTCAATATCAGAAAGCATCAATCCTCCTAAACAGCAGTTTACACCAAACTATCCGATAAGTTTGGGTGTTAAACAGCAGTTTACACCAAATTATCCCGCCGCAAGTGCGGCGCACCCAACAATCCGATATGTTGGGGTGGCTATAAGTTTGGGTGTTAGAAAGTAAATTCATCGTTTAACTCAAAGGCGTCCCTGATCAGCTCAAGGCGCTGTCCGTCCCGCGAACAATACACAGACACAACATCAAACCTTGCTCTTTTGTCTAAAAGTTTTCTTTCTTTAAGGAACAGTAACGCTGCTTCCGATATCTTGCGCTGCTTTAACAGGGAAACCGCCTCAGACGGGGAACCAAACCTGTCTGAACTGCGCGCCTTGACTTCTATAAAACATATGGTCCCTCTGTCTTCCGCGATGATATCTATCTCTCCAAGCCTTGTCTTATAGTTGGTAAAGAGTATCTTATATCCATTCTCTTTCAACAGGCTTGCAGCGGCCTGTTCACCTTTACCGCCTAAATACGCGCTTTTTTCAGACACCATAAAAACTCAGCCTGTGTATAGAAGAAGGCCCGAATTTCTTTAATGCCATACGGTGCTCTCTGGTAGGGTAACCCTTATGTTTCAGGAAACCATACCGCGGATATATCTTATCATATAAAACCATTTTCCTGTCGCGGGTAACCTTTGCCAGGATGGAAGCGCAGGCGATACTCATGGATTTAGAATCCCCCTTTATGATATTGGTAAAAGGAAGACCAATCTTAAGCTTTATATTGCCGTCCACGAGTATATGTATATTTTTGCGGCGCCCGGGGCCTAATTTTCCAAGGAGCGATAAAACCGCCTCTTCCATCGCCATGCGAGTGGCCACGGCGATATTCACCCGGTCGATCACCCGCTCATCTATGATGCCCGTGCCGAATACGCACTTATTGATGATCTCGGAGAACGCCCGTTCTCTCTGGGTAGGAGATAGTTTCTTGGAATCATCTATGCGATTTTCAAAACGCGTAGTTTTTAAAAGGACTGCCCCTGCGGTTACCGGCCCGGCCAGGGGGCCCCGGCCTGCTTCATCAACGCCGATAATCAGGTTATAACCGTTTTTCTTGAACTTCCTCTCGTAATAAAGCGCTCTTCCCGAAGGATTTATTGTTTGACCTCTTCGCTCTTGATCTTGGTTGCGCGTTTTCCGACCTTGCCTCTTAAATAATAGAGTTTTGCCCTTTTGATCTTTCCTAAACGCAACACCTCAATACGCTCTATGTTCGGGGAATGCAAAGGGAACACGCGCTCTATGCCTTCTCCGTAAGATACCTTTCTTACGGTAAAAGTAGTTCTTATGCCGCTGCCGCGTTTGGCGATAACGATACCCTCAAAAGGGTGCAGGCGCACTTTGTCGCCCTCGTGTATCTTAGACATGACCCTTATAGTATCCCCGACCCCGAATGCCGGGAGGTCCTTCTTTAAATATTGGGCTTCTATCAATTTCATCTTGTCCATTTCTTCCTCCAGATTAAACGATTATTTACGCAATAACAGGTCAGGTCTTGCTTTTTTGGTCCTTTTGACCGCCTGTTTTTTTCTCCATTCTTCGATTTTCTTATGGTCACCCGATAAAAGAATGGCCGGCACTTTCATGCCATGATAAGTGGCAGGCCTGGTATATTGCGGGTACTCCAATAGATTACCCGTAAATGACTCAAAATTCAAGGAATTTTTATCCCCAAGCACTCCCGGTATGAGGCGCACAAGGCAATCAACCAGGACCATCGCCGGGAGTTCACCTCCGGTCAGGACATAATCTCCTATTGATACCTCCTCGTCCACCAGGCGCTCCCTTACCCTTTCATCTATCCCCTCGTAGTGGCCGCAGATCAATATCAGATGTTTATTTTTTAATAGTTTTCCGGCGGCATTCTGGTTAAATGTCGCCCCCTGAGGGCATAATAAGACTACTTTCGCTTTACGGATCCCGGCTTTTGACTTTATATCTTTCACCGCGTTAAATATTGCTTCCGGGCCCATCACCATACCGGACCCCCCTCCAAAAGGCCTGTCGTCCACCTTACGGTGTTTATCAACAGAATAATCCCTTAGATCATGGATATATATACTGGCCTTGCCTTTCTCCTGCGCCCGCTTGACGATAGATTCATTCAACACCGGCTCGAACATACGGGGGAATATGGTGATTATATCTATGCGCATATTATTTTGAAAATCCTTTCTTGAATTCGGTAAACCTGTCCTGCGATATCGCCTCTCTTATACCGCGCATCAGTTCAAGATAAAAATGTATATTATGCAAAGATACCAGCCTTAACCCCAGCATCTCATCCGTATTGAACAGGTGGCGCAGGTACGCGCGGCTGAAGTTCTTGCAGGTATAACAACCGCACTTTTTATCCAAAGGAGTAAAATCCTGGGCATAGGGTGAGTTCCTGATTATAAGCTTACCTTCACTGGTGAATGCGGTACCATTCCTGCCATAACGGGTAGGGACCACGCAATCAAACATATCCACCCCGGAACCGGCCGCGTTGACTATATCTTCCGGGGTACCCACACCCATAAGATAATGGGGTTTATTTTCCGGAAGAAGCCCCGCGACGAGCTCTGCAATATTATAAGTCAGATCTTTAGGTTCTCCAACCGAAACCCCTCCTATAGCATATCCGTCAAACCCTATCCCGACAAGCTGTTCGGAGCAACTTTTACGTAAATCTTCATAAGTGGCTCCCTGCACTATCCCAAACAGGAGCGATCCGTTCTTATGGGCTTCCTTTGAACGCTTTGCCCAATCTATCGTCCTCTCCATAGCCACGGCCGCCTGGTCTTTACTGCAGGGATAATGCACGCATTCATCCAGCGGCATAATAATATCGGAACCCAGGTCCTCCTGGATATGGATAACGTCTGCCGGAGTAAAAAAATGTTTCATCCCGTCTATATGGGATTGAAACTGCACCCCGTCATCTTTTATCTTTCTTAAGAGCGCGAGGCTGAATATCTGGTATCCTCCGCTGTCGGTCAGTATCGGGCCGGGCCAGGACATAAAGGAATGCAGGCCGCCTGCCTTTTTTATTATTTCTGTCCCGGGGCGCAAAAAAAGATGATACGCGTTGGATAATACTATGGAGGCTCCGCTTTCTTTCAACTCCTGCGGCGAAAGCGCCTTGACCGTCCCTTGCGTGCCAACAGGCATAAAACAAGGAGTTTCTATTTCTCCGTGGGCTGTCTTGAGCCTGCCTAAACGCGCTTTTGAATTTTTATCTTTATGGATTACTTCAAACATCAGAGTATAAGCATGGCGTCGCCGTAACTGTAAAACCTGTATTTCTTATCTACGGCTTCCTTATATGCCTCCTTCATCAACCCCTCTCCCGCAAAGGCGCAAACCAGCATAAAAAGTGTCGTGCGTGGAAGATGAAAATTAGTTACCAGGCAATCGGTCATCCTGAATTCGTATCCGGGATAGATAAAAAGGTCCGTATGCCCTTCTTTACTGCCTGAGGCGCAGGTCTCAAGGGTACGGCAGGCAGTCGTGCCTACCGCGAATATGCGCCCCCCCTTAACCCGCGTATCTTCTATCATCTTTTGCGTTTCTTTATCTATCTTAAAATACTCGCTATCCATCTTATGGCTACTCAAGTCTTCGCATTTGACCGGCTTAAAAGTAGAATAACTTATATGCAGCGTGATATGGGCCACACCCACCCCGCGCGATCTAAGCCGCGTGAGGAGCCCTTCGGTAAAATGTAATCCTGCCGTGGGAGACGCGATAGAGCCGTTTTCTTTCGCGTATATTGTCTGGTAATAAACCTTGTCCAGCTCTTCGGAATCCCTTTTTATATAAGGGGGCAGCGGCATAACCCCTAAACCATAAACCTGCTCTTGGCTATCCGCCGAAAAGGTTATCTCATTTCTTCCCGTTACCTCACCGTATATCTTTCCTCCGCTGAATATCACCTTTTCATTCAGCCTTACGCGCCCGGGCCGGATCAATGTTTCAAAGACCAGCCCCTGTCCGGGCTTTTGCCTTAAGAGCAGGAATTCTACTTTTCCGCCTGTCTTCCTTGAGCCGATCAAACGGCTCGGCAATACTTTACTGTTATTCAATATAAGGAGGTCCCCCTTTTGTAAATAATCCGTTATGTCCCTGAAAGCCCTATGCTCTATCGCTCCTTTTTCGCGGTCTATTACCAGGAGCCTTGCCGCGTCCCTCTCTTCTAAAGGATATTGGGCTATCAGTTCTTTGGGCAGGTAATAATCAAAATCAGATAATTTCATAAGATCCGGCTACTCGTTAATCCTGGTTATTGCCGCTCCAGGGTAATAATATTCCAGGATCTGCTTGTAGCTGTACCCCTGCTTTGCCATAAAATATCCTCCCCACTGGCAAAGCCCCACTCCGTGCCCCCAGCCGATACCTTCGAATAACGCGTCTCCATCAATAATTTTTACCTGGAAATTCAAGCTCTTTATCGTATTCGGGCCCAGCATGCTCCTGAAATCTTTACCCGGCAACTTCGCATCTTTATCCGCGGTAACTATCTTGAGTTCGGAAATGCGCTCAGAGATGTCCTTGCCCGATATTACGATATCTTTTATATCTCCTATCTTCAGGCCCCCTCTTACAAGGGAGTCTTTTATTTCCTTAACTGATAAAACATTGTGCCATTTATAATGCGGGGATTCCCTGCAAAAACCACAGGGCACCCCTTTAAGGGGCGGCATATCTATCTTCCATAATAAAGATACATCCTCGGTATGCCCGCCGCATGTAGCGTGGTAAAAAGCCGGGAGTATTTTACCTTTATAGGTCAAGACCATATCTCTTGTCTCATCCACCGCCTTATTTATGCGGTAACGTTCAGCAAACCTGCCGCCATACCCCTGCGAATATATATCGCTGGTCAGGTCAAAATCTTTTTGGGCGTTCTCCTGTGATTTATAGATAGCGAAAGTGCGGAATACTATTACCTCCGCCTTAAGAGAATCCACCGGCCAGTAATGCGAGATCTCCCGTATGGATATACCCTTTACATAATCTTCCAGTTCAATATGGTTGACTACAGAAAGTTTCTTATTGTTTTTTATAAGCTGAATATCCCCCCTGAATACGCGCCCGTTGATACTGATGGACTCGGGGTGGTATGGCCTGATAAAAAGCTTGTTCGCCTTTGTCCTGGTGTGCCCAAGGAGTATACCTTCGCCATATGTAGTAACCGTCGTATTCAGGTTTTTCCCGCGGCTTAGGACCTTTTTGGTCTTCGGGTCTACCATATCAAAAGACCCTTTTACCTTAAGCCTAAGGGAAGACGTGTCATCCAGTATGAGGACACGCACATAACGAGCCGCCTCAGCGCGGGATGGCGCGGCGAACAGGTATCCGGCAGCGAACAGGATAGCCGTTAACTTTAAGATATGGTTTAGCGACGGGGCCATAGCCATAATATTAATGAAAGTACGGCACTTATCAATATTGACGTGGTAATGGGAAAATAAAAACTGAAATTTTTCTTTTGGATATATATATCCCCGGGGAGCCTGCCGATAAAGGGTATCTTATGCGCGAAATTAAGTAATACCCCTATACCGATTAAAAGAAGGCCGAAAATGATCAATGTTTTCCCGAATGTCTGAGTCATTTTTTCTTATTGTGCCTTTCTATCTCCGAATATATGCACCCGCAATAGTTCTGGCAATATATGCCTTTCTCTCTGGCCAGATTGTGCGCGCTTCTAAAACCGGGCCTGAAATCCTCATAATAAAAATCAACGCCTTCCACCTGGGAGACTGCCTCCCCGATTTGCCTCAACAGCTCCTGGTCCTGATAGGGGCTGACCAATAAGGTCGTAGAAAAGAATTTAAATCCATTCTCTTTGGCTGTTTTCGCTGTAGCCTTCATCCGGAAGGTCCAGCAGAGCGAGCACCTGCCGGGATTATTCTCTTTACGGTTTATCTCCCGGAAATACTCCGAAGGAGCATATTCAGGATAGATAACGTCAAAATTCAACCCCTTGCTGTAATCCTCTACTGCCTGCCTCCTCTTTTTGTACTCCGCGTAAGGGTGGATATTGGGATTATAAAAGAATCCCGTTACCTCATATCTTTTCTCCTTTAGCCTTTCCAAGGGATAGATGAGACACGGCGCGCAACAGGTATGTAAAAGCACTTTCTTCATAGTTTATAGCTGGCTTGGTCTACTTTCTCGCGGGGACGCTCGTTTTTCCCCGGAGAGGAAAAACTCGCTCGGGTCATCCGGAGTCGCTCGTCTAAACAAAAACACGCAAGACACCCGGCCCGCTCCTTGCCTCCACACCCCGCTCAAAACCAGCCCAATCCATCAATATCATGTTTGCTTCTTTTTTAATTCTTCCTTATTATTTAAATGAACTCAACAGTTTGCGAGCAACTGCTATTTTAATTTTGTTGTGGGGTTTGGGAGCGCACGGTAAAAATTTTCAGTGCGCGAGCAAAAACCACAGCAAGATATCAAATATCGAAATTGTTTATCTTACCGTGAAGCCGCGTATCTTTCTCCGCTCATGCGGTATCCCCACCAACTGCCTTATCGCCTCAAATATATCCCTTATGTCCGTATCGTGCCCCTCGATCCTCTCTTCCAGCTCTCTTAATTTAAATGCTATGTGTTTATGCGCAGACATTATCTCGCGAAGCTTAACAAAAGTCTTGACTATAACAATGCTCATTTTTATGGCTCTTTCGCTTCTTAATACACTGGCTAACATTGCTACGCCATACTCAGTAAAGGCATACGGTAAAACGCTGGAATGCTTCATGGTTTGAAACTAGTTGCAAATTGCAACCAGTTCATTGCGCTCTTCTTTGGTTAAAAGAAACATAAATTCCCGAGGGAAACGCCTGAAGTTACGCCTTACTTGTTGATTAAGATACTTGGTTTTCACTCCGTACAATTCAGCGAGATCTCTGCCTATCATAACTTTTTCTCCCCTTATTACAAAGATCCGCTGCTCGATACTTTCTTTTGTAACTAAACTCTTAATAGCCATCCTCTCCTCCTTTTACTTAATAAACGCATAAAGAGGAGAAATCTAACATTATATCTATTATAGGGGACACCCTTGGCTTTAGCTGGAAGGGTGTCCCTTGATTGGCAGAAAGGGTGTCCCTAGAATAGTTCGGTTTGCTTTTCGTATTTGAGGCCGAAGTGCTCATAGGCGAGCCTGGTAGCAAACCTGCCGCGCGAGGTGCGTTTTATATACCCGGCTTTCAACAGATACGGCTCTATGGTATCTTCTATGGTATCCACTTCTTCATTAAGGCTGGCAGCGAGGGATTCTATGCCTACCGGCCCTCCGCTGAAGGAATCAAGGATCGCCTTTAATACCTTGCGGTCTATCTCATCAAGGCCCGCCCTGTCTATGCGCAGTTCATCCAGGGTCTTTGCGGCGACCTGGGCGTCAACTTTCTGTATCTTCGCTACCTGCGCGTAATCCCTGATACGGCGAAGGAGCCTGTTAGCAATACGCGGAGTACCGCGGGCGCGGCGCGCGATCTCCAGGGCCCCATCATCCTCTATCTTCACCCCTAATATCGCGGCAGAATGCTTTATTATCCTGGCTAAATCCTCTATGGGATAAAAATCCATATGGTAGAATATCCCGAACCTCGCCCTCAAGGGAGCCGCGAGCAGCCCTGTCCTTGTTGTAGCCCCGACTAAAGTAAATGGTTTCAGGTTGAACTTTATCGTCCTGGCATACTGGCCTTTATCTATGATAAAATCTATCTGTGAGCTTTCCATCGCCGGATACAGGAACTCCTCTACTACCTTTGAGAGCCGGTGTATCTCGTCGATAAAAAGTATGTCCCCCTTTTCCAGGTTGGTCAATATGCCGATAAGGTCTCCGGCGCGCTCTATGGCAGGTCCTGAAGTAGCCGTAATCTTGGTGCCCATCTCGTGAGCTATAATATGCGCTAAACTGGTTTTGCCTAATCCGGGCGGGCCGCTTAAAAGAACATGTTCAAGGGGCTCCTTACGCTGCTTAGTGGCAGTGATACAGACCTTAAGATTATCGGTTATATCCTTCTGGCCGACGAATTCGGTAAGCTTCTGCGGCCTTAGGGATATATTAAGGACCACATCTTCTTCATTCTCCTGGGCCTTATCAACGGCTTTGGTGCCGGTAAATAATTTATGCCTGGTCTCTTCTGTCATTAGGGATTATATTTTCTTTGTTCCTGATTATCTCTATATCCTGGAAGAGCCCTTTCTGCCGCGCGACTATCTCCTTCATCTTGGTCAGCTCCAGTATAGCCAGAAAGGTCACCACTATCTCTATCTTATTTTTTGCCTTGCCGAACAGGTCCGAAAGGCGTAAGGAAGATGAGACCAGCAGCATATGCAGTATATCGTGGACCTTTGCCTCGACAGTAAACTCATCTTTGATGACCTCATAGAATACTTCCTTGCTTACTCCTTCAAGCGCCGAAGAGAAAGCCGTGATCAGGTCAAAAAGGCTGGCCTCAAAATATACCTCCTCATTATCCTGCGGCAGGTCCTGTTCCGAAGCCTTGGGCCTTTTGAATATATCGCGCTGATCAGTCTCCCTCTGCCTTAAATCCTGCGCTATCTCCTTGAATTTCTCGTATTCCAAAAGCCGCTTTACCAGTTCCGCGCGCGGGTCCCCCTGCTCTTCCTCCTCCTGCTTTGATTCATCTATAGGAAGCAGCATCTTGGATTTTATCTGCATAAGGGTAGCCGCCATCACAAGGAACTCCCCCGCGATATTCAAATTAAGCAGGCGCATAATATCCAGGTATTTAAGGTACTGCTCTGTGACCTTGGCAATAGGTATATCGTATATATTCAGGTGGTCTTTCTTCACCAGGTACAGGAGAAGGTCAAGCGGCCCCTCAAATATCTCTAATTTTATCTTGTAGCTCATACCAGACCTAATACCTCTTTTACTTCGGAAATTGTTTTAGACGCTAAACTCGCGGCCTTCTTTGAGCCGTCTTCCAGTATATTGGCCAGCTTCTTCTTATCATCAAGAAGCCGCGCCCTTCTCTCCTGGACAGGGGCTAAAAATTTAACCAGTATTTCCGCCAGCTCCTTCTTGCATTCAGTGCATCCTATCTTCGCCTGACGGCATAGCCCGCAAATCTCTTTCTCCCTTTCGGGGGCGAATACCGCGTAATAGCTGTGGACATTGCATTTCTCAGGATGCCCAGGGTCCGAAAGCTTCACCCTCGCAGGGTCGGTGAACATATCCCGTACCTTAAGCCGGATATCTTCCGGCTGTTCCGATATGGCTATGAAATTATTATAACTTTTACTCATCTTGCGGCCGTCAAGCCCGAGCATCCTCGGAGAGCCGGTTAAAAGCGCGGCCGGTTCCGGGAATATATCTTTCTTATAAAGGCTGTTGAACCTGCGGCATATCTCCCTGGTTAACTCAAGGTGCGGAAGCTGGTCTTCCCCCACGGGGACTGCCCCCGCCTTATACAGGAGTATATCCGCTGCCTGCAGGACCGGATAGCCCAGGAAGGCGTAGGTGCTAAGGTCGCGGTTAGTTACTTCACGCAACTGCTCCTTATATGTAGGGCAGCGCTCAAGCCACCCCAGAGGAGTAAGGAAAGACAACGCCATATATAATTCCAAATGTTCTTTTACGTGGGATTGGATAAAAAGCGTAGACCTTTCAGGGGAGATACCGCAGGCGATCCAGTCCGCGGCATTATTAATGATATTTTCCTTCAGGAGTTGCGGTGAAGCGTATTCGGACATAAGCGCGTGCCAGTCCGCGACCATAAAAAAACAATCATATTCATCCTGCAGTTTTACCCAATTATCAAGCGCCCCGACAAGGTGGCCTATGTGCAGCGGGCCTGTCGGGCGCATCCCGCTTAATATGCGTTTCTTCATAATTTCCTTGCTATCTTCTCTATATCATATGCCTCTACGATATCCCCTTCCTTGATATCGTTAAAACCCGCTATGGTCAACCCGCAGTCAAAACCTTCCAGCACTTCTCTGACATCATCCTTGAAACGTTTTAACGACGATAGTTTACCTTCAAATACAACGTCTCCGTTCCTTACCACGCTCACATAGGCATTGCGGTTGACCTTCCCCTTCGTCACAAAAGAGCCCGCCACTATCCCCGAACGCGACAAGTTAAATACTTTTCTTATCTCGACTCTTCCCATGAATACCCTTTTCAGCTTCGGTTCAAGCATGCCCTCAAGGGCCGCTTTTATATCGTTGGCTAATTCGTAAATTATACTATATGTCCTTATATCAACGCCTTCCTTGACGCTTAGTTCGCTTGCCCCCTGCTCGGCTTCAACGTGAAAACCTAATATAAGGGCATCCGATGCTATCGCGAGTATCACGTCGGATGCGTTTATGCTGCCTACCCCTTCATGGATGATATTCCATTTTATCTCCGGGCTGTTCAGCTTATTCAGGGTTTCCTTTATAGCCTCAAGGGAGCCCTGGACATCGGATTTGAGTATCAGCTTAAGCTCCTTTATCTTCCCCGCCTGTATCTGCGCGTGAAGGTCTTCAAGATTTATCCTTTTTGAGGCCTTCATCTGCTGCTGCCTTTCGCTCTCCTGGCGCTTCAACGCCAGATCCCTTGCCAGTTTTTCATCCTCAATGACAAAAAATTTCTCCCCCACCGCCGGGATACCGGATAACCCGGATACCTCAACAGGAAAAGAAGGGGGCGCGCTGGTCACGGCATGGCCGCGATGGTTCTGCATAGCCTTTATCTTTCCGTAATATTTATCGGCGATTATCACCGAGCCTAAGTGCAGAGTACCATTCTGAACAAGCAGGGTAGCAACAGGCCCCCTGCCTTTGGTAAGTTTTGCTTCTACGACTACTCCGCGGGCAGGCTTGTTCGGGTTTGCCTTCAACTCAAGCATCTGCGCCTCTAATATTATCATCTCCAGTAAGTTATCTATGCCCTCGCCTGTCTTCGCGGATACCGGGACAGTGATCGTTTTGCCTCCCCAATCTTCGGCGGCAAGATCAATCGCGGCAAGCTGCTTCTTTACGCGGTTCACGTCAGCCTGGGGCATATCTATCTTATTCACCGCTACGACTATGGGCACACCGGCTGCGCGCGCGTGGTCTATGGCCTCCTGGGTCTGGGGCATAATACCGTCATCAGCCGCCACAACAAGCACGACTATATCCGTGACTCCGGCTCCCCTGGCGCGCATGGCGGTAAATGCCTCATGGCCCGGGGTATCAAGGAAAGTTATATTTCCGTGCGGGAGCGACACCTGATAAGCCCCGATATGCTGGGTGATCCCGCCATGCTCGGATTCCGCGACTTTGGTCTTACGCACACAATCTAAAAGCGAAGTTTTTCCGTGGTCAACGTGGCCCATAAAAGTTACGATGGGAGAACGCGGGAGCAAGGATCCGCTCTCATCTTCCTCTTCGTGCACTTGCAACGCCAGTTCCTCTTTGCCCGGGGCTTTCTTTATATTGCAGCCATATTTCAGGCATATCTTCGCTGCCGCTTCCTCTTCTAAACTTTGATTTATCCCGACCATCAAACCCAGCCCCATAAGGTTCTTTATCAAAATGGAGGGTTTCTCCTGCAATTTTACGGCAAGGTCCTTTACGGTTATAGGAAGGCTTATCTCTAATGTTTTTCCCGCCGGAGGCTCGGGAGAAGGCAAGGGCTTCTCTTCAACGACAGGAGGCGCTTCTTTTTTATGATGCACCCTGGGGTGTCCGGCGGCAACAGGCGCTGCGGCTAACGGCTTCTCCTCTATTATAACCTTTTCTTCTATCGCGGCCTTCTCTTCCATAACAGGAGGCGCTTCCTTCTTGGCCGGTTTTTTATGGACGGTTACCTTCTTTTTAGGCACGGCGTGGGCCTTAGCCTTTGGCGCTGCCTTCCTGACAACCTTCGGCTTTACCGCCTTATGGACCACCTTTTTCTTTTCTTCCTTCGCCTTTTTTACGGCGCCCGTCTTTTTTTCTTTTGTCTTTGTCATAATCCCTTCTTACTTTTTGGCTTTTTTGGCCTGCTCAATGATCTTCTTTGCCTTCTTCTCTCCTATACCCTTTATCTGTGTAAGCCCCTCGATACCGGACTTCAGTATATCTTCTATACTATTTAAACCGGCGCTGCTTAAGCTTTCAAGCGTCTTATCCCCTACGCCTGACAATCCTTCCAGCGAAACAGATTTTTTCTCCGCCTTGGTTTTCTTATCTGCCTTGGCTTTTTTCTGCGCCTTCTTCTCTGTCTTTGCTTCCTTTTCCGCTTTTTCCGCCTTTACCTCCTTGGCCGCTGTTTCTTCTTTGGCCTCGGCAGCAGTAACCTTAGTGCGTATATCAAGCTCCCACCCCAAAAGACGGGAGGCAAGCCTCACATTCTGCCCGTGTTTGCCTATAGAGAGTGAAAGCTGGTCATCATCAACTATTACCTCCGCCTTCATATTCTCCTTGTTCAGTTTTATCTCCGCTATTTTGGCCGGCGATAGGGCCGCCTTTATATACTCCCTGATATCGTCGCTGTAACGCACTATATCTATCTTCTCTCCCTGTAATTCATTCACGATATTCCTGATACGGTTACCGCGCATCCCCACGCAGGCGCCGACAGAATCAACCTTTTCGTTCTTGGAACATACCGCTATCTTGCTGCGCGCTCCCGGCTCGCGGGAGATCGCCTTTATTTCTACTACCCCTTCATATATCTCCGGCACCTCCAATTCAAATAATTTCTTAAGAAGCTGCGGATGGGTGCGCGAAAGGATGATCTGCGGGCCCCTCGTGTCGCGCCTTACGTCAACCACATAAGCGCATATGCGCTGCCCCTGCCTGAACTCTTCCTTTGATGATTGTTCGCGCTTAGGTATCACGCCCTCTGTTTTTCCTAAAAGATCTACTATAATATTGCCCTTGTCAAACCTGTAAACGGTCCCGCTTACTATCTCTCCCACCTTGCCGTGGAACTCATTGAACACGACATCCTTTTCAGCCTCGCGTATCTTCTGTATGATCACCTGCCTGGCGGTAGACGCGGCTATACGGCCGAAATCCATGGAAGTTACCTCTTCATTATTCCTGAAGGCCTTGATCTTGCCGTTAGTGCGGTCAAGCTGGACTTTTAACTCCTCTTCGGGTTTTATATTAAGGACGCGGCGCGCGGCGCTGACAAGCGCGCTCTCAACTGCCTCTATAAGGATATCCTTCTTTATCCCCTTTTCCCTTTCCATCTGGTCTAATATAGCTAATAGTTCCTGACTCATAGTTATCTCCGTTCCTTGATTTTCTCTTATATTATCTGTTTTGCCTTATTTATTTTCGCTAAAGGTATCCCTGTCTCCTCGTCCCCTTTGGTAATATATACCGACTCGCCTTCTACCCTGCTTATCGTCCCTTCAACCTCTATCTTGCCGTTGACCGGCTCATTTAGAAAAAACCTGGCTCTTTTGTTGATGCAGCGCAGAAAATCACTCTTTTGCGTAAGCGGGCGGTCAAGGCCTGGTGAAGATACCTCCAGCGTATAACTGCCCTCCAGCAAACCCTTCTCATCCAGCATATTCCCTATCCCGCTGTTAAGCCTGGCGCATTCACCGATCGTTATACCCCCTTCGGGCCTGTCCGCCAGTATACTCAAGGCCAGGCCTTTTCCTTCGCGCCGCAATATAATATCTATAAGATCGAGGCCCTGCGCCTTCAGGTATTCTTCCACGACACCGCGTATCCGGGTTATTGTCTCCTGATTATCCATTTATGAATTTTCTTATCTCTTCAAGTATTTCGGTTTTCGGCTTCACTATTTTATTCTGGCCGCGGCGCACTTTTAATTCCAGGGTATCGTTTTTAACGGATTCCCTGCCGATAACCACCTGAAGGGATATCCCAAGCAGGTCCGCGTCCTTGAATTTTACTCCGGCGCGTTCGTCACGGTCATCAAGAAGAACCTCAAGCCCGCCGGCCCTTAATTCCTTGTAAAGCTCCGTTGCCCTGCTCATAATATTCCCGTCAGTCGTATCCAAAGGTAATATTACGAGATGATAAGGGCTCACCTCTTTAGGCCATATTATCCCGTCTTTATCGTTATTCTGCGCTATTATCGCTGAGACCATCCTGGATACGCCTATCCCGTAACAACCCATAATGACAGGTTTCTGTTCCCCTTTATCATCTATATAGTTAGCCCCTAATGCCGAGCTGTATTTTGTGCCTAACTTGAAAATATGCCCCAACTCAATGGTATTTACCTTTTTTAATCCTGTTTTACAATCCGCGCACTCTCCTTTATCCGCGCCCTTTAACGCCCTGGCTGCCTTGCATTCCGGGCAATATAATACCTGGTCTTCACCTTCTTCGGCCGGGGCCATAAACTCATGCGAGACCTTGCCTCCCATTACCCCTGAATCTGCCTCGGTAGTAAGTATATTAAGGCCGCACCTGTCAAATATCCTCTTATAAGCCGCGAACATAGCTTTATAATTATTATCCAGCCCTGATTCGTCCGTATCAAAGCTATAAGCATCCTTCATTATGAATTCACACGCCCTGATCAGCCCAAAACGGGGCCTGATCTCATCGCGGAACTTAGTCTGTATCTGATATAATACCAGGGGCAGCTGTTTATAAGATACGATATGGTTTTTTACCAGCTCTGTGATCACCTCTTCATGCGTAGGCCCGAGGCATATATCCCTGCCCCTTCGGTCGGTGAACCTTATCATCACATCCGCTATATCCTTGTCGCGCCCGGACCTGGCCCATAATTCCAGCGGCTGCAGCGCCGGAAGCAAAAGCTCGCTCGCCCCGCAGGCATTCATCTCCCTGCGGATTATACCCTGGATATTATTAAGCACTCTCAACCCCAGGGGAAGATACGAATATACCCCCGCCATAAGCATGCGCACCAGCCCGGAACGCAGCATCAACTGATGGCTTATAGATTCGGCATCCTGGGGGACCTGCCTTAAAGTAGGGATAAGATCTTTAGACCAAAGCATAATTTACCTAACAGCTTCCTTTAAAAGTATATTCACGCACTTATTAAGCGCGACCTTCCTTACTGCCTTCCCCCTCCTGAAAAGGAGGCCTTCTTTTTTCCCGAAAGCAATACCAATATCAGCGCCCCTGGCTTCTCCCGGTCCGTTCACTACGCAACCCATAACAGCTATCTTTAAGGGCCTGGCAGCCGGCTGATGGCGTTTAGCTGATAGTTTCTCTTCTAAATCCCTGACCACGCTTATAAGATCCACCTCACAGCGCCCGCAGGTAGGGCAACTGATGATCTCAGGGCCATATCTGCTTAATCCGAGCGCCTCCAGTATAGACCTGGCAGCCTCGACTTCCGCTACGGGATCCTCGGTAAGGGATACCCTTATTGTATCACCAATCCCCTCAAATAGCAAAACACTTAATGCTATAGCTGATTTTACCACCCCCGAACGGGGCAGGCCGCTTGCCGTAACCCCCAAATGAAGGGGATAATCGCAAACCTTAGCCATCCTGCGGTATACATCTATAGTATCAAAGATATCCGAACCTTTAAGCGAAACAACGATATCATAAAATCCCGCTTTCTCCATTACCCTAATATAGTCCAGGGCAGCTTTTACCATTGCCTGCGGGAGCCCCTTTGACCTTGATATCCCGGCTACCGCAGCCGGGAGGGAACCTGAATTAAGCCCCACCCTTATAGGTATATGGCTTGTTTTAGCGGCTTTTACTATAGCGCGCACCTGTTCCCTGTCATTGATATTGCCGGGGTTCAATCTTATCTTATCCACCCCGTTTTCAATAGCCTCAAGCGCCAGGCGCCAGTCAAAATGTATATCGGCTACAACGGGTATACGCGCTGCCACCTTTATTTTCTTCAGCGCCTTCGCATCTTTACTATCCTTTACAGCCAGCCGCACTATCTGGCATCCGGCAGACTCAAGCTCCCTTATCTGCTTTATTGTCCCCGGGATATCATAAGTATGCGTTTTAGTCATAGACTGTATAGCTATGGGATTATCTCCCCCTATCCGGATATTCCCGATACGTATTACCTTTGTCTTGCTTCTTTTTATCTTATCCATGCCTATTTTATCAGTGCCGATATCTTGTCCTTAAATATCCTTATGATATCATTATAAGTAGCGAATACCGCAAGCGTTACGATAAGGGAAAACCCTATCTGCGTGATAACGCGTTCTGCCTTTACTCCAAGCTGCCTTCCCCTGAACTTCTCAAGGGCCAACAATACTATATGCCCTCCATCCAGCACCGGCAGGGGCAAAAGATTGAATATGCATAAACTCACGCTTAATACCGCGACCAGGTGCATAAGCGCGATTATACCCACGCTCGCCGCTTTTGATGTAATATAAAAAATACCGAGAGGGCCGGTTATAGACTCACTCATAGATAATTTACCCGTTACCATACGCCATAGCGCCTTATAGGTCATCGCCGTCAGTCCGATTGTCTTGCGTGCCCCTAAAACAAAAGACTTGAAGAAACCATGCCTTATATTTACTATCTCATCTTCCGGGGTTATCCCTATCAACCCTACATTATGTTTAGCCCCCAGCACGTCGTCCATACTCTTTTCTTTTATCAGGACTGCCAGGGTATGCTCTTTATCGCCGCGCAGGAGCTGGACCTCAACTTTCCCCGCGTCCTTGCGCGCCTGTATAGCCGCCTGCAGGTCTTCCCAGTAGCTTACGCGTTTTCCGTCAACCGCTATGATCTGATCTCCTACCTGCACCCCGGCATCTTTGGCGCCGTAACCATCTAACAGCCCTCCTACTTTAGCCGTAAGCGTGGGATAACCGCTGAAAAATATCAGCCAAAAAAACAAAAAACCAAGCACATAATTCAACAGGGGGCCCAGGAATATTATTAACGCCCGTTCTAAAGGCTTCTTGCTTAAATATTCATACGGTTTATTATGAAAATCTTCCGCGCTGTCTCCGGACATTTTCACGTATCCGCCCAATGGTATCAGATTGACGGTATATTCGGTATCTCCCTTTTTCCTGCCGAACAGGCGCCTTCCGAAACCAAAAGAAAATTTCTCAACCCTGACGCCAAGTTTCTTGGCAGCGATAAAATGCCCGAATTCATGGACGGTTATCAACACTCCTAATATCAACAGGAATATAAACATAGTTATCATATAGTTACCTTTCTTTTATTTATCAGGGCGTACGCCTCTCTTCTAGCCCAATTGTCCGCCGCTATTATCTCTTTCAACGAAGGAGAAGGAATAACGCGGTGTTTATCCATAACCTTTTCAATGACCCTGGGTATGGAAAGAAACGGGAGGGCCCCTTTTAAAAATTCCCTCACGCACGCCTCGTTAGCTGCGTTAAGCACCGCCGGAGAAGTCCCTCCTTCTCCCGCCGCCCGGTAAGCTAACCCCAGGCAGGGAAACTTAACCATATCAGGTTCATAAAAATCAAAACTTTTTATTTTAAAGAAATTTACCGCCGGCAGCCTTGTAGGCAGCCTCTCAGGGTAAGTTAACGCGTATTGTATGGGTATGCGCATATCTGTTACCGAAAGCTGCGCCATAACTACCCCATCCTCAAATTCTACCATGGAATGGATTATCGCCTGAGGGTGTATAACGACCTTTATCTTTTCGGGCCCTATCCCGAAAAGATACGCCGCCTCCAGCACCTCAAGCCCTTTATTCATCAGGTTAGCGGAATCCACGCTGATCTTCGGGCCCATACTCCATCTCGGGTGTTTCAGGGCGTCATCAACCGAGATCCCTCTCATGCCTTTCCTGCTCATGCCCCTGAAAGGGCCTCCGGATGCGGTAAGGTATATATTCTTTATCCTGGACTTATCTTCTCCTTTAAGGCACTGCCATATAGCGGACTGTTCGCTGTCTATCGGTATTATATTTACTTTCTTAGACAACGCCCTCTTCCTTATTATAGGGCCCGCTATTATAAAGGCCTCCTTATTGGCCAAAGCGACATCCTTGCCTGTATCTATGGATTTTAACAATGCCGGCAGTGCCGCTGCCCCGCTTACCGCGAGCACTACCTTATCTATGCGCTTATCAGAGAGCATCTCTTCAATACCATGCTCGCCTCCGAAAACCCCGGGTTTCCTCTTCTTTAATTTTGACCTTAATCTTGCGGCCGCGTCATCATTGCTTACTGAAACCAGTTGCGGATGAAAATCCTCTATCTGCCGGTATAAAAGCCCTACATTTGAATTTGCGCTTAATGCCAGGGCGCGGAACTTCCCAGGAAAGCCGCGTATCACCTCAAGGGTATTGCGGCCTATAGACCCTGTTGAGCCTAATATAGCTATATTTTTCATAATCAGAAGGAGATCGTATAAAAGTAGAATACCGGAGCGGTAAAAAGCAGGCTATCAATAAAATCCAGCACTCCTCCCATCCCGGGAAGGGTGTTCCCCGAATCCTTGACCTGGCAGTCGCGTTTTATCAAGGACTCTGAAAGGTCCCCTAACTGTCCTAATATGCCTAAAGAGATGCCTATAAAGATAAGGCGTAATGGCCCTGTGTTCAAAAAAGGCGCGCTCAAGAATGCTCCTATAACGCTGAATATCAATCCGCCTATCGCCCCCTCTACAGACTTCTTTGGGCTTATGCGCGGTATCAGAGGGGTTTTGCCGAAACGCGAGCCGATAAAATAAGCCCCGATATCCCCGAGTTTAGTCATGAATATCACGGCAAGGATCAACCCGGCGCCTCCGGGAAGATACCTTAGCTT
Organism: Candidatus Omnitrophota bacterium; assembly: GCA_041653955.1. Taxonomy (GTDB): domain Bacteria; phylum Omnitrophota; class Gorgyraeia; order Gygaellales; family Profunditerraquicolaceae; genus UBA1562. Next base: position 8,733 of record JBAZEH010000016.1, on the reverse strand, counting down.
GATCATAAAGCTCAAGAACCAGGAAACGTAAAGTATGCCGAATATGGTAGCGGATATATCTACGATAACTCCGGAGTTGTCACGGCGCCTGAACTGCATGATTATCAGGAATAAAAGGGCCAGGACTATGAACAGGAGCTCCCAGTTCCTTGTAAGCTCAAAACGGAATACTATAGAAAGCGGTATGATAGCCCCTATCGCGATGCCGAAATATTTATATATATGGGTGCCCTTTTTTTCCAGTATGGTAAAAAACTCATGTAGGCCGGCAATAATAAAAACGCTCACTACCAGTCCGAACAGCCAGTCAAAGGATATGGTCAAGGCGAAGATAACAAGGAGCGCGATAGCGCTAATTATTCTCTTTATAAGCATTGATCCTCCCGAACCTGCGTTCCCTCTTCTGATAAACACCTACGGCCTTTATCAAGTCTTCCTTGCAGAAATCAGGCCAATATTTACGCACAAAATAAAGTTCAGCGTAAGAAAGCTGCCAGAGCAGAAAATTACTTACGCGCATCTCTCCGCTCGTGCGAATCAAAAGATCTGGATCAGGCAAACCGGACGTATAAAGATAACGGCCGAAACTTTCGGTATCCAGGCCCGCCGGATCCAGGCCCCCTTCAACGGCATCCCTGGCGATCTTTTTTGCCGCGTCCACTATCTCCTGCCTCGCGCCGTAGTTAAGGGCCAGGACGAATATAAGCCCCGTATTATCCTTTGTTTTATCCTGCGCCTTTTTTATTTTGGCGATCAGCTGCGCGGGTATAGGGTCATCCCTGCCAATAACACAAAATCTTATATTGTTCTTATCCATCTGCCTGACCTCGCGGTCAAGAAAACTATTCAGGGCGCGCATTAAAAGCCCGACTTCATTCTTGGGCCTGGACCAATTCTCCGAGGAAAAAGCAAAAAGCGTGATCACTTCAATACCCAGGTCAACCCCCGCCTTGATCACCTCTCTTACCCTCTTGATACCTGCGCGGTGCCCGGCTGTGCGCGGAAGGCCTTTTTCTTTTGCCCAGCGGCCGTTACCATCCATTATTATCGCTATATGCCTGGGTATATCGTTTTTATCCAACATACTTACTGGTGCGCCCGGTAATCTATATCCGGAAAAATATTATCCTTGGATTCTATATCCTTAAGCCACTGTTCATCTATGGAGTTTGACTTTACCTCTTCATATATACGGTTAAACCTTAAAAGATGCTCCTTTGTGCGCCGCACCGCGTAAGGTATATGCGTGCCCGTGCCCATTATAAAAGCCCAATCAGAGCTCTGGGCGAGAAGAAGCTCCCTTAATGCCTGCTGCAGCCCCCTTTTCAGCAATCCCTGCGCGCAGGGGAAGCTTTTTACCAGTTCAGTCATCCTGCCGGATGCAGCGTGAAGGTGCCTGTATATCCAGTCATTCTGCCCCTGCAGCCACATCTCGCTATACCCCTTCCAGCCCCAGCTGGATAAAGAGGGCGTGATTACCTGGTTACGCGGGTTCTCGGCAAGATATTCACTGGGGGTAGTGAGGCGTATAGTCTTCTGGTCAAATACTACTTTGCGTATCAGAAATTCAAGCCACATAGGGCCCTCATACCACCAGTGGCCGAACAGCTCCGCATCATAAGGAGAAACTATGATCGGCTTCCTCTGCATAAGTTCATAAAGGTATTCCACCTGCTTCTCGCGGTTGAACATGAAATTCCCGGCGTGATCTCCGGCCCTGTCCCTTGCCCAGTCAGGGTTATAGGGCTCTTTATTCCCGTTGCCGGTGATACGATAATACTTTATCCCTGTATTTATCCGCACTCCGTCGGGGTGTATATACGGTTTTATATATTCGTAGTCAAGGTCAAAACCTATATCACGGTAAAACTCACGATACGCGTAGTCGCCGGGATAACCGTCTACGGAAGACCAGACCTGTTTGGATGATTCAAGGTCGCGCCCGAAAGAGGCGACTCCGGTGCCCTTGCAATAGACCGGCGCAAAAACCCCGTATTTAGGGCGGGGCGAACCATGCAATATGCCGTGAGAATCAGTAAAGAAATAACGTATACCGGCTTCCTTAAGAAATTCATCATGCCCGGGATGGTACCCCGATTCGGGGAGCCATATACCCCTGGGTTTTCTGCCGAACACGGATTCATAGTGGCTTACGGCGACCCTTATCTGTGCCCTTACCGATTCTCTGCACACATCCATCAGGGGGAAAAATCCGTGGGTCGCTCCGCAGGTAATTATCTCAAGTTTCCCCGCGTCCTGGAAACCCTTAAAAGCAAACACCAGGTTACGGTTAAAACGCTCAAAGGTATTGCGCGCCTGGTAAAAATTATCCAGGTACATCCTGGCAAGGCGCTGAAATTCAGGCTGCCAGCGCGTTCTCTCCACTTCCTTATGCGAAAGCTCAATAAGCTTGTTTATATGCCTGAGGTATCTCTCCTGCAGAAGCCCGTCGGTAAGCATGGATATCAGGGTAGGGCTTAAAGACATCGTCAGTCGGAAATCCACCCTGTCGTTCATCAGGCTTTCAAGCCTTAGGATCAAAGGTATATAGGTCTCGGTGATAGCCTCATATAACCAATCTTCCTCAAGGAATGCCTCATGCTCCGGATGGCGCACATATGGAAGATGGCTGTGAAGCACTAAACATAGATAACCTTTATGCATATGGCCTCTGTTGTTTTGTATCTACGGCGCAGTGAAGCGCCGCAGCTTTTTTTATCTGGTTTCTTTAGTTACTACCGGGGTAATCGTGCGTTCCTCTTTATTGTCAGGGGATATAGCCTTAACAGGGATCACCTGCTTGCCGTTAGGCAGGGCAAAACGCATCGAAAAAGTCCCATCATGCTTCAGCTTTATCTGCTTATCCTGGACATATACTTTCGCGTCCGGTTCGGTGGCTCCGTAAACAATAAGTTCAGTGTTTACCACCAGCCAGAATTTCCTGTCTTCGCGCGCCCCCCTAACGGGGCTGGCCACAGAGGCGCCCGAAGAAAGGGCGCCGGAGAATAATTCCTTCTTTACCTTCTCCTGCCATGCCTTTCCTACCGCGGAGCTCCTGCCTAACCCGAAACCCATCCCATAAAGGCGGGCGAACATCTCTTCCGGTATCATCCATTCCTCGTCGGTGATCCAGGAAGGCCCTTCTATGGGAGTTGATACTGTATTTGAGCGCACTATAGTCATGAACCTTCCGTCCGGCAACAGGAGGCCAAAATCCACGCACCAGGACCTGCCGGGGCCGGAAGTATCTATATACCAGTTGTTGGTGTATTCGCTTACCTGAATATCAAAGAAACTGTGCGCGTTATTACCGTTAAAGATTATCTGGCTTACGTCATACACGCGCAGCAGGCGCTTTGCTTTATGGAAATCATCCTTAAGGTCCCTCTTGAGCCTGTCGTAAGTAGGGCTTGTGACCTCCCAATAAGAGTGCAGCCACCGGGGGTCGCGTACCTGTAATATTATCTTGTCCTCTCCGTATCCGGCGGGAAGCTCCTGCGGCATCCCCCTGGAAGCCCCATGCTCTTCGGCAGTATAAAACTTTGTCTTGCCTACAGCCGTCTCCTGCTGCCCCATGAATGCCTTCTTATCCTCAGCCGGCTTACGCGCCTCTTGTTTTACTTTCTTCTGCGGGACAACGGCCCAGGCAGTCCTCTTTAAACTGCGTATTATATTCTTAAGCTTCTCTTTTATCCTGCGCAATATGGACATGGGCACCTCCTTTAACAACAACGAACATAAAAAAAAGGGACGTTTTTATCCCTTTTTTTCATAAAGGTTTCTCGACATTCTCCCCCTTAGTTCATCTCTTTGACTTGGCTTTATTTTCAACCAAGGCCTCTTTTAGGTCTTCTTCTAATTTATTTTTAAGCTGGGTTACCTTTTCCAGTTCATCCTTAAGCCCCTGGCTAACCAACTGTTCCTGCGATAGCGCGTTTTTAACGCTCTCAAACTCTTCCTTGCTGCTCTGCGCCTCTTGCAAGGCAGCGGAGTTCTCGTTCTTTAGTTCATTCAATTTCTGCTCCGCGTCCCAGCTTGCCGCCTTCTCTTTATCCAGCTCCGCCGTGACTGCCTTCAGTTTAACAGCTGTCCCGCAGGAACGTATAGTAGCAACGAAAAATATCGCGCAAAGTATAACTAAAATAATAATGATCCTGTCTTTTATGCTTTCTTCCATAAGATTCCCTCTTTATTTACTTCAGGTTTCCTGAAGGCTCCATCATGCCGGTTTTCTTCGCGCCTGCCTGCTCTTTTGCCTTTGTCAATTGAGGCAATATAACTATCTCAACCCTGCGGTTCAACTGGCGGCCTTCTGCGCTGCCATTTGAAGCAACAGGGCTGTATTCCCCATAACCGATGGCGGATAAACGCTGAGGAGCTATATTCTTCTGGCTGACGAGGTAATGCAGGACGCTGAGCGCGCGGGCGCTGGAAAGCTCCCAATTAGATTTCCATCCTGAGAATTTGATCGGGATATTATCCGTATGGCCTTCTATACCGACATTCAAACGCGGGACATTATTCTTCAGCACTACCGCCACTTTATCCAATATAGAGTAGCTCTGCGGCCTTATGGTGGCCTTGCCTGAATCAAAGAGCAGGTCGCCCACAACGGTCACAACCAGCCCCTTCTCCATCATCTCCAATTTTACTTCTTTATCCTCTATCTCTTTGCTCAAAGAGCTTTCAAGCAGCATCTTGGCGTTAGCCAGTTCATCCAACTGCTGTGATAATTCTTCTATCCTCTGCGCGTCGGAACGCCTTCCTTTTTGAAAAATAAAGGTGCATCCGGCCAAAGCAAAACTGATAAATATTACTAATCCGGTTTTTAATAATTTTTTGCTCATTTCCTACCTCCCTGTGCCGCTTTTTTACTGGCCTGTGTTATTGTGTTTAACTATAACATGGCCAATAGTTTTAGTCAAGTGCTTTCATGCCCCATTTTATATAATAATGGTCTCTTCACGGGATGAGCCCACGGAAACCATAGTGATCTTTGCCTCCAGCATATCCTGCAAAAAGGATATATACCTTTTGGCATTTACGGGAAGGCCCCGGTAATCCCTGACGCCCCTGGTTTCTCCCTTCCAGCCGCTTATAGTTTTATATACGGGCTTGGCGAATTTCGCGGCTTCCAGGTCATCGGGGAATTCTTTGAATGACTTACCTTTATATTTATAGGCGGTGCACACCTTTATCTCCTTAATCCCGTCTAAGACGTCTAATTTCATTACCGCCAGCTCCGATACGCCGTTAAGCATTATCGCTTCCCTTACCATTACGCTGTCAAACCACCCGCACCTGCGCGGCCTGCCGGTAGTAGCCCCGAATTCATTGCCTTTTTCCCGGACCGCTTTCGCGAAAGCGGGCGCGAACTCTGTCGGAAACGGCCCTTCCCCTACCCTCGTGGTATACGCCTTGGCTATACCCACTACCTTATCTATCTTAACCGGTGATACGCCCGTCCCTACACAAGCCCCCCCCGCCGTAGCCGAAGAAGAGGTAACAAAAGGATAAGAACCGAAATCTATATCCAGGAATGTCCCCTGCGCTCCCTCAAAAAGGATATCTTTATTATCACGGCTGGCCTTATTCAACAGCGCCGAAACATTGCATATGTATTTAGAGAGAAACTTTCCATGCCCGGTATAATCCCTGTATATTTGAGCGAATTCAAATCCGGAGTGGCCATACACCTTCTTGAAGGTCTCATTCTTCTCCTTAAGGTTATCTTTAAGCTTCTCCCTGAATACGCGCGGATTAAGAAGATCGGCCATCCTTATCCCGCAGCGCGCTATCTTATCCGCGTAGCAGGGCCCGATCCCCTTTCCGGTAGTACCTATCTTATGGGTCCTTTTTGTCTCACGCAGGCGGTCCAGGACCCTGTGATAAGGCAGTATCACGTGCACCAGCGAAGATATTTTAAGGCGGCTATCCATATCTATGCCGGATGAAGAAAGCTCTTTTATCTCCTTTATGAGGGCCTCGGGATCCAGCACTACCCCGTTACCGATGCAGCAGATCTTGCCTTTATGCAATATACCCGAAGGCATAAGATGAAAAATATACTCCTTGCCTTCGGTGACAACGGTATGGCCGGCGTTACTCCCGCCCTGGTAACGCACGATATAATCCACTTTACGGGACAAAATATCTATGATCTTGCCCTTGCCTTCATCGCCCCACTGCGTTCCTACTAACACTATATTCATATTTTATGACCTTTCGAGTTGTTAAGGAGCCATGGTGAATATCTTGCGGGCTATATCCGGATATTTAGCGATGAATTTCAATTCATCATCCACAAGCGGCTTCTGATTATGGACATTTGCATAACGAACCAGTTCCAGGACCTCCGTCGCTTCCTTATCATCGCGGAAGACTACTTCCAGTTTTTCGTATACGTTCCTGAAACCCTTTATACCGGAGTATTCTCCGGCAGTGATCTTGCGCCCGGTCTCTATTATCTCCGGTTCTCCGCGCCCCAGCTCTTCGTAATCATATAACTCGTAGTTACGCCTGTCCTTCAGCGCCCCGTCGGCGTGTATCCCGGACTCATGCGCGAAAGCGTTGGCGCCTATACCAGGCTGGTTTATCGGTATCGGCACGCCGAAAGCGTATGAGGCATATTTACATATCTTCCAGGCGGCTTTAAGGTCTATGCGTTCATCAAGGGAATAATCCTGCATACCGCTGCCGTATTTTATCGCAAGGATAACAGAGACAAGGTCCGCGTTACCCGCCCGCTCTCCCATCCCGTTAACACAGGTATTTATATACGCGTCAACTCCGCTGTCGCACGCCGCCTTCGCTCCGGAGATAGAATTAGCTACCACCAGGCCAAGGTCATTATGGCAGTGGACCTCTACAGGGATCTTGACATCTTCAGCGAGCATCTTTATGCGGTCATAGATGCTGAACGGCGTATCATAACCAAGGGTATCGCAGTAACGCACCCTGTCAGCTCCGGCGTCCTTTGCCGCCCCGGCGAACTCAACCAGGTAATCCATCCTGGTGCGCGAGGCATCCTCGGCGTTCACGCCTATGGATTCAACCCCAAGTTTACGCGCTTCCTTAACCGCATCTGTCATCTCTTTTATAACCGAACTATGGTCAAGTTTTCCCTTAAACTTATGCACGATCATCTGGTCTGAAGTGGAGATAGAAAGGTTCACGTGTTTTAACCCGGGCACCAGTTTAAATGCCGACTTTACGTCCGCGCGGGTCGCCCGCAGCCATCCTTCCATATGTATAGGAGAAAGCACCCCCTTCTTCGCCAGGTCAAGGTTGGCGTTCAGGTAATTTGTCTCATGGCGCGTAAGCGGGAACCCGAACTCGGACTGGAATGCCCCTATCTCGTTAAGATAGATATTGATCATCGTCTTCTCGAGTTTAGAAAGGCATATCCTGGAAGTCTGGACCCCGTCGCGGTTAGTTACGTCGATAATGTATATCTTTGGTTTATTAGCCATCTTATCACCTCTCCATTATGTTTTTTAGTTCTTCTTTCCCGGGCGCCCCGTGCGAACTGAATATCTCCCGGTTATTCAAAAGATAAGTGGGGCCGTGCATTATCTTTAGCTCTTTATTCAACGAGATATTCTCCCTTAAAAGTTTTTTACCTTCTTCCCCGCGGGCGCACGCGTTTATCTTCGCGGTGTTCTTATTGCCTAAGCAATCCTGCCAATAAGAGCTATCTGGCGTTTTCCCCCGGCAGATGATATAATCCATAAACTCCCTCGGGTAATATTTACTCACGCATACGCTGCGTAAGTGCTCCTCTGTCTCCATATTCCCGTTTTTTGACTCAAAATCGCCGTTATCCTTTTCTACGGAGAGAAAATGCACAATAGGATTGAATTCTTTTATATTATCCAATAATACCTGCGAGTTATTATCATATAAGCCTATGAAAAAATCCAGCTTTCCTTTTACCGGTTTCCTGTCGGCATAATATGCTATCCCGGTAAAACGGCTGTTAAGCATATAAAAATCATCTTTTTCCGTAATATTGCCTTTTAGTTTTACGAAAGCCTCCTGGCGTTCTGCCTCTTTACCGAGAAGATAAACAGGCAGGGTATTAACCCCCAGATCATTGAGTAATCTAACGGATTCTTCTCCGGGATAATAAAGGTAAGATATAGATAGCCCCGGGAAAAGTGATTTCAGGTAATTTTCTATTCCGGAGGTATTGCATATCTTACACTCCTTGGGGGTGATGACCCTAAGAGAAACTTTCTTAGCCTTTGTAAATGAACAACTGGAATCAACGGTTCCGGGAGTATCGCATTTGCCTATTGAACCCTCCCGCCTGCAGTCTTTATCGGAAAAACAAGCCGGCAGGATAGAGAGTATTTGCGGATCATCCTCTATCTGTTCTGAAAGGCGCAATTCTTCTATTTTATAATCCGCTTCTCCGCTGTCCGCCAAGCCTATGGTCAACTTTCCAAGGCTGCGCCCCTGCCACGCGGGCCTGAGTATCAGGGTGCGCCCTGCCTTTGAAAATATATCCTTTCCGGCGCGGCTATGCCCCACAATGACTACATTTATACCTTCTATACCTTCAAGCAGCCTGAGGTCATCACTCTCGCCCATATGGCTAAGAAGCACTATTATATCTGCATTATCTTTCTTCAATGCAGATACTGCTTCCTCAAGCGCCTGCTTCGCATCTATAACCTCCAGGCCCTCCGCGCCTGCCCTCTGCGCGGCAATAATATTGCTCAAGCCGAT
>JBAZEH010000015.1:0-35123 GCA_041653955.1 Candidatus Omnitrophota bacterium | reverse complement strand
TGGTCCCGGTATAGTTCCAGCGGATAGGAACCGTCCCTATCTGGTTGACAGTTACATTATCCCCTTCCTTGGGGTCTGAGATATTGATATAAGGCCTGATATAGAAGGTGGCGTTTGAGGTGTCATTCATATAACCGAAACCTGTCCGGTTATCGCTTACGCGCACAATACAGCTTTCGCTTGAGATATTATCCCAGACCTGCCAACTGTAGTTATTGTATCCTGAAACTCCCGTATAATTATTGGTGATCACCTTCCATGTTGCTCCGGTATCATTGGAGATCTCTATCTTTACCGGGTTTACCGTGCCCACAGATGTCCAGTTGATATATTTGGTATCCCCGGGATGCCATATCTCGTTTGCCCCGGGCTTGGTGACCGTGACCTTACCCATGATCTTGAATTCTACTGGAGAAGTTGCATCGGCATTGATCTTTGGTTCTGTCTCACTGGTTGAAAGCTTGATGCTGGCATTATTGGTCAGGTCATCCGGAGGATACCAAGTATAATTTGCGGTAACATTGGAGGTAGGAGGAGAAACGCTGTCTATATATATCCAGTCTCCCGCTGTAGCATTACGATAATAGAGTTCTATATTATTCTTATAAGTACCTATGGTCTTAAAACTGATATTCTGTGGGGTATCATTGGACAGATATACGCTGGTATAAGGTTCCAGTAATACCATCATTCCTTTTATGGCGAATAGATTGGCGGATGTATCATTGACGCTTGAGTCATTCTTATCCATTACCATTATGGAACAATTGGATCCGATATCATCGGGTATAAACCAACCGTAATCATTCCCTCCTCCAGTACCAGTCACATTGGCAATAATAGTATTATAACTTACCCCCGAATCGTTAGAATAGCGTATCTGGACTGCAGGTATACTGCCTTCTTCAGTCCAGATAATCATCTGCTGCGTGTCATTATCATTAAATAAAAAGTTTAGATCAGGTCCATCAGGATAACCCAGAATAACATTGCCTTTTACATAGAATGTCCCGTTGGATAAGGCAAAGGTCCCTCCTTCATCATTGACATCGGTTATATTGATCCTGCCTATGGTAGTAGTATCCTCTGAAGCCGAGATATTCCATAGCCAGCTGCCGCTATTCCCGCTCGCAGGTATTGTGCCTCCTGTATTCAGCTTGGTCCATCCGCCTGTGCCGTTAGAGGGAGAATAGTAAATATTCACACCCGTGATATTGCCCTGGTATGTCCAGTTTATATAATAGCTGTTATTTACCTGCCAGGAGGCATCTTTAGTAGGGGTAGTAACATTGATCTTTCCTCTGATATAGAAGTAGCCGGAGCTGGTATCGGTGGCATTGGGGTTATTAGGATCGGTTATCTTAAGCTTGCAGTAACCGGAAAGGATATCCCCGGGGACGGGATTCCAGGTATAAACGCCATATCCGGGAGGCCCTGTGTTAGGTACGGTATTATCCCCCAGCGCGTTCACATGGCGCCAGTCATCAACATCGGATATGCGGTACTGCAAAGTAACATTGGATACGCCTATGCCTTTCTTTGTCCAGTTAATATCATAGGTCTCATTGGCTATAACGGGATTGCCGTTTTCAGGGTAATTAAAATCAAACACCGCCTTGATAGCAAAGGTATTATCATTAGTATCGTAGACCACGGTGGTATTATCCGTATCCTCTATCTTTATCTTCACCCAGTTAGATACCTGCTGGTCCCACGGTATATCCCAGGTGATATTATTATAACTGGCGGGTATATTCTCTCCTATTGCCCCGGGAAACGCGTTCCAGGTCCCGTCAGAACCATTATCTAACGAATAATAAAGGTTAACAAAATCTATGGCCCCGGAGCTCCATTTAATGAATTTGGTCGTATTGACAGACCAGTTCTCCCCTCCTACCGGCTCTGTGATCTGAAGGTGGGCAATGCGGAACGGAAGAAATGAACTGTCATTCGCGTAAGGCAGGGAGTTGCTGCGCACCCTTATCTTCGTCTCCTCTGAAGGCACCAGGGTCCCGGGTATGGTCCAGTTATAATATGTAAGGGATGAATCCACGCTGTTGTTAATAACATAAGGATACCCGTCGGTGCCGTTATTAATGGAGTAGCTGATATTAAGGGTCCCTATGGTCCCGTGCGGTATCCAGGTAATATTGCAATATGAGCCCCTTAAGTATGTCTCCCCTCCATTGGGCGCGGTGAGGTTAACGGCGCCGAGTATATTGAACAGCTCCGAATCGCTGGTTACCCCGCCGGCGCTTTCTATCCTTATCTTCTTGCCTGTGCCTATCCTGTCAGGCACAGGGTTCCAGTCAAAGGTAGGCCCGCTCTCATCGGTCGCTATAGTATCGTTATCCGGCAGAAGTGTAATATTGACGTTGCCTATGGTCCCGTGGGAGCTCCACTGTATCTGGTATTGGTCATCTACGGTAAGGTTCTCATTCAGCCCCGGCTTGACATCGGTGATACCGCCTGAAATATTGAATAAGACAGAATAACCGGAGCCGGGGATGGTATCGTTATCATTATAATTGCATATCCTTATTACCCTGTTATTCCCTATATAATCTCCGACCTTCCATGTCCATGTCCCGTCATTCTTGGTACCGTTAAGCGTGTCAATAATATTGATCCGGTCATAAGTGGTATTACCGTCAACTGAAAGGGATATATTCACCTTATCCACCGAACCGTTACAGGTCCAGTTGATAGTCATATTTTCATCAACATACCACTCCTTATGCCCGGTATCAGGGAATGTGATCTTGAAATCAGGGACAAAATATACGGGGTAAGTCGTATTGTGCGTAGTATTGTCTCCGTAACTTGCCTTTATCCGGATCTCATTAAATAGCTTGCTCCCCTGGTCAAATATCTCCCATACATCAGGCACTGTCCAGGAATAAGAACTTCCTCCTGTGGCGCCCCCTGCCGGGACACTGTCAATATACCCCGCCCATGTCTCCCCATTATCTATGGAGTAGTTCAACAGCATATTGCCGGTCATCTTTAAACCGCCTGTACTCCAGTTGATATAATGGCTGGTATTCGCTTTCCAGATAAGGCCCTCATCCACAGGCTCGGTCAAGGCAATAGTGCCCCTGATAGCGATGAGGCCATCAGAGGTATCATTGACGTTGGCGCCGTCATTCTGCTGTAAAACCTTTATCCTTACCTTTTCATTAACCTCAACGTCTGTAGGTATCGTCCAGTTATATTTATAGGCGCCGGGCGAGCTGCAATCAACTGATGTAATAGTATGGTTATACTGGTCAGGGAGGTCATTAATAGTATAGTTTATATCCACAACACCTATGGAGCCGGTGACTGTCCAGTTTATCGGGACAATCTCTCCTATCTGTTTAGTCGCGTTTACCAGCATGCTTGTAATATCGATAACGCCCTTGATATAAAAGGTCTCTGAATCGTCATATACGGTAGAATTACCTTCCCACTCTACGCGCATTTTGGCAGGGCTGCCAAGGGAAGTGATATTATCATACACCAGGGGCCAGTTCCAGCTCCCGTTGGTAATAGTCTGGTTACGGGCAAGGCTATGGTAGAAACCGGAGAATGAACCGTCAGGCGAGAACTTTATCCTTACCTTTTCAGCGGGGCCCATCCCCTCATAACTCCAGCTTATCGGCACATTAGTCTGGTTTACCCTTAATATCTCCCCGTTGGCCGGAGAGGTTGAAAAGAGTTTTCCTCTTATATTGACCCGCCCTGAAGCGACAGACGATGGTATCCCGGGAGAACCATCGCCGCTGAAATTCGCTACCCTTATATAAAGGCCCTCTCCTGCAACACCCGCTAATGTTATATTAGGATTTGTCCAGGTAAAAGACTCGCCGGCGGCAGAAACCCCTCCCAAGGGCGTCATCCTGTTCCAGCTGTCTCCATCAGATGAGTACCAGCAATGTACTGTAGTTAAATTACCGATGATCGTCCAGTCTATATCCAGGTCCTGTCCCGTTGTGTTAATGATTATATTCTGGTCTGTTGCCGGGGCATCGGCAGTGATCTCAGGGGATATATTGAAGTAATCGCCGGACCCATCCGAAACCGATATGCCGTAGGGCTCAACGCTTTCAACCTTTATCTTCACGTAAGGGCTGATAGCGGCTTCCGAAATATTTTCCCAAAGGTAGGTTTGGTTGCTTGCATTCGCTCCAAGCTGGATCGCGTTATCTGAACCACCGAGGATAGAATAGGTGATATTTACCGCATCCCCTATCCAGCTTCCTGTCTTTGTCCAGTTAATACTCTCACTCCTGGTAGCAAACCACGTTTCTCCTCCGTCAGGTGCAGTGAGGTTTATAGTCCCCCTGACAATAAAGGGCTCTGATTCCCTTGTAACATTTAACGGGTCCCCATCCCAGAACACCTTCATATTCTTGCCTGCGCCTGTCCAGTTAGTAGTCGCGTTCCACTTATCCCAGTCATAGTAACATTCATCATCCGCTGCCCCGCAATGAGCGCCGGCCTGGGTAAGGCCGCTTACCATAGTACATAGGCGCCGGTAGAATTGGTCATCTGTATCGTAAAATTACCGGAACTCAAATCCCCCCTCTTTGTCCAGGAGACATCATATGTATTATCCCCCACATACCAGGTAGAGCCGTTATAGGGAGAAGATATATTTGTTATCGCGCCCTTTATCTTAAAATCACCATTGGATATATCCCAACTCCTTGAATTCTGTGCGGGGGCGCGCAGGTCCTTATCTATGACCGCGACCCTTAAACTCTCGCCCATCGGGCTCGCGGTGGTATTAACGGTATTATTTATCCACCAGTTATAACTGCCATTTGTTGCATTCACATTATCGGCGATGATAATACTGTAATTAGCAATATCGCTGCATCCGGCTTTGCAGAGTTTAAGGGTCAGGCTATGGTCCTTGCTGGATTTTGCGTAGTTCCAGGAGATAGTCTGGTTCTCTCCCACGCTCCAGTTTTCTCCCCCATTAGGGCTGATAAGGTCTAAAGGGGGGAACTCTATGACGCAATAACTGTTTACGATCTGGACATCATCGCAGGAACTGCTCTCATATACCCTGAATACCGCGCTCACATTTCCTTCGGTCGGCTGCTGGAGTTCAGAGCTTGTCCAGGTATCTTCACCATTCGTAGCCGAAGTAGTATTCGCCTGGGTGGAATGAAAGATAAAACTGCGGTTTAATGCCCACTGCGGGTTTATAGTGATATTCCTGGTGGCGTTATAAACTCCTGTCCCTATTATCGTCGCGTCTGTCCCGTGCTTGGCAATGACCTCATTGGCGAACTCCGCGAGGTACCAGTATATAGTAACGGTAGTGCCGCTTCCGGATGAATAGCGCTGGAAACGCATGGTATTATTATTAAGCAGGTAGCCCCTTACGTGATAATACCCTTCAATACCCGCCACATTGGAGCTCGGCATAGTAGAAAAAAGCAGGAGTGTCTTATTCGCGTCTACTGAAACAGGGACATTTAATAGCGTCCCGCTTATCACCGATGTGCCGCTGGTAACGTTGATATCCCTGTCAAATTCAACTATCTGGTAAGCAAGGTCACTATTATAGTTACTATAGGTGTCTGAACGGCCTATCCATAAGGTATTTTTTGAGGTCAGGTTGACCGCGTATATATTCCGTTCATCCTCATAGTTACTCTGGGTGAATGTCTTCCAGGAGGGCGGGATAAGGATGGTCCGGTTCATATTAAAATCCCGCGGAAGGTATATGGTCTTATTATACCTGCTTTCAGGCATAGTGGTTACGCCTGTGAGTATCTCCGCTCCTGATTCAAATTCTACTACCTGGTAATCAATTTTTATCGCCCTGCCGGAATTAACGCGGGAGAATAGAAGGCTGGTCGGATCGTCAATATAACCGACAACATCCCCGTAGTAACGCTCCTCATCCAAATGCCTCCTGCCGAATATGAGAAAGGAGTTGGTGACATCAAGGGGGTCTCCGTTTAGCTGGGTTGGGGTGTCAATATCGGTTGTGTTTGACTCTGTGCCGACAGGTAATATGAATTGTCCGGAGACTACCCTTTTGACCTGATAACTATATGCCTCCGGGGCAAGGAATGAGGCGCCGATAAACAAAAAAGAAACCAGCGATATGGTTATCGCCAATCTCTTCTTAATGACCGTCCTTCTCTTTATCGTCATACTTCTTTTATGGCAAAAAACCTTTATTATTACTTCTTACTCGCTGCTCAATACCTTTGTGTCCTGCGGCCTCTGTTCGGGTTTCTTGTCCGCCGCCCGTAAAAAGGTTATCATCTTCGCCTTACGGCTGATAAGGGTCCTGCCGCCTTCCGGAGTCTCTTCAATCACCTCTTCATATTGCACCCTCACCATATCCCCCCTGGATAACTGGCTAATCGACCTTTTATGGGCTATCTTTATACCAGGAGCAAGGGGCAGGAGCATCTCTGATTCAGTACCTGTTTCATCATCACGCTGGAAGATCACGGATATATTGCTTTTATTTATCCAGCTGATTTCGCCGTTTACCTCCTTGATCACGTTTACTCTTTTTGCCTCATCTTTTGATGAGCCTTGCGCCAATACAATACCTGCCGTTCCCGCATAAAAAGCTAAAAAGAACGCCAGGACCATAGCTGCGCTCAATTTCCGCTTAATATCCAGATTAACCATCTTTAAAACCACCCCTTCTTACCTATATATTATATAATATATATAATCATCTGCTCTTTTTAGAGGATGTCGCAGAAGTGCCCGTTGTCCCTGGGAGCTGGGTAGAATAAAGGTATACCCTTTTTGCCCCTCTCTGTGGCTGCATAGTCATACTCCCCTTTATCGTTCCGTCGCTAAAAAGCTGCCCCCTTAAAAAGACAAGGTCAACCTCTTTCAATTCTCTTGCCTGCATCGTCTCCCAGGTAATGGATCCGTCATCCCCCACATAGAGGCCGTAATTGGATTCCGGATAACCTTGAGTAGAAAGATTCCTGGAGGTAACCTTGCCGTTGGCGAACGTAAGGATATCCGTCTCCCGGGCTGATGCGCCCTTCGCGTCAGCCGGCCACACGTATATCGTCCAACTGCGGCTGCTCAGGTCTTTATGCGCCTTTGTCGCTGCCGCGCCCTTCCAGTCCTGTGCCTGCGTTTTAGGGGCTGCCTGCGCAAAGCCATATCCGCAAAATGCCAAAAACGAAGCAATAATCAAGCCTGCCATTACTCTTTTTATCATTCCCCCTGCCCTCCTTCTTTACTATATACTTTTATATTTGCCTGTTCCTTGAATCCCTTGAACCAGTCATTATAACCCTCATGCTGCTTTCTTCTCTTTACTTTATCAAAATACCTCTCCTTTACTTTGGCGAACTCTTTCTTATCTGCCTGGCGCGCCTCTAATATCTGAAAGACCGCATACCCCTTATAGATCGGGGAGGGGCCGTAAAGATCGCCCTTCCTCATCTTAAGCATTTTATGCACCGCATCCTTCGGAAGCCTCCATATATCCATCAGGAACTGCAGGGACACAAAACCGGGTTTCCTGAAGGCATCGGGCCTTTCTTCCTTTCCCTTATCCCACAGTTTTGGCTTGCGCCTGGCCTTACGGTAGAAATCTTCCGCCTCTTCCTTATCATCAAACTGCGCCAATTCAATGCTCAAACTGCTATATTCATCAAAGAAACTTTGGTATGCCTCATCCTCTGTCACTGGCGGTTGAATACTTTCTATTATTGTCCGGCGCAATTTCTCAACCTGCAGCAGGTGCCTGATCTGGTTTTCAAAAAGCTCTGCCGGTTCCCCTGCCTTCTCCTTTACCCAGCTCTCAAAAGATTCTCTATCCTGCTTCCAGTCAAACTCAACCTTATATTCCTGAAGGAGATTAGTTATCTCTGCGTCAACCTCTTCCTGCGTAACATCTATATTCCTGCGGAACGCCTCATATGACAGGAGGAGCTGGTCCCATACCTGGCCCTCCCTCTCTTCTTCTGTCCTGGGGGCAGGCCCCCATCTGTTGCTGAATACTGTAAGCGCGCTCTTTACAAAAATATAGTTTTGTTCCGGCACCCTGGTATCCAGGAACTCTCCGGTATACCCGGGCTCTTCTTTATTTTCCTCGCAAAGAGCCGTACCGCAGGAGAAAACCATTACAAATACGGCTAAAACCGCTAATATATATTTTATTCTTCTCTTCACCGTTGCCTTAATCCAAAGGTTTCTTGCCTTCCCAGGTCTCCCAGGTCATAAGGTAGTTCCGCGCCCAATCCACATCCTTATCTGTTTTTTTGGCAAGCCTGATAAAATTACGGAAATTCTCCACTGCCTTGGGCCTGTCCACCAGGTGCTCTGCATAGATATACCCCAGGTTAAAATAAGCGTGGGCATCCTTGGGGTTTAAATCTACAGCTTTTTTGAACTCCGCTATGGCCCTCTGATACTCTTTTTGTTTTACGTAAAATACCCCCATATTATAATGCATATCAGCGGTTTGCTGCAACAAGGATATATTCTGCCTGGCGAGCTCGGCATACTTCCTGGGTTCATCTACCAGCTTCTGTTCAAGCTTCTTATTCTGCTCGAGCGCTTCAGCATACCTCTTGGTCATCTTATCCAGCTTTTCGCTTAAATCCTGGGCATCCATCCTGCTCTTATCAAGGTCCCTCTGTATGCCGGAGGCATTAGCCTCTAACTCCCTTATCTTCGCCCTGGAAGCCTTCAGTTCGCTTACTGTCCTGTCGTAATCTTTCTTAAGCCGGGCATTCTCCTGTTCTGTTTTTCTAAGGACAGAGGCGTCTTTTTCCCTGTTTAATTCATCCCATATCTTCTTCTTTCCCTTAGCCAGCTTATCCTGGTCCATCTTAAGCCTTTCAATAAGGCTTTTTAACTGAAGGTTTTTATCTGTAAGGTCATTCCTTTCGGATGTCAGCGCCTCTATCTCCTGCTTGTTTTTTTCCACGGTTGCCTCAAGCTGCCTTGCCAGGTTCCTGTCCGCGATAAGCCCCTTTACTTGTATGGATAGATTATCGCGGTCCTTGATAAGGGCCTCCAGGTCAGACTGTATTTTACTGTGTTTATCCTGCAATTCAATGAAGCTGGCTGACTCTTTGCTAAGGTTAGCCTGCGACCCGGTATAAAGGGAAATGTATTTGCGGCTTACCATGATGAAATAAAATGCCGCTAAGGCCAGTATTAAAATAATTATAAAATTGATTGCGAAGATTATTTGTTTCTTATTAAATTTAAGGTTCATATTTTGGCTCCTTTACGTCCGTAAATATTACTTCCTCCTTGAATTCGCGGTAGGGCTTATGTTCTATCTTTTGCTGTGCCGGCTTTGAAACGATCTTCTTATCTTCCGCCAGAGACCTGTAATCGCGGTAACCCACCCCGGTTTCATGCACGAAATCCTTCTCATCCCCGGTAGTAAGCTGGGTGCCGCTGATAATGTGGGGAGTAAGCATGATCAGGAGTTCCGTCCTTTGCACGCTGTTATACCCCGAACGGAAGGCGTAGTTTAAAAGCGGTATTTTTCCTAAAACAGGGACCTGCTCGTAGGATTTAGTGACCTCATCCTTGCGCAATCCGCTGATGATAACAGAGACCCCGTCCTTGACCATCACGGTGGTCTCTACCATTGAAGTATCTATTATGGGTATCTTATTATTTGTGGGGGTAGTAAGGGTGCTGCTTACGCTTGAGATCTCCGGCTTTATCTTCATGGTGATATACCCGTCGTCATTGATCACGGGTGTCACCCCCAGTTGTATACCCACATCCACAAAACTTACTTCTTCGGCGATAGTGCTGGTGGATTGCCCCGTAGTAGTAGATGTGGTCACATACGCCTGGCGCTCGCCTACGTGTATCTTCGCTTCCTGGTTGTTTACCGCAACTATCTTGGGGTTAGATAGTATGCGCGTGTCTCCTAAGGTCTTAAGGAAATTAAGCAGGATATCAAAATCCTGCTTATTATTTACTACGCCAAAATGGAGATTTTGCCCGGGGGCTGTTTTTGTGCTCGCGGAATAGTTCGTGGTGGTGCCGCTGAAAGGATATGAGCCTACACTGTCCCCCAACGCCTGCCGCGTCGCGTCCCTTGACCTCCATTCGTCGGTATCAGCCTGCACCGAACTAAACGGATAAGAGCCCAGGTAAGTAATACCCTTATCGGCGAAAAGACGGAATAAACCCTCCCACTCTACCCCCTCCTCTAACTTATCGGAAAGGTTGACCTTGACTATCTTAACGTCTATAAGGACTTCCTTGGTTTGCTTATCCAGCTCTTTGATCAGGCGCTCAACCTCCTGCATCTTTTGGGGAAACGCCTGGACGATAACCTGATTATTGCGTTCATCGGAAGTGATATAGCCGGACTTTTTGGCGTCCAGATTATTCTTCAATATCTCCTCCACCTCTTTGGCCTTGGCATATTTCAAATTGAATACCTCTACGATATTCTCCCTGTCAAATTCATCCAGGGCTTTCTGCATGCGCTCAAGGTTCTGCGGGGTATCCATCATCAGCACGTTCCCGGAATCGGAGTCCACCAGGATCCTGCCTATTTCGCTCTTTAGCGCCTCAAGGAGCCCAAAGGCCTGCTCAGGGGCCGAATATTTTAAGCGGGCCATCTTCACCCGCCGGGTATCGGAAAAACTCTCTCCGTAACGCGCTTTATATTCGGCTTCCGTCATTACGTTATATATCTCACCCTGCTTTTCATACGCCAGGCCATTGGCACGGAGCATTATATCAAAAATATCCCTGATTGTCGAGTTCTCCACGCTTATGGAAATACGCCCGCTTACCGATCTTGTAGGGACGATATTGATGCCGATCCTCGACCCGAGAAATTTCAATGCCTCTATTATATCCATATCCCTAAGGTCCAGGGAGATGCGTTCACTGAAGATATCGGTTGAAGCGGAAAGCCTGCTGTCAACCTGCGGCTTAAAGGTTATCTTATTGCCGGTATCATCCTCTTCAGCCGGACAGTAAGAGGCAAAGAAAATGAACAACGCGGCTAAAGAACACGCCCGGATAAACTTTATGGCCGGCTTATCGTTTGGCTTCATCGGCTCGGTTTTGCCCTGTCATCCTCCCACATCTCCCAGGTAAGGATATATTTCTTCGCCTGTTCAGTATCCTTGTCATCCTTGGGGGCCGCGGAGAGGTACCGTTTAAAATGCAGGATCGCTTTCTGTTTATTGTTCATGTATTCGGCATAGATCAGGCCGAGGTTATAGTGCGTTGCGGAATCATTAGGGATCAACTCAAGCACTTTCTTAAACTCGTTTATAGCCTCTTCATATTGCTGTTTCTGGCTGTAAAAGACACCCAGGTTATAATGCGCGACAGCGCTATCCTTAAGGAGCCTGTCCTTTAATACCGAGGTCTTAAAAAGATTGCGCGTGCATTCGTCTATCTTGCGTTTAAGTATCTTGTTATCAGAGGCAGTCTTCTTCTCCTTATTCTGCAGGTAATCATTCAACTCCCAGGATTCTTTCAGTTTTACCTTATTCTCCTGCATCTGCTTGAATATATTCTTCTCCTGTTCCCTGCTTTCATCTAACGCCTTCTGTGTATCTTTTAGCGTAAGCGAAACCTCCTCCTGTTTCACTTTCCATTTGGCCGCTTCAGCCTGCAGGCCGCTTACCTGCTCTTCTAACCCGGCTTTCAACTCTTCCAGGCCTGTTTTCTCCCTGGTGAGAGCGGATATATCATTAGCGAGAGTGCTCCTGTCAACCAGTAATACCGCTTTTTCAGCTTCTGCCTGAGCGAGCCTGTTTTCTATGTCCCTTATCTGCTGCTGGAGGCCCGCCTTCTCATTGGCGGCTTCTATCTTATCGGCCATTAACCCTGCCCTCTCGTTATTAAGATTTGATTTTTCGCCTTCCAAAATAGATATCTTGGATTCATGGTCCTTTAACTTGGTAATAAGGGTTTCATTCAACTTGTTCAATTCATCCCCGCGCTGCTTAACATCGGCAATAGTCTTATCCTTATCCTGTATGAGCATGGCATATTGATCAAATTTAACGCTTAACTCCTTGAGCTGTTTTTCAAGGGAGGCTTTTTCGGAAAGCAGGGATATCTTCTCGTTTGCGAGCGTTGCTTTTTCGCTGGCGAGCCCAAGCTTATCATTAGAAAGCTTGTTCTTTTCAATAGTCTTATCCTTATCCTGGATGAGCATGGCCTGCTGATCTAACTTACTGTTTAACTCCTTGAGCTGTTTCTCAAGGGAGGCTTTCTCGGAAGAAAGAGATGTCCTTTCATTAAGGATGATCGCATTCTCATTAGCCATCTTGCTTTTCTCTAAACTAAGGGCTGCTTTCTCATCCTGCAAGAGGGAAACCTTATTTTCCAGCTCTTTTAGTTTTCCGTTCAACTCATCTTTCATCCTGGATAACTCTGACTCGCGCTGTTTGCTATCGGCAATAGTCTTATCCTTATCCTGCAGGGCGATGGCATGTTGATCAAGTTTAACGCTTAACTCCTTGAGCTGTTTTTCAAGGGAGGCTTTTTCGGAGGTAAGTTTATTTTTCTCATCCTGTAAAGCTGATAATTCAGCTCCCGACTCTTTAAGTTTTTCATTCAGTTCATCTTTCATCCTGGATAACTCTGACTCGCGCTGTTTGCTATCGGCAATAGTCTTATCCTTATCCTGGATGAGCATGGCCTGCTGATCTAACTTACTGTTTAACTCCTTGAGCTGTTTCTCAAGGGAGGCTTTCTCGGAAGAAAGCATATTCTTCTCATTTACAAGAAAAATATTTTCACTCTGCAGCGTTGATAATTTTGATTGGGTCTCTCTAAGGTCTTTATCTAAATTATCCTTTAATATTGAAGCTTCAGCCTGGCGTTCCTTTGCCTCGGCAACAACCCTCTCCATATCCAACAGGTCCAGTTTTTGCCTATGCGAGTAAAGTTCCAGTTCTTTCAGCTGTTTTTCAAGAGCTGCCTTATCGGATAAAAGCGTATCCTTTTCTCCCCGCAGGGTAGTTGACCTTGCTTCACTATCCCTAAGCTTATTATTTATTTCATCCGCCACCCTTGCTGAATCATCAAGGCGCTGTTTAAGATCAGCCAGAGACCTGTCTTTATCCTGAAGTAAGAAGCCCTGCTGTTGGAGCTTTACCTGCAACTCCTTTAGTTGTTCTTCCATCCGGGAATTCTCCAGAGAGATAAGCTTCCTTTCTTCATACAAGGCAGAGTATTTTGCGTCAGAGCCCGCCCGCAGTTCATTAAGCTGTTTAACAACGGAGGCATTTTCGCTCTTCAGGGAATTGACCTTCTTTTCATAATCTTTAACCATATATCCATACTCATTCCTTAGGCTCTGGTATGCCTCAAGCGCGTTGGATAATTCTTTTCTCATTGCCTCAAAATCCCTGAAAACATTTTCTACGTCATCCAGCGCAGGATTATTAGCTCCGCTTTTATCCTGCGCAAAGGAAAAATGGGGGCATATGACAATAAAAACCAGGATGGACCCGCTTGCCATTATCTTCTTGAATATATTTTTATCCTTCATCTTCTATCCGGCTCCTTAATTTTTTGAAAGATTGCCGTCGAGCCTGCGATCTTTCGGCAGCAGCTCTTCCTTTTCTTCTATTATCTCTTTTACCGCTATGATATCGTAATCCCGGGTATCCCCTTCGTATCCCTTAAATCCTTTGGCAGCCAGGGCCGCGCCATCCGAAGGCGCGCCTTCGCTCCGCAGATCAGCAGCTTCATCACGCGCAAAAACTTTTTCTTCACTTTCAGGCAACAGGTCTACGCTATGGAGCTGGCCCCCGTAATCCTTAAGCCCCTTTGACATAGCGAACTTTTGCTCCGTTACCGCGGCATCAGGTATATTCTCCGCGCTCATATCCTGTTTGAAGATATCAAATTTCTTCGCCTTTTTTATCCCATGCGACTCCCTATCCCTCTGGTTCGGGGTAATCAGGGTATCCCCATCATATATGTAAGGAGTAAGAAGCACTAACAATTCTATGCGCACCGAAGCATTGGTGCTGGAACGAAAAAGCGCTCCTAAAAAAGGGATCCTGCTTAAAAAAGGTATCCCTTCGGAACTCTCTGTCTTCTCTTCCCTGCCAAGACCGGCAAGCAGGATAGTCGCGCCATTCTTGGCTATGACCGTAGTCTCAACCATTGACTTATCGATTATGGGGATCTTATTATTTGACGGCGTAACCAGGGTATCGGTTACGCTTGATATCTCCGGTTTTATCTTTATGGTGACATAGCCGTCATCGTTTATCGTCGGCGTCACGCCAAGCTGTATGCCGACATCCACAAAGTTCACGGCTTCGGAAACCGCGTTGGTAGTAGCGGTCTGAGTAGTAGTGGTAGTGATATAAGCGCGCCGCTCACCTATATGTATCTTGGCCTCCTGGTTGTCAATTACCGATAAAGAAGGATTGGAGAGTATCTTGGTCTTGCCGATGGTCTGGAGGTATTTTACAATTACGTCAAAATCCTGGTTATTCATTATCATGCCTACGTGCAGAGCCTGCCCGGGGCTTAACTTGGAGCCTCCGGAAAAGTTAGAAGTAGTGCCGCTAAACGGATATGACCCTATATTCTTATTCATATCCGAAAAAACCTGGGTCCTGGACCTCCAGGCGTCGGTCGCGAATTGAACAGCGCTATATGGATAAGAACCAAGATACGCCACGCCCTCCCTCTGGAGAAAGCCGAATAACCCCTCCCACTGTATCCCCGTATCCA
This sequence comes from Candidatus Omnitrophota bacterium, assembly GCA_041653955.1. GTDB lineage: Bacteria > Omnitrophota > Gorgyraeia > Gygaellales > Profunditerraquicolaceae > UBA1562. The sequence goes on along the minus strand of JBAZEH010000015.1, from coordinate 20,423 downwards.
GCTGGTTGGATAGTCTGATCTGTATTATCTTGGCGTCAATAAGCACATCCCTTGTTTTCTTGTCCAGGCTGGTTATCAGTTTTTCTATATCTTTCATCCTCTCAGGCAGTGTCTGCACGATGACCTGATTGTTGCGCGTATCAGCCCTGATCGTGCCGACGCCTTTAAGGTCCAGTTGATTCTTTAACTGCTCCTCCATATCCTTGGAGCGGGCGTATTTCAACGGGAATATCTTTATCACGCCCTTCTGTTCAATGCTGTCCAATGCCTCCTGCGCCTCCCTGATCTTCTCCGGGGTATCCATGATCATCACGGTCCCGGAATCCTGCTCAACAAGGAGCCTCCCGATATCGCTCTTAACCGCCTCAAGCAGGGAAAACGCCTGGCTGGGAACGGCATATTTCAGGCGGAACACCTTGACCTGCCGGGTATCGCTGAACTCTTTCCCGTAACGCTCCTTATATTCCTTCTCGGTCACAATATTATATATCTCCCCCGTCTTGTCATATGCCAGGCTGTTTGAACGCAGCATAATATCAAATATATCCTTGACCATGACATTCTCTACCCTTAACGTTACCCTGCCGGACACATCCTGATCAGGTATGATATTCATCCCGGATTTCATAGACAGGAATTTCAGGGCTTCTATGATATCCATATTACGCAGGTCAAGGGAGACCTTCACGGACAACCCTTCTTGCGCAATATCCTGCTGGGGAACCGTTTCTAAAGGGACCAATTTAGCGACATCTTCTTCGCGGGCATAAAGGCTTGCGACTGTCAGGAATAATATGACGATAATATGAACGGCCAGGGTTTTTTTTATCTTAAGCCCCTTTATCATTATTTCAGGTCTATATCTTCTCCGGCATAATTCAAAACTACCTTATCCTTGAAGATCGCCACTATCTTTACATCTCCTATCATCTGGCCGCGCTTCAGGAAAAATGTCCTCACTGCCTTTGAATCTTCTATCATCGCGTCAGGGTTATCAGACCAGGATATACCCACAAGCTTCAGGTGTTTTGTCGCCTCTATTGCCTTGCTCGAAGGCTCCCCTTTTGCCACAGCCGGGTTCTTCGGCCCCATCTTGAATATATCGCGGTTTTCAACTTTATCCAGGTAAAAAGAAACTTCCCTTTTTAACTCCAGCCCATCCGTATCCAGGGATAATGCCGATGCCGGCTGCATATTCAAGCCTGCTCCCGGAAGCTTATCAAGGTCCCCCCAGGAAAATGAAAAACTGAACACCACATAAACAGTAAGCACGAATATGCAGGCGATAAGAAAATTATTTATTACCTTGATATCCAAAAACGACGTTCTCTGGCGACCTGTTAAGCCTGCCTTGAGTTTATCCTTCAAGAAAGACAGCCTGCCTAACCATACTCCGGAAGAAAGAAAACCCGCCCCCCTGCGTATTCTTGCCCCGTATCCTGTTTTACTCCCCGGCGCCGCTTTATTGTCCTCTATAAGGCGCAACAGTTGTTTCTCTGGAGTAGTAGTGTTCCTGTCTTCAGGCATATTTCTATTAATTCCTAAAACTCTTCTCCAATTTCAATAATTCCAGCTCTTTGGCAAAATCCATGATCTTTTGCCTTAAAGCAATATTATTTTGCTGGAATTCTATGAATTGTTTAATACTATTCTGCTGCAGGTCCTCGGCCGAGGCCAGTTCAGCACTAAGCCTGGCGATAACTTTCTCTTTATCTTTAAGTTCAGACAAGAGCGTTTCTTTCTCGCGAAGGGCCTCCGCGATCCTGTCTTTTAAAGAAGCTATTTCGCGGCGGCTTTCGCTGATCTCGGATTCTTTTATCTTGATCAAACCGCCTAATTTTTCTATTTCCTGCTGCAGGGACTGCCGGGAGAGGCCTAACTCATTTATGCGTTCATTCAGCACGGAGATCTCATTATCTTTCCCGGAACTGCGCGAATTCAACCGCGCCATCTCTTTCTCGGCTCCCCTCTTAAACTCTTCAAGCTGCATATATTCCCTGGACAACTCCGTTTTTTCCTTTTCCTTAACAGCCAGTTCCTCCTTCAACGCGAGGTTATAGGTGTTTAACCCCGACAGCTCATCCTCTTTATCATTCAACAGTTTATCCAGCCGCTCAGACCTCTCTTTAAGCTGCGCGTTCCGCTCTTCTATCTCTTTTATATAATTTTTCAGACGGATAAGATTTTTCTCCTCATAAGGCCCGGCAAGGCGTGGTTCAATAAGCCTTTCTTCCGCGGTAAAAGAGGGGAGCGGGCGGGGTGCGATATTCCCCTCGGATAAAGCCGCGCCGGTATTCCCTTGCCAGGAGATCTGGTTCTTATCCCCGGATACCCGCGCGCTGCCGATACTCTTCTCTAACATGACTATCTTTCTTAAGTTATCTATCTCCTCTTTTAATGGCTCGATTGATTCTTCAATCGGCGCGATCGTTTCAAGCGCGCTGTTCAAACGCAGTTGAAGCTCATCTTTCCTGCTCTCGGCAGCCTTCAGTTCACGCATTAAAACCTCTTCGCTCTTTTTATAATTTGACTCAAGTAACATCACCCCTGCCGCTATGATAACCGCGAGAAAAATGAGTTTGATAATCTTTGCCGTATTTATTGTCTTCCAGGAAAGTTTATTATTCATCTTCGGGGTCTATCCGGGTTAAAAATCACCCTTATGTAACAACGCGTCTTTTCTGTGCCATCCGGACCTTGCCTCATCATCTACTATCTCGCGGACAAGGCCCGCGTCCACCACGAATTTATTTTTCAGCACAAGGTTCTTGAGGGTCTTATGGCAGAGCATCGTGACCTGGCGCGGATAACCCTTTGTATACTGATATATCTCTTTTATCGCGTCATCAAGGAATATATGCATACTGGCTTTATATCCGGCCTGCCTTATGCGGAACTCTATCATCTCCCTTGTCTCATTCAGGTCAAGGGGGTTCAGGGTATATTTGAAACTTATGCGGTCAAAAAAATTCGGGATATTCATTATCCTGGCAAATAATTCAAGCTGGCCAAGAAGCACGAGCTGCAACAGTTTATATTCGTTTGTCTCGTAATTCATCAGGGCGCGCAGCACTTCCAGGGAACATTCATTGAGTTTCTGGGCCTCATCCACTATTAAGACCACGGTCTTGCCTTCATTCACGCCCTTCTGAAATAAAAATCTCTCCAGCGCCTCCTTAAGCCCGATATTACTGGATGGCATATTATGCAAAAGATGCGAATCCGCGGTTTCAAAATTTCTCGCCAAAGACTCCAGGAACACGCGCTCGTTTTCAAAAGAAGGGTCCAGTATTATATTAAAAACGAAATCATCCCTCCCTTTTAATTCCTGGATAAGCTTTCTGGATAACGTAGTCTTCCCAGTCCCTACATCACCCAATATCACGGAAAGCCCTCTCTTTAATCTTAATTCTATCAGAACATTTGTAAGGGCGGTTTCATGCTCCTTGGAAAGATAAAAGAATTCCGGGTCCGGGCTGGTTGAGAATGGTTCTTTCTGGAATCCTAACACCTTGAAATAACTCATCTTTCGTCTCTGATAAAATAAAAAAACCTGACTTCAAACATGAAATCAGGTCTTGTAAGTACGCGCCCTCCGTTCTTCCGGAGCAACTTATCCTTGTTATAACTCATTTAGATGCGATAATTTCCCCTAAGAAAACTGCTTTTAGAATCCCACCAATCTCTTCCTGATCAATCTTAGGGAATAACCTTCTTTCGCAAGGCCCCTTATTTGCGGCAACCTTCTAGCGACCAATATCTTATCGTAAAACCTTACATTCCCTTTCTTTACCGATACGGGTAAAAGCCCGAAATCCGTATAATGATTGACGGTCTGATAGGTGATATTATATTTTCGGATGATTTCTTTGGCGGAGATCAGAAGATTTTTTTTAGCTTTACCGCTCTTAAGAGATCTGTGCATATACTTAAAAAAACGGCTAAAATACGGGAGTTATCCAATATACCGTAATTACCTTAACCACAACATTATCATACAATTGCGGATTTGTCAACAAAAATGTTCCCAGGGCATATTCGGGGTTTCTACGGGGGCCCTTTTTGGCAGGAATTGCCGGAAAACCAGTAATATTTATGCTGGCTCAGGAGTTTTTTTATAAATAAGGGCAGGAAACTGCTGTGAAACCCCAGCGCGAAACTCAATAATCTCACTAATTCATAAAAAGGAAATAAAATCATGCTTGCATATGAATTATTTTTGGCAAAAAAACGCATCCCTTCTGCCAGGTAATTCATTTCATATCTTAGGCTTGATCCTAATGAAGCGCTGACCAGTTTTCTCAAAGATACCCCGCTATCAAAATTCCTGGTTATTAATTGTTTAAGGGTGTATTTATGGCTGTGAAAAACTGCAGCTTGCGGATCGTAAACAATCTTCCTGCCCGCTAATAATACCGCCCTGGACCACTCCTGGTCCTCGCTCATTATCAGCTGTTCATTGAAATTGCGCCTCTCCCATTCGCATTTTAAGATCGCGGAATTCACGTTGGAAAAAAACATATCTTTTAAAAGGCAGTTGCCCGGGTCCAAGGAATCCCTGACTATCCTGCGGCCGGGATAAAGATAAGAAAGATAAAACCTTTCTATGGGTGATGAACCTTCTTCGGGAAGCTGCCTGCCGAATGCCCCGGCCACACCAGGGGCATTTAAATTAGCGACGAGCGTAGAAAGCCACTCCTTATTGCAAGGTATCGCGTCCTGCGTTAAATATACCAGCACCTCTCCACGGGCCTCCCGGGCTCCCAGGTTCCTTGTCTTCCCATGCCCGAAAGAATCAGGGCCTATCTCTATGAACCTTGCGGGATACCCGGAGATTATCCCTTTAGTCTCGTCGGTAGAACCGGAATCCACGATAAGGACCTCCGCGTCAAAGGCTTTAATATTTGAGAAAACTCCGTCCAGGACCGCCTTAAGCCTTTTACCGGCGTTCTTCGTAAGGATAATTATAGATACAGAAGGTAATGCCATAAGTTAAAGTTATTTTTTAGCGTTTAAGCTTAAAGAGCATTCCGGGGAACCTCGCTGACCTGCATTCCGAAAGCATGGTATATTTTTCCTGAAGGGACTGGTACAGCTCAAAGGTAGACTGGTTATTCTGCAGCATCAATACAAAATATCCTGGCAGAGAAGGCAACGCCTCTAACGCGGCCTTGTTAAATACGACTTCGCACTTCCTTTCGGTATAATAACGTATAAAAGGATAACGGTAATAATTCACTCCTAAAGTTTCCTTATCTTCCGGGGTTGAGCGGATACTCAAAAGGCATTGCTTAAATCCAAGAAAATCCCTGGCTGCGTGAAGGCGCTCTCCAAAAATGGGTAATTCGCTTTTTAACAGCCCCGAGAGAGATACCGCGATCACAAAGAGCGCCAAAATCAATCCTCCGGATATATTCCTGCGTTCCTGCCTCTTCAGGAAAAAGACTATTATATAACAACATAAGGCGAAAGAAAGCGCCGCCGCCGGAACCAGATGGCGCGGCAGGAAAGGGATAAAAGTATGCGCCAGGGCATGAGAAGGGAATATTACATACCAGCTTATGCCGCATAATAATAACAGGAGGCATAAAAAGAATACGCGCCTTACCTCTGCCCTGCTTTGGGTATCCAGGTTGCGGTAGAGCACATAAAAGAATACCGCGAAAGGTACCAGGATATGAAAATTAAAGATGAATGCCAGGGAAATATACCTGGCCGCCACATGGTTCCACCAGTTCCCCAAAGTGAGCGCCCCGAACGGAGAATCCTTGCTGTGCGTGATCCTTTCAACGGCTATATTCCTAAGGTCCTGATACGCCAGGTTGAAACTGCCGAAATACCAGGCATTCTGCAGCAAATGCAGCGCGATGATCAGCAGCGGGGCCAATGAAAGCAGGAATATATATTTAAAGCGAAATATCTTTCCGTCGCTGATATAAAAATACCTGAAACCGAGCATGAATATGCCGGTATAAACTATATATTCAAAAGTATACGCGGTCTGCAGGGCAAAAACCAGGAATAACAGCCCGAGAAGGTATTTTCTTATCCGGGGGTAAATCAATACCCAGAGAAAAAGACAGAATATAACCGACCTTAAAAGATCCGAGTAGGCGTTTTGATAAAGAGAATCCGCGCCGTAAATAAAGTAAGGGTTCGTTAGATAAAAGAGCGCTGCCAGAAAGGCCATAGTAAAAGAACCTGAGAACTTCTTCACGAATATATACCAGAAAAGGAGGTTAAGCAGAGAAAAGAACAACGCTACGCCCCTGAATAACTCCAGTGAATCAGTCTTGAATATTTTACGAAGAAGGCCGTTAGTAATATCCGCCATCGCGGGCGCGTGGGTATAAGGGTCTTTTGGGGCGGCGAGATGCGGCTCTGCTACAGGCAGGAACCGGCACCTGATAAAACCGAACTTTACGAAATTCCTGCCCGACATAAGCACGCTGGCATCCGAAAATTCATCGCCATGGTCAAGGTCAGGATATGAGATCCTGGGTATAGCCACAACGGCTATAAAAAGGATGCTTAATAAAACTAAGGCGTATCTGTCTTTTAAATATTTTCTCATGGTCAGATCTTATACCCCGAAGAAACAGCGTCGCGGTGGAATGCCCTTACCGTTTCCAGCGAGAACAGGCCGAGGTCCTTTCCTATCGCGGGGATCTTCTTTAATATCTGCGGTGTTACCGTAATGATATGGCAGCCGCAAGCCTCGGCCTGGAATATATTCAGCAGTTCGCGCGAGCTTGCCCATAATAATTCCGCGTTAGGGTTACTCTTGAGTATCGCGGCCGATTCTTTCATATACGGTTCGGGGTCCCTCCCGCTGTCGGCTATCCTGCCCGCAAAAACAGAGATGATCGTCCTTGCCTTAGGGTTCAAAACCTTTGATACCTCTCCTACCTGTCCGGCTGTCATAATAGCCGTGACATTAAGAAATAAACCGCGCGCGGAAAGCTTTCTTATCAGCTCTGTAGTTGGCTCTCCGTTGGTATTGGTAACCGGTATCTTCACGTTGACGTTGTTCCCCCATCCGGAGATCTTTAACGCCTCCCTCTCCATCTGCGCGAAATCATCGGAGAACACCTCAAAGGAAACAGGCATATCCGGCACTATGGCCAGGACCTTTTTAGCAAACTCTTCATAATCCGTAACCCCGGCCTTCTTCATGAGCGAAGGGTTGGTGGTAAAACCGCTCACTATACCCTGTTTACGCGCCTCCTCCATATCTTTGATATCCGCTCCATCAGCGAAAATCTTTATCTTCAGGCCTTTTATATTATTCATAATATTCACCTTTCTTTTATTAAACCGGATATTACTCTTAACGCGCCGCTAAGGCCGGGAACAAAAAAATCAGGCCTGCTTGCGCCTCTCTTGTGCCTGCTGCGTTCCTGTTCGATCAGGACCGTCTTCATACCCGCCCTTTTACCGCAGATCGTATCTGAATCAGAATCGCCTATGAACCATGAACCCTTCATATCAAGCGAATATCTTCTTTTTGCTTTTGTCAAAAAAAACGTACCTGGTTTCCTGCAAAGGCAATCTCTTCCGTATCCCGGGATTATCCCCATAGGATGGTGAAAACAATAAAAATATCCGCTGAACTTTATGCCCTTGGCGTTAAAATAACCGCGTAATCTTTTCTGTACGGACTTTATATTCTTTAGCGTAGTATAGCCCTTGGCATAATCAGGCTGATTAGAAATAAGAAAGAGCAGATACCCCATCCGCATAAACTTCTTCAGTATCTTATCCGTGCCGGGATAGATCTTCAGGTCTCCGGCAGATAGCGGCGCTCCGTATTCTTTAGACTTGCGGTTAAAGACCAGCCTGTTTATTACTCCATCCCTGTCAAGGAATATCGCCTTCCTCATATACCCAGTCTTTCAGCGGCCCGGCTTGCGCGGGTGAATCCCGGCCGTTATTATCTTGATCTTACGGATTCCCACTTCATCTCATGGGACTTTATAGACGGATGCGTGACCAGCAGGTGCCAGATAAGCGGCTGGAATGATTCCGTAAGGGAGGTTACCGCATCCTTATTTACCGTCGGCACGATTATGGCTGCGTCCGCCACCCTTGCGGTATGCCCGCCGTCCCTGCCGACGATTCCTATGACCACCGCCTTTACCTTCCTGGCGTATTCCAGGGCAAAGACAATATTCGCGCTGATCTTCTTCTCCTTGCTCCCCCCGCCTACCGAAAATACAAAAACGCAATCTTTACCGCATAACCTGCTGGCCTTAAGCCACTGCGTAAAAACCGTCTCCCATCCTTCATCGTTTATGCGGGCGGTAAGCTCAGCGACATTATCGGTAGCGGCATAAGCTTCTATACCCCCTATCTTCCTGAAATCATTGGCAGCGTGAGAAGCATTTGCCGCGCCGCCTCCTGCCCCCAGAAAAAATATCCTTCCTTTCGCTTTCTTTACTTTTTTCAAAACCTGCACCGCTTTTTCGATCGCCGCCTTATCCAGCAGCCAAAGCACGCTTGCGGTATCCGCGATATAATCCTCGATATATTTATCAGCCATCCCGTTCCCCCTCTTCTTTTGCCCTGGATATACCTCTTAAATATTTATCGGCCTCCTCCAGCCCTTTTAGAGAACCTATCTCAAAGAACCGCTCTTTTACCTCATAGGCTGCGAGCTTGCCTTCGCTGATCAGATCCTGGTAAAGCCTGTCTATACCGAAAACCTGCGGATATTCACGTCCCGCGAAGGCCTCTTTTCTGATAAGGGATAAACCGTAATCTATATACTCCATCCGGCCCGCGGGGTTAACCTTATCATAACCTGTTATCATACCGTCTTTATATTCAATATTACTCTTATCCCATCTGTCATTATTTTTAAACACGGCCATCAGGGCGGGCTTACCCTGCTTTAAGAAATATTCATATATCTGTTTGTACTCCGTATCCAGGTAAGAATCTCCGTACATAAGAAAAAAAGGGTCTCCCATCATGCCAAACGCTTTTTTGACCGCCCCCCCTGTGCCCAGAAGCTTTTCTCCGTCAAAAGAATAGTGCGCTTCTATGCCGAACGCAGAGCCGTCTTTCACGAAATCTTTTATCTGCCCCCCGAGATAACCGGCGAGGATAAGCACCCTGCTTATCCCTTTACTCTTAAGCAGCCTTAGCTGATGCGCTATAAAAGGCTCACCAGCCACTCCCACCATCCCCTTAGGGACCTTATGGGTTATCGGGCGCAGCCTTGTCGCCGGGCCCCCGGACAGTATAACGGCCTCAGGCAGCATAATGGTCAGGCCTCCTTTTTTCTGCAGGCCGCGAACAAATTCAACCCGAATTTATGGTATCTCATTTCTATCCCGGAAGGCTTAAAGCCCGCCCTTACCAGAAGCGGCCAGAGCTGATCCCTGTTAAAATAGGTTTTATGGTCTTCGATCTCAAGGCGGGGGCTTAACTTTACGTACGCGGATATTTCAAGAAAGAATTTTCCTCTCCATGTAGGCACGTTAACCAGCAAAAAACCTTCTTTCTTTAATAACCGCCTGGACTCCTTTAATACCGAAAGCGGATCATCAAGGTGTTCAAGGACGTTTATTATCGTAATAATATCAAAGGTGCCTGCTTGCAGTTTTTTAACCGCGCTCTCTATGTGATCTTCATATATGCTGATACCTTCAAGCGACTTTACTTCCCCGGACACGGCGATATCCACTCCAAAGGCCCCAGAGACCCTGGGGGCCAGTTTTCTTAGCAGACGCGCCTCATAACCGCACCCCAGGTCAAGGAGCGCGCCCGCGTTATCCTTCGCGGGATTAAAATATTTTAATACCATCTTCTCGGAAAGATAGACCCCCAGCCTGTCCACAAAGGTAAGCTTATGGTTCTGTCCGTATGAATGCTCTCTCACCTGTCAGCCTCTTTCTTGTGCATAAGCATTTGAAAGACCAGGGTAAAAGTAAAAGTCTGGAATCCGACTATGACCAGAAGCAGGCCCAGGAGCGCAAAACGCGATATCTCTTTAAGGAAAAAACCGCTATTAATATAAGTAAAGAGGAACTCCGAAAGCATGGACAGGCCCGCCAAGGAAAGCAATATACCCAGGATAACGCCTTTATTATAACTGAAAAACCTTTTGTATTTCTTTGTCTGGTCCGGGTCAAAATCATAGATGACCTTTGAAAGCACCGCCATTTGCACGGCAGAATACCCGAGGATAGCCAGGGCTATCCCCAAAAGCATACCGTGCACGGAGAGAAAAAATACCTGGCCCCTTACCAGGATAACTACCAGCAAGACTCCCAGCGCGAAAGATATGAAGCCGGGGAGCATAAGGAAAAAACCGGGCGTATAAAGGAACATCACCTTCATATTTATCCACGCGGCCAGCCACGGAGAGAACCAGCCGGCCCTTTTATGATGGCTAAGCCTCCCCTCCCTGTCCTTATAGAACCTGATAGGGACCTCGGCGATCTTAAGTTTCAACAAAACCGCCTTTAACGTCATTTCCGAAGCGTACTCCCATGATGAAGATTCCAGGTTTATCCTTTTCAACGCTGCATAAGTCATCGCCCGCATCCCGCAGTGGATATCGCTATACCTTGAGCCGTAAAGAAGGTTCAGGATAAAGGTAGTCACCGGGATACCCAGCCACCGGTGGAGCTTAGGCATCGCCCCTCTCTCTATATCACCCTTCATCCTTGTCCCCATTACAAAATCCGCGCCTTCATCCAGTTTATCTATGAACGGCTTGATATCGCGGAAATCATAAGTTAGGTCGCAATCACCCATGACCACATAATCTCCCCGGATATGGCCGATAACATCTTTATAAGCCTGCCCCAAACCCCTCTTTGAGACCCTGATCACCTTCGCGCCGAGGGACCCTGCGATCTCGGCAGTGCGGTCGGTAGAGCTGTCCGCTATGATGATCTCTCCGTCTACGCCGGCCTTCTTTAAACCCTCCTTGCACCAGTTGACGAATTCGGCGATAGTCAGCTCTTCATTCAGCGCCGGCACCACAATAGAAACGAACTTTTTCCCCATATTATCTATCGGCCTCCCCCTCTGTTTCTCTCTGCCAGCATGAATAGCTGGGAACCGCGGCAGAATATATCGTTAAAATAAAAAATAACATATAAGATATCCGAGAATAACCTTTTAAGGGGGCCGTAAGGCCTTAATGCGAAACGCTCGTAAGTCTTCTTATAACCCGCGGCATTGATCAGGTATTTATATAAAGAATGGAAGGGCGCTCCCCACCTCTTATGGTATATTACTGTAAAACCGTTCTTTTCCAGCTCCTCTTTCAATTCACCCGCCTGATAATGACGCAGATGCCCTACTAAACGGTCTATATTATATATCTTTCCGGAGGGCACCGTAATAAGCAGGTAACGCCCTGACATAAGCGCGAGGTTCCTGATCGCGCCCTGCCAGTCCGCTATATGTTCAAGGACCTCGGAGGATATGACCAGGTCGAATTTCTTATTTCCCGGATAAACGCTCCTGGATATATCCACAATTTCAAAATTCGCTCCCGGAAAATCATTCCTGTTCTTATCTATTACCCTGCCGGATATATCGCATCCCGATACCCGTTTGCCGCGCCCTATAAACCCGGACAAAAGATACGGCTGGGCGCATCCGGCATCCAGGCAGGAATCAAATTCAAGCTTACCGATGATATTGTATATTATCCTTCTTCTGTGCCGAGGGGCCGGAGAATACCTGTGAGCATCACTCCATTCATAAGCTATATCGTTACAAAGATGGCTCATAGGGCAGCTTAACCGTTAAATATGATCTTCGCTCCTTCGCGTTCAAAGGCGAACCACATAGGAAGGAAACCCAGCTTCTCCATCGCGCCAAGCAACCTGCCTTTTTCCCGCGGGCAATATATAAGCAGGAACCCGCCGCCGCCGGCCCCTACCACTTTTCCTCCAAGGGCGCCGTTCTTGCGGGCCGTATCATATGCCTCGTCAATAAACGGCTCGGATATATTAACGGATAAACCCTTTTTTGTCACCCAGTGTTCATGAAGTATCTCTCCGAATTCATCTATCCTGCCGCTTTCAAATACCTTCCTGGTCCTTAACCCCATATCTTTGATCTTATGCAGCCGCTCGATGACCCCGGCGTCATTATCCTGTATCTTTTTATTCTGCGCGCCGAGTATGGAACTCGCTGACCTCTCCTTCTTCAGGTAGAATAAAAGAATATTGTTCTGCAGCTCCAGTAATTTTTCCTCCTTTATGGCCACGGGCTCCACGGATACGCTGCCGTCCTTATTAAACCAGTAAGCGTTAAAACCCCCTATAGCCGAAGCATACTGGTCCTGCTTGCCTATGGGCTCCTTTAATATATCTATCTCTATGCTGCAGGCACTCTTGGCGAGCTCCTCCAAAGAGGTATACACCTTTTTATAAGTAAAAAGGGCATTCAGCAGGGATACCGTAAAAGTAGAAGATGTGCCCAATCCGCAGTGGGCCGGCATGTCAGCTACGGATACCAGCTCAACCTGTTTTTCTATCTTTGTAAACCGCAATGCCTCTTTGAATATGCGGTGTTCTATCTGTTCTATAGAATCCACTATCTCCGTCCTTGAATAAGAAAGGCGTATAGATTCATTGAACCTCTTGTTAAGAAGTATATATACGTACTTATTTATCGCCGCGGCCATCAGGAACCCGCCGTACTTTTCGTAATAAGAAGCGAGGTCAGTCCCCCCGCCGCCCATAGATAACCTTACCGGGGCCCTGGATACTATCATCGCTCTTTCTCCTTGTATAGCGCCTCAACCGATAAACGCAGCGCCTCCTTTGAGGTGCGCTTATTATCCCATCCCAGACTGCGTAATTTATCCGAATTCATCCTTACGATGGGGACATCCCCCTTCCAGCCCCTCTGCCCTCCCGTATATTCATATTTTACGCCCTTTAACCCCATAACTGCGACTACAATATCGGCTATCTCTTTTACTGTGAGGTGATCACGCGTAGCCGCGTTATAGCAGGAGAACCTCTCCGGCATATTCCTCTGGAGAAGGCGCATCGCGTTTACCGCGTCTTCCGCAGCCAGGTATGATTTACTCTGGTTACCGTCCCCCAGTATCTTCAAAACCTTAGGGTCCTTCTTCAGTTTCCCGATAAAATCAAACCCCACCCCGTGCGTCTGCCGCCCTCCTACTACGTTTGCGAAACGCAGCGCGCATCCGCGCATCCCAAACATATGACAATAGGAACTAATCATAGCTTCACAGGATAATTTGCTCGCCCCGTAGGTAGATATGGGCGCCAAGGGAGAATATTCCTCATTCACCTCAAGTTCTCCGGTATCGCCATACACGCCGCTTCCGGAAGCATAAATGATATTCTTTACGCCGTTCTTGCGCATCGCCTCAAGGATATTATTGGTAAGGTATGTCCCCTCCCAGAAATCTATATCCGGCTGCCTAAGGGCCTTGGCGATATCGGGATTAGAAGCGAAATGATATACCGTATCGGCTCCGTCAAGCGCTTTTATAAGCGCCTGCGCGTCTTTTAAGTCCCCCTCTACTATCTTTAATCGGCCGTTACCCTTAAGATGCTCCAGGTGCCCCGGGGAACCGGAAGAAAAATTATCAAACACCACTACCCCGGAAGAACTCTCTTCATTAAGTATCTCCGTTACCAGGTGGCTTCCTATGAACCCCGCTCCTCCGGCGATAAAATAATCAGGCACTCCCTCCCCCTTTTTCGCTTACGCTTATAGAATAAAAGAATATATACCTTCCGGAGACCTTATAGATCGTGCGCAGCTTCTTGGGGCCTGAAAATGCCTCCAGTAATTTTTCCGGGTCCTTGCTCCTGCCGCGCTCTAATATAATATAAAAGAGCTTGCTTGGCTCCTCCGTAAAACCCGCTTCTTTGGCGTGATAATTTTCTTTGATATATTCAAAAAGCCCTGGGTTGTCATTCTGCAGATTACGCGCGAATTCCGCGGGATAAAAGCATATATAGCGTATATCAAATTCTTTCTCCTTCTTCTTAAACTGTTCCAGGTCAGAGGCCCATCCGACATACCTTTGCGCGTATCTTGCTATGGCGTATCCCTGCGCATAAGTATTAAGGAACACCCTCTCTGTGCCGCGGGTTAGCTCTTTCAATGACTCACCCGCCACATCCTGCCCCAGAAAAGACACGGAGTGCATCCTTTGCACCGACTTATAAGAAAGATAACCACCCGTTATTACGGCAGCGGCAAGGAGATAAACAAGGAGGTCTTTTTTTACGGCGCCTTTCATACTCTCTGCCATATACCCTATCGCGTATACGCTTGAGATGGCGACCATTGCCAGAAAAGGCATCTGAATGAAGTTCTGCTGATATAGTTGTTCGGCAAAAACGGAGGCGTAGATAATGGCGCAAAAGGCCCACCCCATTATATACCTGTTCAGGGTCCCGCTGCCCCTCAAAAAAGCAAGGACCGTCCCCAATAACGCCAATACAGAAAATACTGCGGTAAAATTCTCCGTTTTTGTATACCAGGATATCACCGAGGCGTGTTGCCGCCAATAATCCGGAGAAAATATCTCCGCTTTAAGAATATTGTGCGCCGGGCCTATCCCCTCCCCTCCCAGGGGCCACATATAAAATAACCCCAGCGCCGCGAAAGGCAGAAACAGCGATAATGAAAAATTCAAAAGCCCTTTCCTGCTTTTTGCGATATCCCCGTAAGGGAAACAAAAAAATAAAGGCAGCGCGCCAAAGATGAAATTAGAACTGTAAAGGAACGATATGATGAAGCTCACCCCGCCCGCGGTGAGTTTATATTTTTTCCGGCTCCTTATGAAACGTAAATAAAATAAATTGCCCAGGAGCATAAAGAAAAACGCGGGGCTTTCCCCCTGCAGGTTGCGCGAAAAGAAGACCGCCAGCGGTATAACGGCCAATATAGCGGCGCTTGCCAACGCCAGTGTAACGTTCATAAATAGAGCCTGCGCGATAAAATAGATAACGATTACCGCGGCTATCCCGAAAACTACATTAAATAAGCGCGCCCCCCAAAGGTTCTCTCCGAAAAGCTTCCAGGATAATATAATCTGGTAAGGGACCAGCTGCGGCTGACGGGCGCCCCGGATAACGGGGTCGCTTGAAAAAGAATTTTCAAAGTAAAGCCTCTTATGCAGGAGATCTCCGCTGGCCAGCATCTCCTGGGCCACGCTAAGAGACTCATTCTCCCTCATATTATGATAGCCTATTGAGGGGGAATCCAGGTTATAACACCTGAACATGGATCCTGCTATTAATATAAGAAGCAGCGCCGCGAACCTATTCATTTATCTCTTTTCTCTCTAAAAACAGGAGGCTTATAAAGAATGATGAGAATATCGTCTGCAGCCCTATCACCGTGAACGTCATCGCCAGTATGGACTCCCTTATCCTCTCTAATTCCCCGAAACCCTTGGCTACCCATTCTATGAATATAAACGAAAATATCGCTACCCCTGCCAGGGCTATCGCCCCGCCGAGCATTATGCCTTTTTCCAGGTTAAAGCGTTTTTTAAAGAAAAGCGTGAACTGGTCATACCCTAAGAACCCCTGCCTGATAGCGTAAGTATGGGCATATATTCCCAGATTAAGGACCTGGTAAGAGAATATGCTCAATACCCCGGCAAATACCATAAGGTGTATATCCCAGTAATGCCCCAGGAAGAAAAACGGCCCCGCGGATAAAAGAAGTAATATGCTTATGCCCGACAGAAAACCAGCAATACCGGGTATGAAATAGAGCCATACCGGGCAATATAAAAGCATAAACCTGATATGGCGCCAGGCGTCAGCCAGAGGCATAAGTTTTGACCTGCCTTTGCGCGGATGGTAATTGATCGGGACCTCATATACCTTAAGCTGGCTGCGCAGCGCAGCCACCACCATTTCGGTGGCAAATTCCATCCCCAGCGCCATCAATTCCATCCTGCGATAGGCCTCATGAGTAAAAGCGCGCATGCCGCAATGTATATCAGATAATCTCGTGCGGAAAAATAAACGGCATATGCCCGAAAGTATGGGGTTGCCGATATAGCGGTGCGTCCAGGACATCGCGCCCTTCTGGATCTTCCCTTTGAATCTTGAACCGATAACAAAATCATACCCTTCCTTAAGGGGCTTCAGGAACTTAGGTATATCATAAAAATCATAGGTGTCGTCGCTGTCGGCGATGACTATATATTTCCCCCGCGCCTCCCTAAGGCCGCGCAGGTACGCCGCCCCATAACCCTTGCGGCTTTCGGTAAACACCCTGGCGCGCAGGCCACCGGCTATCTCTACAGAGCGGTCAACAGAACCATTATCCGCGACAATCACTTCTCCGGCTATCCCTTCCCTGGCGAACAATTCCTCTATCTTCTTTATGCAGAAGCCGATAGAACCCTCTTCATTCAAACAGGGCAATACTACCGACACCTCTATCTGTTTATCCATCATTACCAGTTTATATTAAAGACCCTGATATAACTGTTGCCTTCCTCTGCGTCAATAAGCGGAGAAAAATGTTTCAGGCCGATCCCCTTAAAGAAATATAAACGAACGAACATGCTGTTTGCCAGGGCACGGTCAAATAATACGCATTTATACCCGTTATCGGTCTTGACTACGAGCGCGGAAAACGGAGCGTTAGCGTTAGGATAAGTAAACTCCACAAAATTATTCCCCTGGAGGACGAACAGGCTGCGCGGGACCTGCCCCACGTTTGAACGTATGGCATTCTCCTTGGGGGTATATATAAATCCGTTCGCGAAAAATACCTCCGCGTCCTTCTCTCTGCCGCTTACCGGTTCACCGTAAAAGAGCACCCTGCCGGAGAGCCAATCATCAAGGTTACCGGGCTTAATCAGGAATATCTCCTGGTAATAACGCTGCGCCTCCTCTATATTCCTGCCCAGCCCCTTCAGGTGTTCCATGATCTGCTCTTTCTCCAGTTTATTGAAATTCTGGGCTATATATACCTTGGAGAAATCCCATGTCCCCAGATAAGAAATAGCCCCCATCTTGGGGATCATCGTATTATCAACTATAAAACACGCCCTCCCGGGGGTACCATAAAGCAGCTGCATTACCTTCTGGGTAAGAGAAGCAGGCAGAAAATTATTAAGTGTCGCCTGGGCCTTCTGGGGGCTGCTGCCGATAACGCCTTCCAGCAACAGCACCGACTGTAAAGGGTCTTTTATATAACCGTTTATCGTATCAAAAGCGCTGTTACCCCCATTGTTGAGCATGCGCAGTATACCTACCGCCTTATCTTCATCTTCAGACAATATCGCTTTGGCCATCCAATAGGCCTGCGGGGTATCCTGGCTCTGCCCGTCAAATATCGCCGGCCTTCTGGCTATAACCTTAAACCAGTCCCCGAAATCCCACCAGGAGTTTATTATCGTCCCCTCCGGGGTCTTCTCCTTGATAAGCTCAAGGACCTTATACCAGGTGTCATCTATAAGCGGGTATGTATTGTTGGCCGCGGTATATGCCTTGCGGAATAGACTGACGTTCACAAAGAGAAAGGCCATAAGCACCAGCACTATAACCGCGGCATTCTTTTTTCTCCTGAAATACCCGTAAACCTCCGAGATCAACAGCCCCAGCGATATGCCCAGGCCAAAAGGCAGGAACATCGCGAACCTTATGCCGCGGGAACTGGCAAAAAGCATTACCGCGGTCCAGATCACAAGTATGGATATTATTTCGCGCTTCACGCGGGGATAATCACGTTTTACTACGGAGAGCACGGATAATGCGAGCATGCTGAAGGAAGAAATCATAAATACAGGCATGCTGCCCACCGAATTGGCTATCTCCTTTATCCCCATACTCCTTAACTCTCCGACGGTAGAATAGACATTAGGCCAGATAGAGGCCATCAGGGGCTTATTCAGCGTCACCGCAAAAATAAGGGCCTTATACAATTCTGTTATCGGTTCCGGTCCGCATATAACCAGCGCCCAAAAGAGCCCCGACACAAAAAATATGATAACGGATATCGCGTGCTCCCTGAAATTCGCTGAATTATCCTTTTTCAGGTAAAAACGAGCCGCGGCAAGGACAATTATATAGAGGGCCTCGTAAATGATCACTATCGCGAACACAAACCACCAGTGGGTCCAGCTGTAACAAAACAGCCCTACCCAGAAAGAAGATACGCACACCCAGAAAACCTTCTTTCTGATATTTTGCGCTGCGGATGAATTGACATAAGACCATATCACCAGCAAGGGGAAGATCAGGCTTAAGACATCCTTATCAAACCACCCGGCGCAGCTGCGGTGCAGGAATATGGGAGAAAGCCCCATCATCATGCAGCTGGTTATCGCCGCCAGGTGCCCTCCATGGCGGTATACAAAAATATACAATAAAACTATAAAGGTCGCGGAAAATAAAAGAGGGAGGTAAAAAAGGAATGTAAAAAGCGGGGCTCTTTTGAAAATAGAAAACACCTTGTAGAGAAAAGCGGAGAAATAATATAAAGAATGCTCCCAATGAAGAGGGCTGCCTAAGGGCGCGAGCATATACGCGTCGATCTGCTTGCCGTTCTCTACCCTGTCTCCCGGATGGCCAAGCCTTACTACGTTCTCGACATATTTTGCCCAATGCCAGCAATCAAGCTCCATAAGATATGTCTGGCCGTCCTTATCCTGAAACCTTTCCTTCAGATGTTTATACCCTTCATTGACCTGCTCATTGATCGCCTTGGCGTCGGCCTTCTTGTATTCCGCCACCCTGTTCTTTACCAGCTTATCTTTTGCTATGGGGTTAAACTGCGCGAATTTAGCGTATACGTCCTGCGTTATCCTTTGTTCTATGGACTTAGAGAGTATCTCCATAGCCCTGGTCTTCAGCTGCGGGAAATAAATGGGAAAGGAACGAAAATATATGTTTGCCGCCAACACCAACAGGGGAGGCACCAGCAAAAACAGATATTTCCCGGTCTTTCGCGGAATATTCATAAGTTTATTTTTTTAGTTTCTTATGCGTCCTTAATGCCGCTTCCAGCAGGGTCAACCCGTCCTGGAAATCCTTGCCTTTATAAAATATCCCGGATATATCGTAAGGCATGATATCCTTGATCTTGGGGTCTGTGACATAAGCGCTTATCATTATGATGGGCACATCCTTATCAAAATCCCTTATATTCTTTATCGCCTCCGCCCCGTCCATAACAGGCATTCTCAAGTCCATAAAGATAACGTCCGGGTTCTCCTGTCTTACGGTATCCACCGCCGCTTTCCCTTCTCCGGCCTCTATAACAGAGTAACCTCTGGCCTGCAGCCAGAATTTCATCATCTGCCTGAAATCTGCCTCATCGTCAACGATCAAAACCTTGATATTCTTCTCATCCATCTGGAATCCTCCCGCTTATTTTAAAAAACGGACCGTCATCCCAGCGGCAGGGTAAAAACGAACCTGGCCCCTTTACCATGTTCGCTCTCGGCCCATATCGCTCCGCCGTGCAGTTCCACGATCTCTTTGGCGATGGAAAGGCCTATACCGGTCCCGCTTATATCGCTGGGGGCTCTTTCCCCTGACTGGTAAAACTTATCAAATACCCTGGGCAGGCTTTCCGGGCTTATCCCTATACCCGTATCCTCCACGCTCAGCATTATGGTATTCCCTCCCGCGGATACCTTTGCCTCAACAATAATCTTGCCGCTTTCGGGGGTAAACTTTATGGCGTTGCCTAAAAGATTTACGAGGACCTGCTTTATTCTTAAGGCGTCAATAACCGGTTTTGGCAGCCCTTCTTCTATATTTTTCTTAAAAAGTATTTTCTTGCTGTCCGCCCATGCATGCACCGTATCAAGGCACTCTGTTATAAGGTCTTCAATTGAGGCCGCTTCTTTATGCAAACCCATATTTTTTTGTTCCAATTTGGAGAGGTCTAAAAGATCATTTATGAGAGCGGATAACCTTTTGAGGTTGCGCGCGGCGATAGAAAGGAACTCCTGCTGCGTGGATGAAAGCTCCCCTGCCTCTTTTGACAATAACAAAGATATTGATTTATCTATGGTAACGAGGGGGGTGCGTAATTCATGGGAGGCATGAAGTATAAAATCTGATTTCAGGCGGTCAAGTTCCTTCTGTTTCGTGATGTCGCTTAAGACCGATACCATACCCACAGTCTGCCCGTTCTCATTTTCAACGACGGCGGTGCTGGCCCTGAGGACTTTCCTGGTCTCATCCTGCCGGCTGGCTAATTCTATCTCTTTGTCGGCCTTCCCCGGGACCGCCTTCACCAAAGATACGAGCTGCTCATCCCCGAGCCCCGCCATCAGCTCCTTGCCGCTCTTTTCCTGCGTAGAGATACCCAGCAATTTCTCGGCTGCCGGGTTCATCATCACAACTTTTCCCTGCGCGTCTACCACTACCAGCCCTTCGGCGATACTGCGGATGACCGCCTCCGTTTCCCTCTT
Source organism: Candidatus Omnitrophota bacterium (assembly GCA_041653955.1). Classification (GTDB taxonomy): domain Bacteria; phylum Omnitrophota; class Gorgyraeia; order Gygaellales; family Profunditerraquicolaceae; genus UBA1562. The sequence continues at coordinate 4 of JBAZEH010000015.1, read as the reverse complement.
CTCT
>JBAZEH010000014.1:0-35382 GCA_041653955.1 Candidatus Omnitrophota bacterium | reverse complement strand
TCCTTATTAAGAACTGTAAGCGGTGTTAAATGAGCACATAACTTACGAATGCGACAGCATGAGTAAGTTATAAGTGCGAATTTACACCCTTCCTTATTAAGAACTGTAAGCGGTGTTAAATGAGCACCTAACTTACGAATGCGACAGCATGAGTAAGTTATAAGTGCGAATTTACACCCTTCCTTATTAAGAACTGTAAGCGGTGTTAAATGAGCACATAACTTACGAATGCGACAGCATGAGTAAGTTATAAGTGCGAATTTACACCCTTCCTTACTAACAACCACAAACGGTGCTAAATGACCCCCCAACTTACGAACACGTTAGTGTGAGTAAGCTGTTTGGGCTAGTTCCTCGCTTCGCTTCGGAATCATCCGCGGTTACCAATATAGCAACGGATGAATTTATACCAAACCTTATTAATAAAAATACAAGGGATTATAATATAGGCAGGTATTTATCTATCTCATACTGCGTGACCTGCGCTTTATATTCATCCCACTCCAGTTTCTTATTGCGGATAAAGAAATTGAACAACTCTTCGCCAAACGCCTTCTTTATGAACTCCGACTTTTCCGTGATCTTTATGGCCTCAAGCAGGTCCTCGGGCAACGAGGTGATCTTGGCGCGCGACCTTTGCTCGTCGCTCATACGGTATATATTGTCGTTTGCCGGAGCAGGCAACGCGTAACCCTTCTCTATCCCCTCCAATCCCGCTGCCAGCATTACCGAGAACGCCAGGTAAGGGTTGCAGGCGGGGTCAGGTGAACGGTATTCTATGCGAGTGGATTTCTCCTTCCCGGGTTTATACATCGGGACCCTGATCAGCGCCGAACGGTTCATCTGCGCCCAGCAGACATAAACAGGGGCTTCATATCCGGGAACGAGCCTTTTATAGGAATTGACCCACTGGTTAGTCACGGAAGTTATATCCGCGGCGTGTTTAAGCAACCCGGAGATAAAGTTCCTGGCTATCCCGGAAAGATGGTATTCACCCTTCTTATCAAAAAACGCGTTTGAGGCGCCTTTAAATAAAGACTGGTGGGTATGCATACCCGAACCGTTTATACCGTAAACCGGCTTTGGCATAAAGCTGGCGTGCAACCCCTTGCCTTGCGCTATCTCTTTGGCTACCAGCCTGTAAGTCATTACGTTATCTGCCATAGATAACGCGTCGCAATATCTCAAATCTATTTCATGCTGGCTGGAAGCTACTTCATGATGGCTGTATTCTACTATTATGCCTAAACTCTCCAGCGCACTTACAGTCTCATTCCTCACGCTCTGGGCGACATCTAAGGGTGTCAGGTCAAAATAACCACCCTTATCAAGGACTATAGTATTCTTAGGGTTATTGAAATAAAAATATTCCAGCTCCGGTCCCACATAGTAAGTATAGCCCATCTTCCTGGCGCGTTCGAGGTTCTTCTTAAGCACGTATCTGGGATCAGCCTCAAAAGGTTTGCCGCTCGGTGTATAAATATCGCAGAACATCCTCGCTACCGGGCACTCCTTGGACTCCCAGGGCAATATGGCAAAAGTCCGGGGGTCAGGATGTGCGATCATATCGGATTCCTCTATCCTGGCGAAACCTTCAATAGATGAACCGTCAAAACCCATACCGTCTCCCATAGCGCGCGGAAGTTCATCCACTGTTATGGTAAAACCTTTAAGGAACCCAAGCACGTCGGTAAACCAGAGCCGTATATACCTTACCTTATGCTCCTTTACTAACTTCATGATATCTGTCTTGGTCTTAGGTTTCATCTGTTTTATTTCCTCCTGGCCTTTTCAATAAAGTTTTCCATCCTTGATAACGCTTCCTTCAGATTGTCAAAACTGGAAGCGTAGGATATGCGTATATTATCTTTATATTCTTTCCCGAAAGCAGTCCCGGGGACGACAGCGACTTTCTGCTCCTTTAGCAGGCCTTTGGCAAAATCCATGGAATCAAGGCCGCTGCTCTTTACGCTGGGGAACGCGTAGAACGCGCCCTGGGGCTTATGGCATTTCAACCCCAGGCCATTCAGGCCTTCTATAACGAACTCCCGGCGCCTCTTATATTCGCGCTTCATCTCCTCAACCGGCTTCCTGCCTGTCTGTATCGCTTCGCATGCAGCCATCTGACTGGTTATGGAAACGCACATGATAGTATATTGGTGTATCTTGGTCATGGCAGCGATAATCTCTTTGGGGCCGCAGGCAAAACCCACGCGCCATCCGGTCATAGCATAACTCTTGGAGAACCCGTTAAGGTATACCGTACTGCCTTTTGCCCCGGGGAGCCCGGGGAACGGAGTATGCTCAAAATCATAGGTAAGGTCGGCGTATATCTCATCGGATATACACAAAATATCATGCTTCAGCAATACCTTGTTTATCTGGCTTAACTCCTTCCTGGTATAAGACATACCGGTCGGGTTTGCGGGATAATTAAAAACAAGCGCCTTGCACTTTTTATCTATATGCCTCTCTAAAGCCCCGGGAGACAGCTTAAAACCGTCATCCTTTGTATCTATATATACCGGCACTCCTCCTGCCAATTCAACAAGCGGGCCATATGATACATAGCCGGGGATCGGTATCAATATTTTATCCTGCGGGTTTATGACAGAGCGCAAGGCGAGGTCAAAACCCTCGCTTACACCTGTGGTGATCAGTATCTCATCCTCCGGTGAATAATCCAGGCCGTATTTGTTATTCAGATAGCGGCTTATGCTTAGCCTTAATTTGTATAGCCCTTTATTTGAGGTATATGAAGTAAAACCCTTTTCCAACGAATAGATACCTGCCTCGCGTATCTGCCAGGGGGTCACAAAATCCGGTTCCCCCACCCCCAGCGAGATAACTTCTTTCATCCCCAGGACCAGGTCAAAAAACTCCCTGATACCCGAAGGCCGCATATCCTGCACTCTATTAGCAATAATGTTTTTCATAAAAACGCTTAATAAGATATAGCTATTCTTTTGTTCTCCTCTTTATGTTTCAGGATAACTCCGTCTTCCTTATATTTCCTCAAAAGAAAATGCGTGACCGTGCCCTTGATATTTTCTAAAGGCGAAAGCTTTTCCGCGACGAACTTTGACACAGAGTGCAAATCCCTGCCCTCCACAATCAATAACAGGTCATATGTGCCTGAAATAAGATAGCAGCTGGAGACCTCGGGAAATGAATATACGCGCTCGGCCACCTTGTCAAACCCCAGGTCTTTTTGCGGGGTAATATTCACTTCTATCAGGGCGCGCACGCTTGAATCCGCCTCCCTTATCAGGTCCTTATTGATCACTGTCTTATATTTCAGGATAACTCCTTCTTTCTCGTATTTTTTTACAGCCTCTTTTATGCTTTGGGGCTTCTTTTTCAGCATCTTAGCGATATCCTCGGGGGTAGTGCGCGCGTCCTTCTCCAGTATTTCCAATATCTCATCCATACCGCCTCCTTGCGTTAAACGCAGCAGATCCTGGGCCCCTGCCTTTTATGTTCGGAGCGCCTGATCATCTCTTTTATCTTGTTTACCTTTTTTGGAGAAAGCGCCTGCTTTTTTTTATTTTTCAAGCGCCTTAATATATCGTCTAATTCAGGGTATAACACCCCCATCTCCCCTTCATCTGTCTGGCCTGCCCAAAGGCCGGCGGTAGGGACCCTGTCAATTATCTCCTTGGGTATAGCCAATTCTCCGGCGAGCTTTCTTACCTCTTCCTTTAATAAGCCGCCTATCGGCAATATATCAACTGCTCCGTCTCCATGTTTGGTAAAATAACCCACCATCAGCTCGGACCTGTTTCCGGTACCGCATACTAAATAATTAAGCTTATTGGCAAAATAATAAAGCGCTAACATCCTTAGGCGGGGCTTCAGGTTCACTTTGGCTGTCTTCCCCGCGCCGGGAAGGATCTTCAGTAAATTATCATATATAGCCGACAGATCCAGCAGTTTAGTCTTTATGCCGAGCTTCGCGGCTATAGCTTTGGCGTGTTTTAAATCCTCTTTATGGCTATGGCAGGGTAAAAATACCCCTAAAACCCTCTTCCTGCCTGCCGCTTCCTTTGCCAATGCCGCGGCCACGCTGGAATCTATGCCTCCGGAGAGGCCCAGGACAATACCCCTGGCACCGGACTCCTTTAACTGTTTTTTGATCCAATAAACGATCTTTTTCTTCATTATGCCTTGAATTATATCATTGAAAATATAGGGGGTCAAGGAGCTATTTTGAGCTTCCTTGATATCTCATAAAGCAGGCCTTCCGCGGTCTTAAGCCTCGGAAAGATATATTTTCTGGCTGATACGGAGATATTTATTCTGTTATCAGGCCCCTTTGATACCCTAACAACAACATCAATCCCCTGTATGCGGCATTTTATATAACCCTGCCGCTGGTCTGCCTTAATAATATCTCCGAGTTCATCGGCCGCGTCCAGGCTCACCTGGTAGGCTTTTTCATAGCTTACCTCAAAAACAGCTTTAGCGGAATCCTGTATTATTAACGCGCTTGCGACCCCCACGGGAAGCGCGACAGCTCCCGCAAGCGCCGTAACACCATAGATTTGCGCTCCTTTAATAGCCGCAGGCTTTAAAGATTCTACCAGCATCAGATTCATAAGCTGGCGTACTCCCGTTATATTCTTATATGCCTTTTTAATATTTATATTATACGCATGGAGTACCGGCTTATCCCCCCTGCTTAGGTCTTTGTTTACCAGCCTACCTATATCCAGCTTAAGGAAATCTATGCGCATAGGCATTACCTTGCGCGTTCCCGGCCCGGCCTCATCCTGCAGGCCTTTCTTTTTCTGGTCCGTTTTCAACGCGTTTACGTTCAATCTCCCCTGCTTGTCCTTTATGACCACGATCTCCTTTAAGACTATCTCGGCAGATACCAGGTGCAGGTCTTTCTTAAGCAGCGCGGAAAGGTCATATTCAACCTCTATCTTGGGGATATCCAGAAAAACTTCCCTGGGGAATCCTTCCGGGTTATATACCTTAAGGCCTTTTATATGTATACTGCTATCCAGCATATCAAAAGAAAGCCCCTGGATAGTCACATTCGCCCCTATTATCTGGGTTGCCGTCGTGGCGACAAAGGACCTTATCAATATATCCTTGTAGGCCAGCGCGGAATATATAGCGGAGATTATTATAGCCGCGACAATAAACTTTCTTATCTTATGTTTCATCTTGTGATCTTGATCAGGGGGAAAGGAATGGTTTTATTCAGACGTGCAGCCGTAAGGCCCGCGCCATACCCATAAAATCCACTTTTTCAAATTCTACTCCCGCGAGAAACAGGGTCGGCTCCATAGCTTTAAGCCATATTACTTTCGCGGTGGCGATAAAGGGGTCTTTGTTATCGGGGAAAAGGAGCTCCATCTCAAGGAGAGTGTTAGGCAGCAGGTATTTAGCGGTAACTACCATCCCCCCTCCGCCCGCGCTTATATTCACTATCTTTCCGGTGCCCTTTATATTCTTCTCAAGGCTTATAGTGTGGAACTTTATGGGGACTTCAATATTGAACCGCTGGAATATCCTGCGTTCTTGCATATAAACAACCCTTTCTTATCATAAATTATAATACACAGGGCGCCAAAGTCAAAGGAATTATAGAGTTTATTTTAATTGTTCGGGATGGTGTTTGACTACTTTGGCTTCAACCATATATATCACATCCTCGGCGATATTTGTGGCGTGGTCGCAGATACGTTCAAGGTGGCGGGCGATCAGCAAGAGGGGCACGGCGCGGTCAGAGGCTTTTGGGTCTTTCGCCATATAATCATGGATAAGTTCATCCTGCACGGCATCCTTCAATCTATCCGCTTCGGGGTCCGAAAGCATCACCTTTGCGGCTAGTTCAGCATCCTTCTTGACGAAAGAATCGATGGCATCCCTTATCATCTCCTGCGCTATGGCGGACAATTTTGGGATATCGATCAACGGCTTAAGTATTGGCTTATCGCAGATCTCCAATACGCGTTGCGCTATATCTACCGCGAGGTCCGCTATGCGCTCCAAGTCCCCGTTTATCTTCATACTGGTGGTAAGAAAACGCAGATCGCCAGCCATCGGCTGGTGCCTTGCGATAAGGTCTATGCATTTATCGTCAATAACCAATTCCATCCGGTCTATAATGACGTCGTTTGCTATGACCTCCCGCGCCCGGGCCTTATCCCGCTCCTTAAGCGCTTCAATAGACTTATAAATGGCCTCCTGCGCCATTAAACCCATCTTCAAAAGGTCCTTATGCAGTTCCTTTAGCTCTTCGTCAAAGTGCCTTTCCATAAAATTCTCCTCTCTTTTGCACAGCAAGTGCACACCGATTTATAGGATAAATCGGTGTTATCCAAACCTCCCTGTGATATACGCTTCGGTCCTCTTGTCCCTGGGAGCCGTAAAGATATCCTGGGTCTTCGCAAACTCTACCAGCTCGCCCAAAAGAAAAAACGCCGTATAATCCGATACCCTGGCCGCCTGCTGCATATTATGGGTAACAATAACTATAGTGTAATCTTTCTTCAGCTCTGTAATCAATTCCTCTATCTTGCCGGTTGATATAGGATCGAGGCTTGCGCAAGGCTCATCAAAGAGGATCACTTCCGGCTCAACCGCAAGGCATCTTGCTATGCACAGACGCTGCTGCTGACCGCCTGATAATCTTAAGGCGCTCTCATGCAGCCTGCCTTTTACCTCATCCCACAAAGCGGCCTTTTTTAACGCCTCCGTGACCTTATCTTCTATATAATCCCTCCCCCTTACCCCGTTTACCTCTAACCCGTAGGCGATATTCTCAAATATGCTCTTGGGGAAAGGGTTGGGTTTCTGGAAAACCATCCCTACACACCTTCTGATCTCAACGGGGTCCGCGCAACAACTTAAAATATCCTGGTTATCCAGATAAATCTTCCCTGTCATGCGCGCGTTCGGGATAAGTTCGTGCATACGGTTTATCAGCCTGATAAAGGTGGATTTTCCGCAGCCCGAAGGGCCGATTATCGCCGTTACCTGATTGGCGTAAAGATACATGTTTATGCCCTTTAAGGCATGCGTACTGCCGTAGAAAAAATCTATATGTTCCGCTTTCACCTTTACACTACTATCCATATGCGTGGCTCCTTTGCTTATGACGGATGATAATGGCAATCAATGACACTGAAAGCACTAAAAAAAGAAGGACCAGGCAGCAGCCGTAGGCGATAGCAACCTGTTCATCGGGATGCGCGCCTTCAGTCATAAGCGCGTAAATATGGTAAGGCAACGCCATCACCTCCGAGAAAACTGACTTAGGGTATCCCCTTAAATAAAAAGCCGCCGCGGTAAAAAGTATGGGCGCTGTCTCTCCCGCTACCCTGCCTATGCTCAAGATGGCACCCGTAAGTATCCCCGAAGACGCCGCAGGCAGGATTACCTTCTTTATTGTCTGCCATCTGGTAGCCCCCAGCGCAAGGGATGCCTCACGCAATGACTGCGGGACCGCCAGGAGCGCTTCTTGCGCCGCGGAGATGATTAAGGGCAAAGCCAATATGCCCAGGGTCAAGGCCCCTGATAGTACCGATACCCCGAAACCAAAGAATTTAACGAATACTGCCAGGCCAAAGAGGCCGAAAACAACCGAAGGCACGCCGGCAAGGTTATTTATGCTTATCCTGACCAGGTTTACTATATAACTCTTGGGCGAATATTCGCATAAATATACCGCGGATGCGACCCCCAACGGCAGAGCGAATAAAATAGCCCCTAAAGTAAGGTAAAGCGTCCCGACGATAACCGGGGCAACCCCGCCCTTTGTCATGGCATCTCTGGGCGCCTGCGTCAGGAACTCCCACGATATCGCTTTAAACCCTCTCGCCGCCACGAAAAAGATGACGGCAAAAAGAAAAAACAGCGTCACCGCCATACAGATAAAGAGCGCGCTAAAACCCAATCTCTGGATTATTTTCTTTCTCATCCTGCCAGCCCTAATTTTAACCTGAACCTGCGGCTTATTATTTCAGCGATAATATTAAATAAGAAAGTCACCAGAAAAAGCACCAACGCTATGGCAAATAAGGCATAGTAATGTTCGCTCCCCATCGGCGCCTCCCCCATCTCTGCGGCAATGGCCGAGGTCATGGGCCTGACCGGATCAAAAAATGATTTCGGGATGACCGCAGCGCCCCCGGCGACCATAAGCACGGTCATCGTCTCGCCTATCGCCCTGCTCATCCCGAGGATAATAGCGGTAGATATGCCCGAGCCGGCTGCCGGTATCACTACCTTAGTCAGGGTCTGCCATCTATTCGCTCCTACCGCGAATGACGCTTCGCGAAAAAACCTTGGCACATAGCTTAAAGCATCCTCGGCAATAGAACATACTGTTGGGGTCGCCATAATCCCCAAAACCAGGCTGGCGGTAAAGGCGCACAGCCCTATCGGCAAATGCAAAAGCTCCTGTAAAAATGGCGCGAGGACCACCATACCGAAGAACCCGTAAACTATGGAAGGCACGCTCGCCAGCAGCTCTATCAAAGGCTTTAATACCTGCCTCTGCCTTGGGCCTGCAATCTCATTTAAATAAAGGGCGCTCCCGACCCCTAAAGGTATGCAAACCAGCATCGCGCCTAAGGATATCAGGCCCGAAGCTAAAATCAACGGCAGTATCCCGAATTCAGGCGGATTATATGTAGGATACCATGACCTTCCGAGCAGGAACTCAAAAAGCCTTACTTTCCGGAATATGGGAAGCGCCTCTTTAAAAAGGACGATGATTATGCCCACCAAAAATACCAGTGAAGCAAATGCCAATATCGTAAAGATCCACCTGTATGCCGTTTCTTTTATGCGGCTCATTTTTATTACTTTAATCCCACGAAACCCTCTTCTTCTACCAGCCGTTGGCCGCGCTCGCTAAGCACAAAATCAATAAAATTTTTTACTGCCCCCTTAGGTTTTCCGTCGGTATACATAAACAAAGGCCTGCCTATGCCATAGGAACCCGTAAGGACGCTTTCCTTTGACGGCTTCACGCCGTCAATATCAATGGCCTTTACAGAAAACGTCAGGTAGCCTAACCCGGCATATCCTATGGCGCCTGGCGTGCGTGATACCGCGGAAACAACCGCCTGGTTGGATGCCTGCAGCAAAGCATCAGGCCTGGCCTTTTCCCCCTTCAGGACCAGCTCCCCGAATGCCTCAAATGTCCCGCTTGATGAATCGCGCGAGATGACCACAATCTTAGAATCTGAACCACCCGCCTCTTTCCAGTTGGATATCTTGCCCGTATAAATATCCTTGACTTGTTTTCTTGTGAGCCCGTTTACAGCGTTTGCGGTATTGACTACAACGCATATGCCGTCCATAGCCACGACATTCGCCTTGGGGCTCCTGCCATTTGAGGCGGCCTTTTCAAGCTCGCTGTCTTTTATGGGCCGCGAAGCATCGGCGATATCGCATGTCCCGTCTATGAGGGAAGCTATACCTACTCCCGAGCCCCCTCCGCGCACGGATATGTCGGCTGCGGGGTTGCTGTCCATAAAAACCTCGGCCGCTCTTTGCGCAATAGGTAATACTGTAGTTGAGCCTTCAATAACTATCTTTTCGGCGTAGCATGGCGCTACCATTCCCAGCATAATTAATACTATAACCCATAACCTGCTAATAAGATTTCTCATATTATCTCCTCCTCCCGCAGCAGCGGGCACCGGCCAATCCGCTATGGCCGGGTAATAACTATAATTAGAATTTCATATTCCAATCAACCTGGACCAGCGTTTCCGGGGCCTTAGCCGCCATGCCTATCCTCTCGGAACGGTATACGTCTATCCCAAACGAAGTATTCTTGCCCAATCCAAATGTAAACGCTCCTTCATGGCTCCTTATAGCTGTTTTCCCTCCATAACGGTCGGAGTCCGGCAGCACGTCAAGCACCGCGTCCCTGCCTAACATCGCGTATATATATTTAAACTGCCAATCGCCCCATTTAGATACCTTGTCGTGGCCGAATTGGAAACCGGCAGAGAAACCGGATGCCTTCTTTGAAACATCAAGGTTCTCCACGTACTCGCTGAATAATTTAAGCGTTTCAATATTGGATCCGGCCATCCGGAAGGGCTGCTTTATCTTGACCTCTAACGCCGGGTTGATCATTGAATAGTCATACATATAAGAAGAGGTGCCCTTAACGCTGTTTCCGGAATTGCTCGCGCTGGAATAGGTGCTGCTTGTATGGCTCTTGACATTGTCAAACGCCTGAAAAGAAAAAGCGCCTTTTAAAGAGACGTCGTCGTTAAGCTTGTATCCTATGCCCGGCTGGATAATATACGCCATGGGCGCATCGTTATCGGACGATGTATCCGTGTCTACGGCCAGCACGCCGGTATTCATGAAGAAATCCGCTTTCTCCCCGAGCCCCTTCCTGAACTGCAGTGCCGCTCCCTCCGGGGTTATATCGGTATCCCATATCAGGTCAGTCGGCTCCCACAAAACATCTTTAAGGAGCATCTTGCCGCCTACGAGGTCCAGCCACGGCAATGCCGCGTATTTGGCGTAAGCGTAATCAAGCACAACCGTCTTCTTGCTGCTGTATCCTCCGAAAGAGATATTGGTAGAGCGCGGGTCTCCGCTACCAGTAGCTATCCCTATTCCGGCCAGCAGTTTTTCATTTACCTTGCTCTCAAGGCCTAAACGCACGCGCACACGGCCGATATTAGTATCTTTTGAGTAATCATTAGCCGCTTTCTCATGCTTATTCTGAAACCGTAACCGCAAATCCCCTTTAAGCTTCGTATTTTGCACCCATTGCGGCAGGGAATATGACTTGCCCTGGGCTACCTCCTTCCTTACTTCCTCCTTTGTTTCCGTAATGATCTGTTGCGCCTCGCCCGGGGTAAGGATCCCTTTCTCAACAAGCTTCTGGACAAGTATGTCGACCTCGCCGGCATAAGAATACTGCGCCCCTGCGCAGGCCAATACCAGGCAAACCGCTAATAACCAAACCGAATAAAATCTCATCTGCTATCCTCCTGTTTAATCACCGGTACATAATTTTTTTGTTAAAGATAACTCCTCATCTATGGATTTCAAGGACCCGCAGGCACATCCACCTAAATGCGCGGCTACGGAATCTCTGTTTATCGAAGACATATTTTTCATATTTCCCGCTCACCCCCTTCCCTTATCATCTTCGATAATAAGTTACAACAGAAGCGTTATATCCGCTTTAAGCCAATGTAAAATCCTCGTTAAATATCTCATCCGTCTTTAAACGCGTAAAATTCATCCATTATCCTGATTTCTTCGGATATGAGGATATTCAGGAACCTCAATACCGCCATGATCGTCTCTTGTGTTCTTCTTATCATGGCTAAAGTATAAGATACCCCTATTAAATACGGCTTAAGGAGATGTAAAATGTGGGTAAAACCTTAGGGAGGTGTTTTGAAGGATGCTACATGGGAAGAGTAAACCAGAATTTGGAACCCAGGCCCTGCGTGCTTTCTACGCCTGTGTTACCGCCGTGCAGTTCTACTATATGCTTTACTATGGACAGGCCCAGGCCTGTCCCGCCGAGTTCGCGCGAGCGCGCTTTATCCACCCGGTAAAAACGTTCAAAGATACGGAGAGTATCTTTAGATGGTATGCCTGCTCCTGAATCTTCTACAATAATCTTTACTGCGCCGCCCGATATCTCGCTGTAAACCTTCAGCGCGCCGTTTTCACGGTTGAATTTTATACCATTATCAAACAAATTGGTCAAAACCTGGCCTATCTTGTCTTTGTCCGCCGTAATCATAAGGCTATCCGGCAGTGAATTGCTGGCAGAAACAGATTTTTTCTTAAGTTGGGATTTAAAGCCTGCTAAAATATCGTCAACAAACTTCTTCAGGTTAAATTCAACCTTCTCCAGGGTTATCTCTCTTGATTCCAGATAAGACAATGATAAGAGGTCATCTACCAGGTTCCCAAGGCGTATAGAGTGCTCCTGTATGATCTGCAGGAAATGGCGGCTGTTCTCTCTATCCTCCAGGGCGCCCTCAAGAAGGGTCTCAATAAAACCCCTTATGGAAGTAAGCGGGGTCTTTAACTCGTGGGACAGGTTAGCAACAAAATCACGGCGCATTGTCTCAAGTTTCCTTATCTCCGTTATATCGTGTATTACCAGAAGGCACCCTGCCGTAGAGTCTTTTTCGAATATGGCTGAGGCGTTTACCCTGAATATCTTCTGCAGGGGCCAGGAAATTTTGAGCTCTTTAGACAAAGAGCCTTTTTTCTCCAGAACCGCAATTATTATCTCTGATAGCTCATTATTACGCAATACCTCAAGGAAATATTTTCCTTCCGCGTCCCTGCTCAAAACCCCGAATATCTTCTCGGCGGTAGGATTTATAGAGGTTATGCGCATAGAGCTATCCGTAACAATAACCCCTTCAACCATACTATCAAAGATAGCCCTCAATTTCTGATTTTGGGTTTTTATCTGGCTTATCTTGTCTTTCAGGTTATCCGCCATACCATTAAGGGCCTCTGCGAGCTGTCCGATCTCATCCATAGAATTGATTATTATCTTGTGTTCAAGATCCCCTTCCGAGAACTTACGGGAAATATTGATGATCCTGTTAAGGGGGTTAGCAATGCCTGATATGAATATTGACCCCAGGATAAAAGCCAGGGCCATTGCAAAGACCAGACTGAATATAATGGTCTTCCTGATATCCGATAATGTATCCTCTATATCTGTAAGAGGCAGCGAAAGCCTCACCACCCCGGCTGCCCCTCCATTATCCCGTATGGGTACGGCGACATAAAGCATATCTATCTTAAGCGTGGAAGAATACCGTATCTGGGCCCCCGCCCCATCCTCAAAGGCTGATCTTATCTCCGGCCTGCCGGCGTGGTTCTCCATATTCGGCAGCTCTTCCAAAGGCATATCGGAATCAAAAAAGACCTCTCCGCCGGTATTTATTACGGTCACGCGGCATCTTATCCTAAGAGATATGCCTTCTATAAGCGCATCCAGGCCTTCCCGATCCCCTCTCTTCATTTTCTCTAGCGGAATCTGGTTAGCGACCAGGAAAGCCTGTTTTAATAAAGATGACCTTATGCTTTCTAACGTATTCTTCTCTAATTTACTGCTTAAGAAATATGTGGTGAAACTGAAGGAAATAAAAAGGATAAGGATATACGAGGATATTAATTTGAATTTAAAGCCACGGGGCTTAATCTTCATCTATTTCGAACCTGTAGCCGTAATTCTTTACCGTTACTATGCGCTTTGCCTCACTCTTTAATTTTTTGCGCAGGCTTCTGATATGCACGTCTACGGTGCGCGTCTGTATCTCTAAGGCGTTATCAAACCCCCAAATAGTATCCAGAAGGTAATCGCGGGATAATACCCTGCCTTTGGATTTTACAAGTATCTTTAAAAGCTCAAATTCTTTGGAGGTCAGCTCAATCGGCCTTCCTTTCACTCTCACCTCTATCTTTAAAAGGTCTATAGCCAGGCTCCCGGAAGTCAGCTCCTCCGCCGGTTTATCTTTTTCTTTAACCCTGCGTAATAACGCCCTTACGCGGGCGATCAGCTCGCGGGGGCTGAACGGCTTGGTCATATAATCGTCTGCCCCTAATTCAAGCCCGACTATCTTATCCGATTCCTGGCTTTTGGCAGTAAGCATAATAATAGGTATAGAAAATGTTTTTTCCTCTTTCTTTAGCTCCTTGCATACTTCAAGCCCATCCATTCCCGAAAGCATAAGATCCAGGATAATGAGGTCGGGCTTCTCCCTGGCAGCTAAGTCAAGGCCGTAATCGCCGTCATAGGCAGATATAGTCCTAAAACCCTCTTTCTTCAGGTTATAATCCAGCATTTTGACTATATCTTTTTCATCGTCTACGATCAGTATCTTCTCTTTCATAAGTGCCGCGCCCCGTTAACGGTTGTCCCACTGCAGGCCTTCTATTACCGCCTGGGCAACATTGGTAAGATGGTCCGCTATCTTCTCCAAATTGCTGATCATATCAAGGAAGATCACCCCGGAAAGGACCCTGCATTGCCCTTGCTCCAGGCGCTTGACATGGTTATCCTTAAGCCTATCCCTTAATGTATTCACATGGCATTCTTTTTCCAGCACGACCTTCGCTTCGTCCACATTATTTGTCCCCAGCGCGTTAACGCAGCAGTTGATCATCCTGTTTATATCTGCGTACATATTCTTTAATTCATCCACTGCCGTAACAGAAAAAGGCATACGGTCATCTATCTTCTGCTGCGCCAGGTCCCTAAGGTTCTCCGCGTGGTCGCCAATCCTCTCAACATCATTAATGGCGTGTATGAGCGGGGGGATCTTCCTGGATTCCCCGGAACTTAATTCCTGCTGCATTAATTGCACCAGATAGTTGGTGATCGCTTCCCTCAAAGAATCTACTGCTTCTTCACGCCTGGTTATCTTCTCCAGGGAGCGAGAATCATTCTTTACGAAGCTGTCTATGGCGATATCAAGCATCCTCTGCGTCAAACCCAGAGTCCTGATTATTTCTTTGATCGCGGCATCAAGGGCGATAGGGGGAGTATTCAACAGGCGCCTGTCCAGATATTTAGGCAGGTATTCTACTTCTTCTTCTTCTTTGCCCGGCATAATCCTGGTAAGTAATTTGGCATATAAAGGTATAAAGGGGACAAAGATAACCACATTTATTACATTGAAAAATGTATGCGCGTTCGCTATCTGCCGCGGCAGCTGCTGGGAAAAGCCGGCTATGAACTCCTGAAAAGGGCCCAAAAAAGGAAGAAAAATCAATACCCCTAAAATATTAAACATTACGTGCGCTAATGCCGCCCTCCTTGCGGATATCCCGGTGCCTATGGAGGCGATCAATGCCGTAACGCAAGTCCCGATATTACAACCCAAGATCAGGTGTATCGCTGCCCTTAAATCAATTAATCCGGCTATTGCCAGCCCCAGGACCATACCTGTCGTAACCGAACTGCTCTGGAATACAGCCGTAACGACAGCCCCTGCCAATATCCCCAGGAAAGGGCTGTTTCCGAAACTGATCAGGATATTTTCAAACGCGGGGTACTGGCCTAAGGGCTTAACTACAGTCGTAAGTATATTCAGCCCCAAGAAGAGAATACCAAACCCAAGCATGAATTCTCCGATATGTTTATGCGTCTTTTTCTTTGAAAGCATAAGCATGGCCATCCCTACCCCTATTATGGGGAGGGCATAATCTGTGAGCTTAAAGGCTATCAGCTGCGCGGTAATCGTCGTGCCTATATTGGCGCCGAATATGACCCCCAGCGCCTGCGACAGGTTCATTAACCCGGCATTCACAAAACCTATGACCATTACCGTAGTAGCGGAAGAAGACTGGATCAGGCTGGTTATCCCCGCCCCTACCAATACCCCTCTCTTCGGCCCTCCGGTAAGGCTATGCAGGATATTCCTCATCTTCTCTCCGCAAGCCTTATGCAGGCCCTCGCTCATCTCATGTATCCCGTATATGAATAAGCCCAGGCCTCCTATCACGCCGAAAATAATCTCCTTCATCATCTTTTTTCTCCTTTACAAATATTCACGCATATCCCGCATATATACTGTTCAACTAAACGCCGCTTATTAAACTCCTTCAGCTTCTCAAAACACTTTAGATGGTTAAAATCCGACGCCTTCTCTTTTATCGCTCCAGCGGGGCATACCTTGATACATCGGCGGCACTCCGCGCAATCTTGCTTTGTGGGTTTATCTGTCCTTAAGGGCATATCGGTCAAAATAGAAACCAGGCGGAACTGGCTGCCCAGCTCCTCATTAACCAGCAAATTATTCCTGCCTATCCATCCTAACCCCGCCAGATAACCTATCTTTTTATGCGACAGGTGCGCCTTCTGGCTCTCCCAATCCAGGATCTGCGATGCCGGTATGGGCAAGGCAGAATAACCTTTCTTCTGTATATAGTTGCCCGCCCTAAAAGCTACCTGGTCAAGCAAAGAGTTCGCGGTGCGGTAATGGTAAGAGTATAACCTTGTAGGCGCCTCTTTTATCTCTCCTAATACGCTCGCGGATAATCTGACCCCCAGGCATACCGCCTTATCAAATTGCTCCAGCATCTCCCGCGGCAAGGCGAACTCTTTTTTTATCCCGTTGATATCGGCTACACCGAACAGGTCCGCTCCCGCGTCTTCGCATAATCTTTTAAGGCTGGAATAATTCCCTTCCATTATACCTGGCCCCCGGGGACACCCTTACGATTGGCAGGAAGAACGTCCCTCTTTTTTAAATATATCATGAGAGTAGAAATAGCCGCCGGAGTCACCCCGGATATGCGCGATGCCTGGCCCAGATTGAGGGGCCTGAATTTATTCAGCTTCTCTTTTATCTCGCGGGAGAGACCGGGCATATCCGCGTAATTTACGCTTTCAGGCAGCCTTATTCTCTCAAGATTATTGAACCTGTCTACCTCCTTAAGCTGCCTATGTATGAACCCTGAATATTTTACCTCAATTTCTACCTGGGAAGAAGCGATTTCTGGTATCTGTGAATTAAAAAGCCCCAGTTCCCTCAACCGCGCCAGGCTCATCTCCGGCCTCCTTAAAAACTCCTCCAGCGTAACCGACTTGTTCAAAGCGGCTATACCCAGGCGCGCGAGGCCTTCATTTAAAACCGCTTCGGGTTTAATGCGCGCCTCTTTCAGGAAATCAATACCTTTGGCGATCGCCTTTATCTTCTCTTCTGTTTTCTTATATATTTTAGCATTCACCAGGCCCAAATCATACCCTATCTTAGCCAGCCGTATATCGGCGTTATCCTCCCGCAGGATAAGCCTGTATTCAACGCGCGAGGTGAACATCCGGTAAGGTTCATTCGTGCCTTTTGTGGTAAGGTCATCTATCAATACCCCGATATAACTTGAGGCGCGGTCCAGGATGAGCGGCTCCTTTCCTCCTGCTCGTAAAGCGGCGTTTATACCCGCGATAAGTCCTTGCGCCGCTGCCTCCTCATACCCGGTCGTGCCGTTTATCTGCCCGGCCAGATAAAGGTTCTTTACCAATTTTGTTTCCAGGGTAGGATAGAGCTGCGTTGGCTCAACTACGGTGTGCTCTATCCCGTAACCGAAACGTATTACGCGCGCCTCCTGAAGGCCTTCCATAGAATGCAATAACTGAAGCTGCACATCCTCCGGAAGGCTGGTAGCCAGCCCGTTAGGGTATATCTCATCGGTATCATAACCCTGCGGTTCAAGGAATATCTGGTGCCTCTGCCTATCCGCGAACTTGACTATCTTATCTTCAATCGACGGGCAATAACGCACCCCTGTCGCCTGTATTATCCCGGTGTATAAAGGAGATTTATCCAGGTTATCCGTGATCACGCGGTGCGTATCTTTATTTGTATAAGTGATATGGCAGGGGAGTTGTTTTTGGGTTATTTTCTTAGTAGAGAAAGAAAAAGGCTTAGGGGTAGCATCCCCGTTTTGAACGGTTAGCTTAGAAAAATCAATGGAATTCTTATCCAGGCGCGGGCAGGTGCCCGTCTTAAACCTTAACAGGTTAAATCCTAACCCTTTCAGGCTCCCGCTCAGGCCGCGGGAAGCCGGTTCATTGATACGCCCAGCGCTAAAATGTTTAAGCCCGACATGTATAAGCCCGTCAAGAAAAGTCCCCGGGCATATGACCACACATGAAGAAAGGATCTCCTCATTATCTCTGGTCACTATCCCTATTGCCCGGCTGTCTTTTACGATTATCTTTACTGCTTCTGATTCTTTTATAAAAAGGCTGCCCTGGCCTTTTAGTATATCCTGCATATATTTCTTATAAAGGGCCATATCCACCTGCGCGCGCGATGACTGCGCTGCCGGGCCCTTAGAAGCATTTAGTATTCTGAATTGCACGCCGCAGGCATCAGATGCCTTAGCGATCTCGCCGCCCAACGCGTCAATCTCTTTTACCAGCTGGCCTTTGCCTACCCCCCCTATGGCCGGGTTGCAACTTAAGGCGCCTATGGTATCGCGGCTTAATGTTAAAAGGAGGGTTTTTGAACCCATACGCGCCGAAGCCAGGGCGGCTTCTATGCCCGCATGCCCTCCACCTATAACTATCACCTCATACATAGGGACACCCTTCCTGCTAATCGGGGGACACCCTTCCTGCTAATCGGGAGGGTGTCCCTTATTTTCTTATCAGGGGGACACCCTTGGCTTTGGCAAAAAGGGTGTCCCTTATTTTATGCTTGGGCGGATTTAATGAGGAGCGGTAAGATCTCCTGGCCGCGCAGCTCGCCTATGGAGCCCAATCTCGCCGCCTTCTCGGAAAAGCTAAGCGTACCGTCGGGCTTTATATTCCCTCCGGAGATCAATAACGGCACAGGATCGGCGGAATGCGCCTTTATCGCGCATACCGTAGAGTGATCCGCGGTCACAGCTACGACGGTATTCTCCATATCCAGCTTACTGAGCAGTCCGGAAAAAAAGAATCTATCTATCGCTTCAATACTATCTTTCTTTTTGGTAAAGTTACCGTCATGCGCCGGCTCATCGGGGCCTTTTATGTGTATATATATCCCGTCATACTTCTTTATGGTTTCAAGCGCCATCTTAGACCAGACGGCGTAATCCACATCCGGGTGCCCGGTTGATGCGGGCACGTCAATAACCTCAATGCCGGTTAAAAGCGCGATCCCCTTTTCCACGGGCATCTCCACAAAAGAACCTAACCTGATATCATAAAGGCCCTCTATTTTAGGGAACTTCGGAAGGCGATCCCCGGCATCGCGGGATAATATTAAATTAGCGGGGAGTTTACCTTCAGAAACCCTTTTTTTATTCACCGCCGCTTCATTAAGGACCTTACTGGACTTACGGGTAAATTCATTCAAAAGGAGCGCGGCCTCTTTCGCCTCGCTTGAATCTTCATGCCCGGGCATCGGCTGCGATTCGGATACCATATTCTCGAACCTCTCCCTGGCGATACCAAACACCCCTTCCCTGTCATACGCGGGGTCGGTATTAGTTATCCATCCGGACAGCTTTGAACGCATCCCCCTGATCACAAGCACGCCGCGATGGCCGATAGTATTCTTTAACTCAAAGGTAGCCGTAGAAAGAGTAACCCTGGAATTTATCTCCTTGGCTAAGGCAGCAGCTTCTTCGGTAGCCAGGCCCCTGCCTACCCGGCGGTCTTTAATAGTCACGCCGTCTTCGGCGCAAGTAGCGAAGTTGACGCGCAACGCCAGGTTTCCGTCCTGTATCGCTAGCCCTTCGGCAAATGCCTCCAAAGGGCCCCTTCCCGTATAATATTTATGGGCGTCGTAACCGAGCAGGCTTATGACCGCTATATCCGATTCAGGGGCTATATCCTTGCCTACGGGATAAACAATACCCGTATTCCCGCTCTGGGCGAGCCGGTCGAGGTTAGGGGTAATAGCGGCTTCAAGGGGGGTCTTATCATTTAATTCCCTGACGGGAAGGTCTCCTAATCCGTCAAGGACTATATATAATATTTTTTTTCGCTTCAGCATTTAGAGAAACCGCAAGCGTGGCATTTGACGCATCCTTCTTCATGATGCAGTGCCCCTCCGCAGTCAGGGCATACGCCCACAATCTCGCCGTGCACATCTATATCGGATACCTTTGGTTCATCGCTATGCGAATGCTTCATCGCCACATTCACCGGCTCAAGGGAAACAACCGGTTCAGCCGCCCCACTCATCAGCCTCTTTTCAATAACCCTGGCGATAGCGTCCGCGCAAGAGAATATGCGCTGTCCCTTTTCCCATGAAGGGCTCGGGCAGCGTATATTGCGTAGCTGCTCAATAATAGATTTTACTTCAACGCCAGAACGAAAAGCAAGAGAGACCAGCCTGCCGGTAGCCTCAAGCTGAGAGCCCGCGCAGCCTCCGGCCTTCCCCATCTGGGTAAATAACTCAAAGGGATTACCTTCTTCGTCGCTGTTTATGGTTACATACAGATTCCCGCATCCTGTGGCGACCTTGGTTGTAGTGCCCTGGATCACCTCCGGACGCGGGCGCGGAGCAATCTCTTTTTTGGCGCCCTCGTATTTGGCCTCAGGCTTAGGTTCGCTGCGCGCGATATTCAGGACCTGCTCTTCGCGGCTCCTGTCGCGGTATATGGTTATACCCTTGCAACCCAGTTCATACGCCAGGGTATAAGAACGCCTCACTTCATCTACCGCCGCCTCATTTGGGAAATTAATCGTTTTAGATACGGCGTTATGCGTATATCTCTGGAAGGCAGCCTGCATGCGCACGTGCCATTCAGGAGTAATATCATGAGAGGTAACGAACACCCTCTTTACATCTTCGGGTATCTCCTTAAAATCATGGATAGAGCCCTTTTCAGCTATCTTCTCCATCAATTCGCGGCTGTAAAAACCTCTCTTGCGTGCCACCTCTTCAAATAAAGGGTCTACCTCCGTCAATTTATCATTGTCCATTACATTGCGGTAATAAGAGATAGCAAAAAGCGGCTCTATACCCGATGAGCATGGCCCGGCTATGATACTGATCGTGCCGGTAGGGGCAATAGTAGTCAATGTGGCGTTACGCATACGGCTGCCATCTTTTTTATCATAGATACTGCCCTTAAAAGCCGGGAATGGACCTTTTTCTTTGCCTAATTCCTCGGACCTCTTTGCCGCTTCATTCAATATAAATAACATAACTTTTTCTGCCAGCGCTACTGCCTGCTCGCTATTATAAGGTATATTGAGGCGGATAAGGAGGCTTGCCCATCCCATCACGCCCAGGCCTATCTTGCGCGTTGCCTTCGTAGCCTTCTCTATCGCGGGCAGCGGGAATTTATTGACATCAATAAGGTTATCCAGAAAGTGTACCGCAATGCGGGTTATCTCTTTTAATTTGGCCCAGTCGATCTCATAATGCCCATCGCCGGATTCCTTGCATATGCGGGAGAGATTTATAGAGCCCAAGTCGCAGCTCTCATAAGGCAATAATACCTGCTCTCCGCAGGGATTGGTGGATTCATATTTTCCAAGCTTAGGGGTGGGATTAAAATCATTCATCCGGTCTATAAAGATGATGCCCGGCTCCCCGTTCTTATGCGCCTGCTTTACTATAAGTTCAAATATATCTTTTGGGTTTATCTTCCGGACGCTTTTGCCCGTATGCGGGTCTACCAGGTCATACTCTTTCCCCTCTTTAAGATTGCGCATAAAATCGTCGGTGATAGAAACGGAGATATTAAAATTGGTGATCTCTTTATTGTTTTCCTTGCAGGTGATGAATTCAAGGATATCCGGATGGTCAACCCTTAAGATACCCATATTAGCTCCGCGCCTGGTCCCGCCCTGTTTAACCGCTTCAGTAGCCGCGTCATAGACCTTCATGAAAGATACCGGGCCCGACGCTACTCCTCCGGTAGTCCTCACCACCGAACATTTCGGGCGGAGCCTGGAAAAAGAAAAACCTGTCCCGCCTCCTGATTTATGTATCATGGCGGTCGCCTTAAGGGTCTCAAATATGGACCCCATGGAATCTTCTATGGGCAGCGTGAAACACGCGGAAAGCTGCGCCAGCTCCTTGCCGGCGTTCATCAGGCAGGGGGAATTAGGCATGAATTCGCGTTCGGCCATCACGCGGTAAAATGATTCCTGTAAAGATGCGGCCTCTTTTTCGGTCTTCCCGTAAAGCTTATCTGCCGCCGCTATCGCCTCTGCCACGCGCCGGAACATTCCATCCGGAGTTTCCACTACCCGGCCGTTTTCGTCTTTGCTCAGATATCTTCTCTCCAATACCTTAAGGGCATTCTCTGAAAGCTCTAATTTCATTTTCCCTCCGGATAAATTTAAGATTAATACTTTTACTTATTATACCTATCCTGTTTCCCCCACCCGGCAGCAAAAAATAATATAACACCCGCGCATTCTTCTGTCAAGAGAAAAATACAATGGGTAGTATCATCAGCTGGTTTCATATACAATATTTAGTGTTCAAACAGCGGGTAGCTACTTATTACCGGAGCCGGGCGACTGACAGGATTCCCTTATTACCAATTCTGTCGGAAGCAGTATCTTCCTTGCCTTCGCGGGTTTCCCTTTGCGGGAGATCAAAACATTAAGTTCCTTCACGCTCTCCTCTGCCATCCTGATCAAAGGCTGTTTCACGGTAGTCAAAGATACCGGGCCGTAAAGCCCTGAAGGGTTATCATCAAAACCCATTATAGACAGATCAGCGGGAATATTGCATCCCGATTCCCTGGCTACTGCCATCACTTCAAGCGCCATGGAATCAGAAGCCACAAATACCGCCGTTGGCGCCTTAGGCATCTTGATCAGTTTCTCCGCCGCCTGGCGCGCCTCTCCCCGCGAATAATCTGTTTTAAATATATATTCTTCGCGCAGCTCTATATTATTATCTTTGAGCGCGCGTTTATATCCTTCAAAACGATGTATTGCCGCCTGGGTCACCAGGTCTCCTGTTATATGCGCTATCTTTTTATGCCCCAGCCCTATTAAATAATTCACCGCCTCCTGCGCCCCTTTCACATTGTCTATGGCGATACAGTCAACATCAAGGTCCTCAACATAATGATTTATGACTACGACGGGCGTGCCTATCGCCATGGCATCTAAGAGCTGCGTGCGGTTTCCTATAACGTCGGCAAAGATTATGCCTCCGACGCCCTTAAGGTTGATAGGGGTCTTGCTGTCGGTCAGATGAAGCAGCAGGTCTAATTTTAACGCTTCGCAAAGTGTTCCTATGCCGCGTATCAACTCAAGGGCATAATAAGAATAGAATATGCCTTCATAACGCGGGATGACCAATGCTACGACATTGCTCCTGCCGGTAGCAAGCCTTTGCGCGAATATTGAGGGTTGGAATTTCAGCTGTTTTACCGCGTTCTGCACCAGGATACGGTTCTTTTCTTTTACCGACGGGAACTTATTGATAACGCGTGAGACTGTAGTGATAGACACGCCTGCCAGGCGCGCAACGTCATTTATGGAAACGCCTTCGTGATTCTCTTTTTTGGTCCTCACCGTCTCGCCCTCATCTTACGATATCGCCCTTTTCTATAAGCGTATTCTCTTCTTTTATATCACAGGCTGAAATACTCTGGCGCACCTGTATAACGTGGACCGCAGCTATCGGGGCCCCCTGCCTGTAAACATTCAGGCTGTCACCTATCTTTACGCCCGCGTCCTGCCCCATGTCTATGATCACAAAACCGCTGTCCCTGTTAACCTCTAATACCGTTGCGGTCGGGCGGGGAGGCGTCCTCCTCTTGGCGAGCCATCCAAGCGGAGTCTCGGCTTCGGCTTTGGGCTTAACGACTATAGGAGGCAATTCCACGCTCTCTTCAGCCGTTTCCGCCGATACACCCTGTTCTCCGGGAGATACGCTGCTAATGATCCCTTCTATCTGCTCCTTAAGCGTGGAATATTCCGTACTGCTCAATCTCTGCCGTAAAAATAAATCCACCTGGCTTAGTTTTTCCTCAAAAGCTGATTTTTCCCCTATAAGCTGCCACAACTCCGACTCCAGTTTGCTTTTAACTCCCTTAAGCTCATCCAATTCTTCCGTTAATTTTTTATTCTCTTCTCTTAACGGGGCCAGGCTGCTCTCTATATCCTTGCCCAGCCGCTCTTTTTCTCCGGAGAGCGTATTTAACTCGGCGCGTAATTTATCATTATTATCCTGCAGGCCCTTTATCTCTTTAAGCAGAGAGTCCCTGTCTTTTACTATTGATTCGTATTGCTTGCTGATGCTTTCTTTTTCCTGCGAGGAGTCAACCAGGTCATTATTCAGCGCGTTGACCCTGCCCAACAGCTGCTTTCTCTCCTCCGAGATCTCCTCTATCTTCCTGGATAAAACCGTATTCTCGCTCCTTAAACCGTTCCTCTCATGCTCCAGCGCTTTCTTAGCGCTGTAGATCTGCGTGGTGATAAAAATAGTTCCCGCCAATATGACTGTAAGGGCTATTATTATAATAAGTTTTATTTTTTTATCCATCTATCTTCCTTTCCGTATTATAATAATTTGGCGAACACCTTTTGGGTAACCAGGCTCGCCGCTCCTATAGCTACGGCATTCTCCCGCAATTGGGAATATACAACCTTTAAATCCTCCGCTGTTTCCCTAAAACACCACTCCTTTATGGCCTTATTTACCTGGTGCAGAAAATCTTCCCCCGCTTCTTCCAGCCCTCCTCCGATTATAACCACCTCCGGATTCAACAGGTTCACTATGTGGGCCGCTCTTATCCCCAGCCTTTTAGCCGCTCTCCCCAGCGCCGCCTCCGCCAGGGCGTCCCCTGATTTGGCTGCGGTAAAGATATTCTTTAATTCTATATTATCCCCGGATACCCTTTTTTCCCTGGACAGCATCGCCTTAAAATCTTCGGTTATCCCTAAATCCATCTCGCTTCGCTTCAGGAAACAACCCTTAGCCTCATCGCAATTAAAAAGGCCGTCCTCTTTATAATTATAGATGGATGTTTCCCCGGCATAACCGTGCGAGCCGGTATATATATCACCGTTTATTATTATACCGCACCCTACCCCGGAGAAAAGATAAATCACATTTTTGAATTCCCCTTTGAGGTTCAGCCAATATTCTCCGAAACAGGCGCAGGTCGCGTCGTTCTCAATGAGCGCGTGAAGATTGAATTCTTTCTGTACCAATTCCGCTATGGGTATATCCACGGAGGCATAAGTATAATATTTGCCGGTTTTTTCGGGCCAGCGTATTGAACCGGTCTTCTTGTTGATAAGCCCGGCCATACCTATGCCTACCCCTCTTATATCCGCGGCATACTCTTTTGAGCGTTTGAGTATTTCACTGATTATCTCCAGTATGCACCCGGTTATCTCATTAAGCGAAGGCCTGGGCCTGGCGATCTGGGTTTTGGTAATGATATGACCTTTCAGGTCCATCAGCAAACCCACCATATTTACCAGGTTAAACCCCACTCCGATGATATATCCGCCCTGCGAATTAAGGTCCAGCAAAGAGGGCCTCCTGCCCCCTTCGGATATATCCAGGTCCTTCTCCAATACCAGTTTATTCCTTATAAAGTCGTCAATATAACTGGATATGGTGACTACGTTTATGCCTAATTCTTTGGAAATATCCGGGCGGCTTAACGGGCCATGGCGGCGCAGGGCCTCAAGTATATCTATATTGCGCTTTTCTTTCTCGGTGAGCTCTTCTCTGCGGAAATTTGTGGGATGAAACATCTACTGTTATTTTTTATGATCCGCGATATTATTTATGGGTCTTCTTCTATCATTAAATATGATATAAGCAAACAAGATATAAGTCAAGCGTTTTTAACGGGATTGGTGAAATCTCCCGGACAAAAATATGTCAATTAAGGGAGGAGCCTGCTTCTTCGGTATAGCCGGGTTTGACGGTATGGCGGGGCTTATCCTGGGGGTCATTCCAGAACTCTTTTATCGCATAATAACTCTTCTTGGGGATACGTTTATTAAGGCCGTTCTCTAACTCTTCGGATAATCCTACTATGCCAAAATACTCTTCATTCATATTCATATTTCCTTCTACTTTTATGTCAAAATAATAGCTGCCGTTAGACCAGAAGGACTCGGTGTCATGCACCTTCCACCCTTCAACGGAAGATTCATTATGTTTCCACCATTCATCGGACCATTCAAACAGCGTGCCTCCTACGCAGTTGCCTGCCCCCTTACCGTTGCCGGCGAGGTTACGGTAAATATCGCACCACTGCGATTCCAGGAAAAAGGCCTGCATATCTTCATCGTCTCTCTTCATATAAGAATCGTAACTATCCGCTCCGAATTCCGATAGGAGCATAGGCCTGTCAAAAGTATTCCTCAAAGAATTAAAAAGATTGCCGAAACTCCTGCCGCGGTAAATGATGCACGCGACAATATCTATATCGGGGGAAACCTCATCGGCGATATCCAGGCCCACCAGCTCTCCATTGCCTAAGGCCACAGGATGATTAGGGTCGATCTTATGTATCTCCCCGGCAAGTTCATTGACAAAAGAATAGTAAGTTTTGGCGCGCAGGTAATTCCTTTTCTGCGGGTCCGGCTCTGCTTCTATCTCTTTACTCGACCAGGAACTGCCCTTGCCAAAACAGGAGTAATTATTTTCGTTCCCCAGTATCCACAAAAGGATCCCGGGTTCATCCTTATAGGTATTGACCATATTAAGGACCTGTTTCTTTATCTTCTCCTGGAACCCTTTATCGGCGTAAAACGGACAGGGATAATCCCAAAAACCCAGCCAGTGCCCCATAATGGTGCGTATACCGTATTTTTCATACAGGTCGCCGATAACTTTCTTTACCTGTTCATTGTTCTCTCCGGACTTATAAAGCCTTATAGTATTTACCCCCATCTCCTGCATCAGCTTCCCGTCCACAAGCCAGGGAGAGTTAGGGTCCATCCACCAGTCATAGTCATATCCGGAACCTATAGGTATGGGGTTATAACATACCCCGTTTACTACGTAGGACTTGCCCTCTACCATCAACTGGTAATCGCCGCTCTCAAGCTTATTTATATATACCCTGGGCTTCACCCTGGGCGAACAACCAGAGGCCAAAGCGCAGGCAGCTGCCAGCATTATTAAAAGTAATATATTTCTTTTCATAAAAATAGGGACGGTTCTCAGCTTGATCTTCAGCAAAAGAACCGTCCCTGGTTTTATTCGTATTTTATCTCATCCAGATAAAATACAGCTCCTTCGGGATTAACGTCTATATTCGACGCCCAGCAGAAACCGCCGATAATATAAGACATATCCTTCCCTTTTAGATCAATAGTATACTGGGTCCATTCCTTATTCAGTATGACCGGCCCGATACCAGCGGTATCAGAATCGGAATATTCTCCCATAATACCGCCCACTTTAAACTCTTCTATCCTCTCTCCGCCCTTGGCGCCGCGCGCCCAGAAAGTGACCTTATTAGCGCGTGAGAGGTCATAACCCGCATCAACTGAACCCCAGTTATTCGCCGGATGCTGCCAGTATATCCCTGCCCAGCGCGCGCCCTGGCTCGCCTGGCCGGAGTAGGTTACCTTAATACAGGTGCCTCCTAAATAAGGGTCCTCCTTTGATGAACCGTCAAACCTGATATCGCCATAATCCCCCAGCCACCCGGAAGGGATAAAATGGTTGCTGACCGAACCCCTGTCCGCAAAAATATAGAAAGGCATACTCTCCTGTTTCTTGCCCTCGGGTTTCATATCCGGGTCTGCTTCAAACTTTATGTCATCAAGATAGAATGTCGCTCCCTCCGGGCAGGAATCCGCGCTGATCGTCCAGCCTAAAGCGCCGTTTATATAACTTAGATCCTTGCCGGCAAGATTAATGGTATATTGTTTCCAGGTATCGGTGAGCTCAACAGGGCCCATTTCAACGCTCAAAGAATCAGGATAAAGGCCCTTGATCCCTCCTACCATGAACTTCTGGATTATCTCGCCGCCCTTTGCGCCGCGCGCCCAAAAGGTAAGCTTGCTCATACCGGTCAGATCAAAACCATCCTTCTTTGAGCCCCAATTATTCGCGGGGTTCTGCCAGTAAATACCTGCCCAGCCGTTACCCTGCGTCTTTTTGGCAGTGTAAACGAACTGTATACAGGTAGTGCCCGAATAAGGGTTATCCGCTGACTGGTCATTTAATTTCACGTCCCCGTAATCACCCATCCAGCCCGCTGGTATATAATGGTTATCACGGGCATTCTTATCCGTATAAACCACGAATTCCTTGGGTTTGGCTGCGCCCTCTTCCTGGGACCAGGCACAGATTGGCAGGGCTAAAACCAATATTGCTAAAGCTGTTAATAACTTTTTCATCTCTTGCACCTCCGTTTTTTCTACTCTTAATTATAACCTTTTTTTATCACTTTTTCCACATTTTTTTATATGTATAATAGGAGCTGCGCAGCTGCCTTAAAAAGGGGCTCAATTTGCCGTCACCCTGCCCGGCAACCCCTAACCACTCCTCGTGCATATATCCGTCGGGGAATGGCCCCGTGAATAAGCCCTTGGTATCGTGCAGTGAAGGTTCGTATGCCTTCCACCATTCATCCAGCCACTCGAAAATAATGCCTCCTATGGCGTTACCCGCGCCCCTGCCAAACGCCATATTACCCTCTATATCCTCCCAGGCCCCCCGGTGGTAGCTTGCCTGTTTCTCCTCCCCCTCTTCCGTGGAGATCCCGCCGGCATGCGCCGGGCATCCATACTCCGTGATAAAAGCCGCTTTATCCGATTCGTTCTTCACATCCTGCCATATACTGCCGAAACCGTAATCCCCGCGGTAGGCGTTGGTGCCGAATATATCTATATCCGGGCAGTTCTTGCCGAACTTATCCAGGAAGAGCGTGTCTCCGCTGCATACAGCTACGGGATGTTCTGGATCCAGGGCCTTGACCTGTTTGGCTACTTCATTGGCGAATTTAAAAAAGGCGTCCGGCTCCTTGTCCGCGTTGCAGGCAAAACCATAAACATTCTCATTCCCCAGCAGCCAGAACAATATATACGGCTCATCTTTAAACTCCAATACCATCCTGGTAACAGAATCAAGCATATTCTTCTTATGCTCTTCGTTATTATAATCTGTGCCCGGATACCAGGGGGCGCCTGAACCCAGCGCGTATTTACCCAGAAAATCACCCATGATAACCCGTATGCCGTAATTATCGTAAAGTTCGCGCAGCAATTTCTTGTTCGCCTTGAATGGCTGTTGATACCATCTGATGGCATTAACGCCCATATCTTTCATCATCTGAAAATCGCCTATGTTCGGCTCGTCATAATCCTGGATATTATTACGGTTCTTATCCACAAAAGCGTCATACGGCCCGTCTATCTTCCCGTTCTCGTTAAAATCGTCGTACATCCAGTTGGTCTGCGTCCCCTCATCGGGGGATTGCCCTACCTTTGTGGGTGAATAAGTGATCCCCTTGATCACATAAGGCTTGCCGCCCACTATCAGCTGCCAGTCGCCGTTTTCATACTGCACCAGGTGTACCTTTCCCTTGCCGAGCTGCCTTTTTATGTTCCGCGCCTCTTTGGAGGCCTGGGGCTTCAGTTTCTCTAAAAGCCTGGCCTTCACAAACCTGCCGGGATCGGTGATTACGATATCGTTAGCAAGGTCATGGTCAAAACCGTTGATCACCCTGATATTCGCGCCCTCCAGCTTATAACCAAGCTCCGGGTTCTCCTTTAAAAGGAAATTTATCTTGGATATCGCGGCCTGTGCCACATACCAGGGCGTATGCCAATATGTCCATCCATAGCTTGCGGGAAAATGCACGACGATAGCGTAATAACATTTAATCGCGTGTTTTATCAAACCCGCTTTCTCAAGGATAAGCCCGGTGTAGAATAATTTTATCCCCTGCGGCTCTGTTGCAGTCGCCCATTTCAGAAATGCCGCCTCCAGGTCAGGCGAATGCATAAAATCCCAGGGGCTTCCGGCAAGGCGCTTTTCTTCTCTTGCCTTCTTAAACTGCGGATCCCACCTTACCGAAGTAGTATTAGGGTATACCCCTTCCCCTACTGCCGCGGCCAACCCCTCCTGGTCTTTTACTATATAAACGTAATCCTGGGTCCCGCGGTTTTTAAATTCCCCGTATTTTTCGTAATTTACGAAGTCCTCTTTGCCCGGGTCATATAAAACTATACTTGTGGGCATCTGGCTCACCTGTTTCTTCTGCTCTACCTCTATAGAACCGATATCTATCTTCTTGATACTCTGTCCGGCTGCTTCCGCCAGCTGCCAATACCACCCGCGCTGGTCCCATGCCTGGGCATAAGGGTATTTTTCTATGATCAACTGGAAGATCTTTTTTGCCTCCTGCGCCTTCTCCTGCCGCATTAAACTCTCTGCCTGGATAAAATAAGCTGTGGCTACATTATTTAAAACCGCTGCCCGCTCGATCTCATCTTTATTCTTCGGGAGCCCCGCTAAAGAAGCCTGGAGCCTGTCTGCCTCATCTTTATACAGGTCTATGACCTCCTGGGTGTATTTAAAAGTATTCTCGGTGTCTCTTTTTCCGTGCGCCTCCCATGCCTTATCTATGAGTTCCGCCGAAGTAATGCCGCCTTCTTCGGCATACAAACAGCAGGAAACTGACGCCAGCAAACAGGGCACAAAAGCAAAGATTAAAAATAAATTTGTTAATTTCTTGCGTTTCATTCGCTTCGCCTTTCCCCTCTTCGCCTTTCTTCTTCTACCCGTTTTTCTTCGCTTCGCCTTTCCCCTCTTCTCTTCTCCACCTGCACGCGAATTTCGCACGCCTTGGCCTCCGAAATATCAAAAGTCATAATAATAAAAATGGCGGCTAAAGAGGTCACTATAGGGATACCTATATCGCAAAACCGCATATACAATAAAGCCTGGGGCGTCTGGTCTGCGCCTAATGCTATATTGAACCCGGTTACATTCAGGAGGATCCCGGAGAGAAGCGATGAAATAGCTAACCCCAGTTTCACCATCCACCAGTAAATAGCGCCGAACATCCCTTCCCTGCGCGTGCCGGTCAGAAGTTCGTCAAAATCGCAGACATCCGCTACCATAGAGCTGACCAATGTAAAAAGGGAGCCCAGGCCGAAGGCGATAAAAGGAGCGGAAATCAGCAGCAAATACGGATGATCGGGGTTATAACCTACCCACTTTAAGGCGTAACCGATGATTGAAATGGAAACGGTGATCAGGAAGGTGTTGCGCTTGCCGATCTTGGTAGAGAGCCATGTGGCTAAGAAAATGACGCAAAAAGTGCAAATGGAAGTAATTGAACCGAACCAGCCAAGCAATGTGCCGCCTTTTGAATAATCGCCGCCATAAACATAAAAGAAAATAACATATGCCGAAAAGGCGGAGGCAAGCATAAAGCCGTTAAAGATCAGAAATGTTGCCGCGCAAAGTTTCACAAACGGGCGGCATTTGAAAGCAACCGCGAAACCGCGGAAGAAATCTTTTGTAATATTCCACGGCCCCACCCCTCTTTTAGGCCTTGGGATATCGGCGAAACGCTCTTTTATAAAAATTGCCGGGAGTATGCCGCCGACTATGATAAAGGCGCCCAGGACTATTGAGAGGGCCCTCGCTCCATGGACGATATCGGCGAACATGCTCTTATTGTCCATGATCTTGAAGAACCAGGGAGCGATCACCCACGCGAATTGTCCTATAAAATTGCTGGCCGCCTGCAGGCGCGTGCGCTCATGATAATCGGGTGTCATTTCATACCCTAACGCGATCCAGGGTATGGAAAAACAGGTAAACCCGAGGAAATAGATACTCTGGAACGCCGCGAAATACCAGAAATAGAAACTTTCACTGTGCCCTTTATATAATTGGAACATCAACGCATAAAAGATCCCCCCTAGTATAGCTCCAAAGAATATAATAGGCCTGCGGCGGCCCCAACGGGTGCGGATATTATCTGAAATGTAACCGGTAAGAGGGTCTGATATCGCGTCCATAATGCGGGGGATGGCCCCCACCAGGCCCACTAAAGCTGGGTTCACGCCTAATCCGATATTTAAAACAATGACCATCGCCCCGATAGCAGCGGACTGGATACTATTAACCAGCCCTCCTATGCTGTATATGGCTTTCTCAAAAACAGGTATACGGTCTTCAGGGGCTGTTATATGGTGTTTCGGCTTAACGGTTGATTCTCCCATTAGTTAATTTTTCTCCTCTCATCCAAATAGCGCTCCGCTGGTTACGCCCTTGACAATATACTTTTGCATCATAAAGTAGATTATGATTATAGGCAGGGCCGTTATGGTCAGCCCGGCCATCAAAAGCGGATAATTAGTCAGGAACTCCCCCTGGAACATTACCAACGCCCGCTGAAGGGGCATCAGGTTTTTATTGTCAAATATTATCAGGGCCAGCACATATTCGTTCCAGACATTGAGCGCGTTAAATACCACGACTACTGCCAATACCGGCTTTGCTAAAGGTAATGCCACATGCCACCAGATGCCGATCTTAGAACAGCCGTCTATCCTGGCCGCGTCTTCCAACTCGCGCGGGAGTTTATCAAAAAAAGTCTTTAAAAGGAATATGCTCGTGGATAAACCCACATTCACCATACACAGGATATATCCTAAGGCGGTATTCCTTAAGTGCAACTTATTTAAGAGGACGTATAAGGGGACAAAGCTTCCGGGGATGGGTATCATCATCGCCGCTATAAACATAAAGAAAAGGATATTCCTCCCGGGAAACTTAAAACGTGAAAACGCGTAAGCGGCCAAAGAAGAAATAATAATTATGCCTGCCACAACCGAAGTAGTATAAAGTATGCTGTTGAGAAAATACCTGCCGAACCCGCCCTCTTTCCAGGCAAGGACATAATTCTCAAAATGCAATTCCTTAGGGATCAGGGACATATCCTTGAATATTGTCCCCTGGGTCTTCAAGCTTGATGATACCATCCAGAATAGAGGAAAAAGGCAGGTGATAGTAACGGCGATCAAAAAAATATGTATGATCAGGTTTACGGCTATCTTCTTGGATTTATAATATGCTATCGTTCTCATATCTTTTAAGTGTCACGCGCCTTGCGGGAGAATCGGTATTGGATAAAAGATACCGCCATCAGTATTAAACCAAAACTGATCCCCTGCGCGCAGGCGTAACCGAAGCGCGATGAACCGCGCATAGAAGCCAGGATCCTTAACACCGGCACCTGCGTATGGTATGCCGGCCCGCCGTCGGTCATGGCGATTATCAGAATAAAAGCCTGCATACTGCCTAAAATAGTAAGTATGCTTACTAATACCGCAACCGGTATCATCAGCGGTATAGTTATCCTCCTGAAGGAATCCCAGGCGTTCGCCCCGTCTACGCGCGCCGCCTCATATAGTTCGCGCGGTATGGTCTGAAGGCCGGCCAGGAATATCAGGAACCCCCAGCCAAAACCTTTCCATGAATGAACAATAGCGACAGTATTAAGCGCGGTCGCCGGGTCAGAAAGCCAGTTTCTTGCCAGGGAAGCGAACCTCGCGTTCAGTAACCAGTGGTTTAACAACCCGTAATTCCCGTCTAAGATCCACTGCCAGACCAGGCCCACCACCACTTCCGATAATACGGGGGGGATAAAAAAGATCAGGCGGTAAAAATTCTTTGCCTTTATCTGGCGGTCGCAGGCCCACGCCAGGAGAAAGGCGAGGGCGTTCTGAAAGGTCAGGGCGATAACAGTGATCCAGCCGGCATTGCGCATTGCCTGCCACCAGACCTTATCTTCAAAGAATATCTCCTTAAAATTACCCAGCCCCACGAAACTCCTCGTAGGGAGTATGCCGTCCCATTCATACAGCCCCAATTGAAAGACCCATATAAAAGGGATGACATAGAATATAATAAAAATTATCGCCGCTGGAGAAACAAAGAGGTAATTTTCTAATGTATTTTTTATCCTCATCCGGACCTTTTCGCTATTTCCTTCTCTTTGGCCTTTTGCGTCTCCTGCGCTACCTGCTCGGGGGTTTTCTCTCCGATAATTATAGACTGTATCCCCTTATTAAAGGTCTCCAGGACCTTGGGCGATTCGGATATGCTCCATATATTCGGATGCGTGACATGCTCCATATCATCGGCAAACTGCGCGAGGACCGAAGGGATTTCGCTTAACGCGTATTTATTTGCCGGGGGGTTCAAAGTCTTTTCCGCTAAATACGCCTGCTGGCCGCGGTCAGTAAGCCATTTTAAGAATTTTACTGCTTCCTCCTTATTGTTTGATTTAGCATTTACCACGAATGAAGAACCCGCGCCCCCCCAGATACTCATCGGGAATTTCTCCGAGGCCTTCGGCGGAAGCATTACGGCATAATCCAGGCCCGGGTTCATCGCCTTATACACATTGACGCACCATGAGCCGTTAAAGGCGAAGACCGCCCTGCCGTTTGCGAATAGCTGTTCCGCGGTCTTATTAACCATATTCACAACTCCGCTTGAGAGGACCCCTGACTCCTGCATCTCCTTAAAAAGGTCCAATACCCTGATCCAATCAGGGTCGGTATAAGGAACTTCTCCTTTTATGGTGTCAAGCACCTTACCTTCGCCCATAATATTAAAAGCATAATTATTTGCCAGCGCGCCGATCATCCATGCCTCTCCCCATCCGGAAACCAGCCCTTGCATTTTAGCTTCTCTTATCTTCCCGCCTATATCCAGCAATTCCTGGAAGTTGCGCGGAGGGTTATCGGGGTTAAGCCCTAACTCCTCAAAAAGGCCCTTATTATAAAGCATCTGGATCGTCATGATATCTATTGGGGCCCCGTAGATACCGGTTTTAACGCCGTAACTGTTGCTGTCTGCAAATTCATTCACCGATAATGCCTTGGCAAAAAAACGCTTCCTCCATAAACCATTTCCTTCATCCATATAAGGAGTAAGATCAAGGATATGCCCTGCCTTTATAAAGGAAGCAAAATCCCTTTTTTCCCCGAGTAAGCCGAAGATATCCGGAAGGCTTCTGCCCTGTGCAGCGGCGCGCACTTTCTGGGAATATGCGTCTGAAGGCGCGTAAAGTTCAAAATTTACCTTGATACCTGTCTGCGCTTCATATTCATTAGCCAGCTCACGAAAGGCCGGTGCCCTATCGGTCATCCAGTGCCATGCTATTAAGGTATTCGCGGATTTGTTTTTATCGGCAGGAGCGCATCCCAAAATGGAGGCGGTTAGGATAAATACAGATAAAAAATAAGCTTTTTTCATTAAGTTTAAAAGAGGGGTCAATATCTTACAGGAAGGCTTACCGCCTTTTAAGCCACAATATTCGCGCCAAACCCATAAGCTCCGCTTTCTCCAGGCGTACGCCCACGCGGCGCTCTCCGCTCTCAGCTGAAGAACCGGACCAGATAACCTCTCCCCTGGTATACAAGGGATCCCTCCGGTCGGGAATATTCAGCCACATCTCCAAAGGAGTTTTTACGGACAATTCATCTGCAGTCACCATGCCGAGCCCGTTGGCGCTTATATCAAAAGTGTCTGCCCTGCCTTCAATACCATTATCAGGATTAAGGAACCTTACAGGCAATCTCGTGCCTATGCGGGCAAACACTCTGCGGTCTTCCATCATCCGCTACCTTTCTCCGTGGCTATTTATCCGTGGCTTGTCCCCTTTCCGATCAATAGCAGTCTATCACAAAAAGCTTTTTTGCACAATAGTTTTGCTATAAAAAAGTTAAATACTGCCTGTTGTCAAGGCGTAAGTTATCTGTGCATCAAGCACTTCCTGTTCCTTGTCGCTGAACTGTAACATAGGCATATCGCATGTAAGGAAGTCGATCTCATTTACACTCTTGAATTCATCAGCCGATAGCCGTCCATGAGTATTGTGTGTCTGGCTCATCGCTTTAAGATCATCTGCTACTTTATTATCATTGCGCAGCAATCCGGCCAACGCCCGCGCAACAGCCCT
>JBAZEH010000013.1:0-38232 GCA_041653955.1 Candidatus Omnitrophota bacterium | reverse complement strand
GTATGCCTTGAAGTTTTCAGGAATTTTAAGGGGATAGAACACCGCCTTGAATATGTCAGGAGTGTAAACGGTGTTGATTTTATAAATGATTCCAAAAGCACTACCGTTGATTCTACCGTATGGGCGCTTAACAATATATCTTCTCCGGTACTCCTGATAGCCGGAGGCAGGGATAAGGGGAGT
Source organism: Candidatus Omnitrophota bacterium (assembly GCA_041653955.1). GTDB lineage: Bacteria > Omnitrophota > Gorgyraeia > Gygaellales > Profunditerraquicolaceae > UBA1562. Next base: position 38,049 of record JBAZEH010000013.1, on the reverse strand, counting down.
GATTATGGCGCAATCTCCGGCCTGATACGGCAAAGATCAAAGAATATCATACTTATCGGGGAGGCAAGGCAGAAGATAAGGAAGGCGCTGGAAGGATACCGGCATATTGATGAAGCCGCCAGCCTCAAGGAAGCGGTAAGGCTTGCATTTTCCAGGGCTGCTGCGGGAGATTGCGTATTGCTTTCCCCTATGTGTTCAAGCTACGATATGTTCACAAATTTTGAAGAAAGGGGCCGCGCCTTTAAGGAAGCGGTATTTGAGTTAGCTAAAGATGACGCGTGATACGAGAGTAAGCCTGCTTATCGTCACTTTTCTCCTCATATGTATCGGGACAGTGATGATCTACAGCGCTTCCAGTATTTACTCCTGGGAAGTATATAATGACAGTTTTTTCTTTCTGAAAAGGCATATCAGTTTTATTTTTATCGGGTTTATGCTGGCCTTGCTGGTGATGAGCGTAGATTACAGGAAGTTCAGGAGATGGGCAAGGCCATTATTGGGTATCTCTTTTTTGCTGCTGGTCCTGGTGCTAATACCTCATATAGGCAGGGAGGTGAGCGGAGCGCGCAGGTGGTTCAGGCTAAGATTCATCAGTTTCCAGCCCTCCGAATTGGCCACGATGGCGCTGATTATTTATATAGCTGATTTCATATCCAGGAAAACCGAACAGATAAGGAGTTTCCGGCGCGGTTTTCTCCCGCCCATCTTCACCCTGGGTATGATGTCGATATTGATACTGGCGCAGCCTGACCTGGGGACGGTTATGGCGATGGGGATAGTAGTTTTCATTATGTTGTATGTCGCGGGAGTGCGGCCGGCATATCTTTTATCTATTCTTCTGGCGAGCATACCCGCACTCTATGTCCTGATATTCAGCGTGCCTTACCGCAGGATGCGCATTATGTCTTTTTTGAACCCCTGGGCTGACCCTAAGGGGAGCGGTTTTCAGATTATCCAGTCGCAGGTGGCCCTTGGTTCAGGGGGCATATTCGGGACAGGCCTTGGGCATTCAAGGCAGAAATTATTCTACCTTCCCGCGGCGCATACCGATTTCATATTTTCCATAATCGGAGAGGAGCTGGGGCTTTTGGGGACGGTAGGGGTGATCATCCTGTTCGTGATATTTATTCAGCAGGGCCTTAAGATAATACGCGGCGCTTCTGATAAGTTCGGTTATTTCCTAAGCCTGGGCCTGATGTTGATGATATCGCTTAAGGCCGTGATAAATATCGGGGTCTCCTGCGGCATATTGCCGACAAAGGGGCTGCCGCTGCCCTTTATCAGTTACGGAGGCTCTTCCTTTGTTTTTGATATGATCGCGGTAGGGATATTGATGAATATCGCGCGGACAGGAGAGTATCCATGAAACTTTTAGCCATCACCGGCTCGAGCGGAGGGCATATATTCCCTGCGTTGGGTTTCCTGGATGCTTTGAATGAGCGCGGGACAGGCGCCCAGATACTTCTGATATTGCCCAGGGATAACAGCGGTGGGCGGATAAGGGACCTGGAATATAAGATAGATTATATTCACGCGTCTTCCGTTAAATTCAGTTTGAGTCCCCGAGGGTTAGGCTCTATGTTTAAATTTTTAAGAGGGACGCTGGAGAGTATAATCATACTTTTTAGATTCCGCCCTGAAGTGGTGGTAGGTTTTGGAAGCATCATCTCCATACCGATGGTCTTATTCGCGAGGATGATGGGGATAAAAGTGGTGATACATGAGCAGAATCTGATACCAGGCAGGGCCAATCGTTTCCTGGCGAGGTTCGCGGACAGGATAGCCGTATCTTTTCCTGAAAGTTCCGCTTACCTGAAAGCCTACAACAGGAAACTGGTTTTTACCGGTAACCCCGTGCGTAAAGGGCTCTCCAGGATAGATAAAGATAAGGCCCTGGATTTCTTTGGGCTTGATAGCGGTAAATTCACAATATTGGTAATGGGGGGCAGCCAGGGCAGCGAGAGCGTCAATTCAGCTTTCTTGAAGGCGGCCTCAACCATTAAGGAGAGGCAGCGTTTTCAGGTTATCCATCTTGCCGGCAGCCGGCACAGCGCTTCATTGGAGGATAATTATAAAGAGTTGAAAATACCTTTTCGTTTATTTGACTTTCTGGAACCGATGCAATACGCCTATAGCGCGTGCGACCTGGTTGTATCCCGCGCCGGAGCGACCGCGATCTCCGAAATAGTATTTTATGGCCTGCCGGCAATACTTATACCGTATCCATTCGCGTATGAACATCAGGCAGCGAACGCTGGAGTGTTGCAAAAGAGGGGTTCCGCGGCAATAATACAGGATACTCCGTTGGCAGGCGGTATCCTGGCTAAAAATATAGAGTCATTCATAAAGGGAGCTTCAAGGGCCAAAGCGATAACGCCTGATGAAGATGCCTTGGGTCCTACGGCCGCCGACCGGCTGGCCGAAGCCGTGTTATCGTTGAATTAAATGAGAAGATACCTTTTAACGGCCGGGATATTCTTTCTATCGCTGTCGTGCGTATCGGCGGCGGTGGATAAATGGCGCGATGCCAAGAGCACGCATTTCATCGTGTATTATAAAAATGCCCCGATGAGCTTCATAGATAAGACGATCCATAAGGCCGAGTATTATTATAACAAGATCGCAGATGACCTCGGTTTCAGGAGATTCAATTTCTGGCTGTGGGATAACCGCGCCAAGATATACATACACGATGACGCACAGGCTTACCAGGAGGTTACCGGGCAGCCCGGCTGGTCAAGGGGGTGCGCGATAATACTCAGTAAAGAGATACATACATTTAGTTTCGCGCAGGATTTCTTTGATACGACCCTCCCGCATGAGATGGGGCATATAGTCTTCAGGGAATTGGTGGGTTTTTATAATCCGGCCATACCCGCCTGGCTTGATGAAGGGGTAGCTTCTTACGCGGAGGAAACTGTCCATTCAAACGCGAAAAGAGCGGTAAAAGGAGCTCTGCTCGATAATAGTTTTATAGGACTGGAGAGGCTTTCCGGCATGAGCCCTCATACGATGCGGGATATCGATATGATAAGGCTTTTTTACTCTGAGTCAGTGAGCATCGTAGAGTACCTGGTAAAGGCGTTTGGCAAGGATAACTTTATACTTTTTTGCCAGAACTTAAGAGATAAACAGGACCTCCAGAGGGCGATAGCCTCGGTTTATCCTTTCAGGAATACCGGGGAACTTGACGCTGCCTGGCGGAAATATCTGCAGAAATGAAGAGACATTACCATCTTATAGGTATAGGCGGTATAGGGATGAGCGGGATAGCCCAGCTTTTATTGCGTAAGGGTTTTAAGGTAAGCGGTTCCGACATGAATGAGAACAATATCACCGGCACCCTTAAAGATCTGGGGGCGGATATATTTACCGGCCATTCCGGGAGTAATATCATGGGCGCTGAAGTAGTTGTTTATTCTTCAGCGATAAAGGAGGATAACCCTGAACTCATGGAAGCAAAAGCGCGGGGGATACCTTTAGTAAGGAGGGCGGAGGCATTGGCCCGGCTTATGGAAGATGAGGACGTAATTACAGTGGCGGGCAGCCACGGAAAAACCACTACCGCTTCCATGGTATCTTATCTGTTGCTTAAGGCGGGTTTTCACCCTACGGTAGCGGTCGGAGGGGTTTTAAGGAATATAGGCACTAATGCCTGCCTTGGGGATGGCAAGTTTTTTGTCGCCGAGGCTGATGAATCCGACGGTTCTTTTTTGTATTACCGGCCTAAATATTCCATAATCACTAATATAGACCTTGAGCACCTTGATTATTATAAGGATTTTAACGCTGAGCTCCGTGCGTTCGGAGAATTTATAAGGAATACCAGGGAGGATGGATGTGTTTTTGTTTCGGAGGATGATAAAAACCTTAAGGGATTAACGGCGGGTTATAAAAATAAAAATATCTTTTTTGGCTTAAAGGAGAGCGCCCAGATATATCCCGGGAATATACTTATGAAAGGCCTCTCTTCGGAATTTGATTGTTTTTATAAAGGAAAGTTACTGGAGAGGTTTTGTCTGCCGCTTGGCGGAAAACACAATATAAGCAACGCCCTTTCGGTTATAGCGCTGGGCCTTGAGTTAGGGATAGATGTCAGCTTGATAAAAGAGGCGCTTAGGGGCTACGGAGGGGCAAAAAGGAGGCTTGAGGTAAAATTTGAAGACAAGGATTATCTGCTGATAGATGATTACGCGCACCATCCGACGGAGATAAAAGCGACGCTGGATGCGCTAAGGGGTTTTCAACCCAACAGGCTGATTGCCGTCTTTCAGCCGCACCGTTATACCCGCACTAAATTGCTCTTAGATGAATTCGCCGGGAGCCTTGACCTGGCTGACTACATAATAATAACTGATATATACGCCGCGGGAGAAGAGCCTTTAAAAGGTGTGAGCGCGGAGCTTATATATGAAAAGATCAAAGCCCGCTTACCGGATAAAGAAGTATATTTTTTACCTAAAGAAAAGATTGCAGGGCACATATTAAAGGCCATAAAACCGCGCGATATACTGATAACTCTCGGTGCCGGAGATATTGTAAAGGTGTGCGATGAACTTGCTGAAGGGATTAAAAGGAAGGGTTAGGCGGGATCTGCCCCTTAAACGTTATACTACGTTTAAAATAGGGGGGCGCGCCAGGTTTTTTGTCGAGCCAAAGGACCAGGATGACTTAAAAATACTGCTTGGCCTCGCGAAAAAATACAGGATTCCTGTTGCCGTGATCGGGGCTGGCAGCAATATTCTGGCAGGCGACAGGGGGATAAAAGGTATTGTTGTAAAATTAAGCTCCCCGTATTTCAATAAATTATCCGTTAAGGGGAATTGTATTGAGGCAGGAAGCGGGGTATGGATCGGCAGGCTCCTTTCTTTTTCCCGTAAATGCGGATTATCCGGACTTGAGTTCCTGGCGGGGATACCCGCAACAGTAGGCGGGGCTTTAGCGATGAATGCCGGAATAACAAAAGAAAGGCGCAGTATCGGGAATATAGTCAAGAGTGTAACGGTTATGGATAAGAAAGGGAACAGGAAGGTCCTGAAGAGAAAGAGTATAAAATTCTCTTATCGTAACTCCAGCCTTTCAAAGTATATAATTTTAAGCGCGCTGCTGAATTTAAAAAAAGGGGACAGGGCCAGGATTGGGGATGAGATAAGAGGGCACCTTAAATACCGCAGCCTGACCCAGGACCTGTCAGGGCCTTGCGCGGGATGTGTTTTTAAGAACCCCGCGGGTGATTCGGCAGGGAGGCTGATAGACCTATGCGGTTTAAAGGGTAAAAGGAGCGGAGGCGCGGGCGTATCCTTGAAACACGCTAATTTTATACTTAACCTCGGAGGAGCGAGTTTTACGGACGTCATTAGGCTTATGGATATAATAAAAAGAAAAGTGAAAAACAGGTTTAAGATAGAGCTGGTCCCGGAGATAACGATATGGCGCAGTTGAATCTGGGGAAGGTAGGTGTTCTTATGGGCGGGCCGTCCACCGAAAGAGAGATCTCCCTTAAGTCCGGCAGTGCCGTATATGAGAGCCTCAAACAGGCGGGGGTTGACGCGGTCGCGGTTGATATAAAGACAGAAGAAAAAGAAGATAACGCGCGCCTCTTGCGTTCATCCATGATAGATATAGCGTTTATAGCCCTGCACGGGCGTTTTGGGGAAGATGGGCAGGTGCAGGGGATATTGGAAGAATTGGATATACCATATACCGGCTCCGGAGTAAAAGCGAGCAGGTTGGCTATGGATAAGGCCGCATCACGCGGCATACTGGAAGGCGCCGGATTAGCCGTGCCGCGCTATAAAACAGAACAGAAAAGCTTTTATCGGAAGGATTGGGTCTATCGGAATGATGATTTTTCACTCCCTTTAGTAGTGAAGCCTTCCGGACATGGCTCAAGCGTAGGTTTGTCTATCGTGGAGAAAGAAGAAAACTTCGAAAGCTCCGCGGAACTCGCTTTTTCATTTGACGAGAAGATAATCATAGAAGAATATATAAAAGGCAGAGAGATGACTGTAGGGATACTGGGTAAAACTCCGCTGCCTGTTATAGAAATAGTGCCTAAAAGGCAGTTTTTTGATTACGAGGCAAAATATCACGCCGGGATGACTGATTACGTGGTGCCTGCCCGTCTGGATGAAGAGGCGGCCGCGCGTTTACAGCAAGCGGCCCTGTCAGCGCATGTCTTGTTAGGCTGTTATGGTTGTTCCAGGGTGGATATCATATTAAGCGATGACGGCGTCCCTTTTATTTTAGAGGTGAACACTATCCCCGGGCTTACGGCTACAAGCCTCCTGCCTAAAGCGGCGAAAGTAATAGGGATAGATTTTTTTCAATTATGCGCGGAATTAATAAGGCTCGGATATGAAAAGAAAAAAGATCAGATTGCCGGCTAAACCGGCGCTTCTGACGGCAGTAATTTTTATTGCGGCCGTTATTATTATAAGGTATATTGTTATAACCCTGAAGAGATCGGATTATTTCAGGATAAAAGAAGTCGTCCTTAAAAACCAGGAAGAGGGTTTTGACTCATCGCGTTTCTTAGGCCGCAGTATATTCGATCTTGATCTGGAGAAGGAATCAGGTCGTGTAACGCAACTCTATCCGGTTTATAAAGATATAAGGTTATTCAGGGTATTGCCGGACCGTTTAGTAATAGTTTTTAATGAACGCAAGCCTTTGGCCTGCGTAAAACTATACAAGTACTTTTATGTGGACCGTGATGGGGTATTGTTTGGACCGGGTAAAGGCGAGGAGTTTCGGGTCCTGCCGGTTATAAGGGGCCTGGAGAACAGGATAAGGGGCCCTGAACCGGGAAGGCGGTATAATATCAAGGAATTGACCGGGGCCCTGGATATAATAAAGCAGATAGGGGAGGACCCCCTGTTAGCGCGCTCCAGGATAGAAAGGATAGACGTATCAGACCCAGTAAATATCTTATGCCTCATCCGTGTTTCGGATGCTGACGTGGAAACGGGCGCGTCCGGCCCGCCGGCGCTGGAAGTGAGGCTCTCTAACAACGGGATCGCGGAGCAGGTGCGTATCCTTTCGGGATTGTTCGCGCAATTGAATAAAGAGATGGGCAACATAAAATATGTGGATCTGAGGTTTAAGGAGCCGGTGGTGCGGTTTAAAAATGTTAAGTAATTATATATGCGGTTTGGATGTCAGTTCCAGCAAGATCTCGGCCGCGGTTGCCAGGGTCAGTAAAAAACGCGTCAGCAGTATTTTTTTCGAAACCCAGCCGTCAAAAGGCATAAAAAAGGGCGCTATAGTGGATTCCATAGAATTGACCGGAGCCATCAGCCGCACCCTTAAAAGCTTAAAAGCCAGGTCCGGGATAAATATTAAATATATCCACGCCAATATCTCCGGGGTTGATATAGTTAACAGGCACAGCCGCGCGATAATACCCCTTGCCGAGCGGGGGAATAAAGTAATAACTATAGCGGATATAGAGCACGTGAATGAGCAGGCGCGCATCTTGGGTTCTAACCTGCAGGAGGAGATAATACACCAGGTCCCGCAGAGCTACTCCATAGATTCGAATAACAATATTATTAATCCTCTGGGTTTATACAGCCACAGGCTGGAAGTGGACCTCTATCTGGTATGTTCCAAGTTATCTTTTATACAGGCCTTTAACCGGGCGGTGAACCAGGCAGGATATGAGGTAAAGGAGATCTTTCTTTCGGGATTGGCGGCCAGTGAGGCGTTATTCAAGGAATGGCACAGAAAAGGGGCTACGGTCCTTTGTGATATAGGTTCCGATATAACAGAGTTGTTATTGTTCAGGGATGGTGTCCTCAAGGATCTTCAAATAGCGCCGGTAGGGGGGGATTCTCTGACGGCGGGCATAGAAAATAACCTGAAGATCCCTTTTGACCTGGCTGAAGACGTAAAGGTCTCATACGGGAGCGTAAGCGAACAGGGCCGTTCGCGGGAAGATAAGGAGATCCTGATAAAGCATAATAACGCCTATAAGCCGGTAAGCCAGGGCGCAGCATCCGATATACTGGCTTCCTGCTCAAGGTCTCTCTGCCAGGAGATAAAAGCGGCAGTTGAGAAGATGATACCCTCTCAGGAAGTGGATAATTTCCTAACTACGGGGAGGACGGTAATGCTTGAAGGGTTCCTGGAGATATTAGAGGATACACTGGGGATCTCCGTGAAATTAGCGCGGATTAGCAACCCAAATATAGTACCGTGGCTGAATAAAGATAATGCCCTCTCCGGGCAGAGTTACCTGGCTTATGTTGTAGCCTTAGGAATTATATGCCAGGCGTTATTTCAGCCTAAACCGCGTATCATACCAACTTATCAGCCTGCCAAAAATCCAGCCATCAACCTCATAAACAGGGTTAAAGAGCTCTATCAGGAGTATTTCTAAGGCAGGTTTTAATTGACCGGCTGGTTTTATGATGTATAATATTTTGTCATCCTGATAACGCAGGAGCCCGGTTATCAAACTATGGTCAAAGATAATATTTTAAAGATAAGGCATGCTATAGCCGAGATCTCCTCCGCTAAAGGGGGAAGGGCCGATAATATAACCATAGTGGCTGTAAGCAAGGGCAGGGGTGTTGACCGGATAAAAGAAGCGGTTGAAGCGGGCATAACGGATATAGGGGAAAACAGGGTCCAGGAGGCTGCTTCTAAATATAATGAACTATTCGCTATCCGCCCTGCCGTAAAATGGCATATGGTCGGCCACCTGCAGACTAACAAGGTAAAAGAAGCAGTGCGTATCTTTGACCTCATACATTCCGTAGACAGCTTACGCCTGGCTGAGGAGATCAACAGGCAGGCATTAAAGATAAATAAGTCGCAGGATATCCTCATTGAAGTGAATATTTCAGGAGAGGAGAGCAAGTATGGCATAAGGCCGGAGGCGGCAGGGGCGTTAATAAGGGTTGTCTCTGAATTAAAGAATATACGCCTTTTAGGATTTATGACTGTGGCGCCCGTAGCGGATAACGCGGAAAGGTCGCGGGTGTATTTCAGGATGTTGCGGGAGTTAAGGGATAAGTCCGCGGTTTCCGAAGGCGCGCTGCCAATTTTATCTATGGGGATGACAGATGATTTCAGGGCAGCGGTAGAGGAGGGTTCTAATATGGTCAGGATAGGCAGGGCTATATTTGAATAGATATGCTAAAATTCTTAAGAAAGAAAATAGGGATCATCGGATACGGCAATATGGGCGCGGCTATTGCTGAGGGTATCAAAGATAGATACCGTGTCATTACCTTTGATAAAGACAGCAGCAAGCTTAAATGCCTCTCAGGCATAAGTGCAGCAAAGAGCGCTTCGGGGGTAGTTGACAGGTCTGATCTGGTGTTATTGGCGGTAAAGCCGCAGGAGTTTGGGGTTCTTTTAAACGAGATCAAAGGCTGCCTTAAGGATAAGCTGGTTATTTCAATAGCCGCGGGGATCACTACTTCATATATAGAAGGATGCCTGGGGCAGGCAAGGGTTGTAAGAATAATGCCTAATATAGGCGTAAAGATAGGCAGGGCGGAATCTGTGTTATGTAAAGGTAAATATGCCGCAAAGAAGGATATTGATCTTGCCAAAAGGATATTTGACCTCCTGGGAAAGACATGGATCATAGAGGAAGATATGTTTGATTCAGCCACGGCGATCTCCGGCAGCGGGCCAGCGTATATTTATTATGATATGGAGGCCCGCAAAATAGACCCTTTGCGCCTGCCGAAAGAAAAAGAGATAGAATATGCCAGAAGTTTATCTGAAGCAGCCAGAAGGGTCGGGTTTGATCTTGAATTTGCCGATGAGCTATCCGCTGCCGTTACCGCTTCCGCTATCAGTTTGACTTTGAGGACCGCCATATCTCCGGTTGAGTTAAGGAGGCAGATAACATCTAAGGGCGGGACCACTGAAGCGGCAGTGAAGATATTGGCTGAAGGGGGTTCCTGGGCAGAGGCTGCTGTGGCAGCTAAAGAGCGCGCGAAACAACTATCAGGGGGGTAGGATGGCGAGAATAGGTATTATAGGCGGGAGCGGGTTATACAAAATAGAGGGGATAAAGAATATAAAAGAAGTTTCCGTAAGTACCCCTTTTGGGAGGCCTTCTGGAAAATTCGTTTTAGGAGAATTTGAAGGCGAGGAGGTAGCATTCCTTCCGCGCCATGACAAGGGGCACCGTATTTCTCCCGGCCATATAAATTACCGCGCCAATATATTCGGCATGAAGAAGCTTGGAGTTGAGCGTATCATTTCTGTGGCCGCCTGCGGCAGCCTCAAAGAAGATATTAAGCCGATGGATTTCGTGGCTGTAGACCAGTTTGTGGACAGGACTAATTACGCGCGCGATATGAGTTTTTTCACGGAAGGGATAGTGGCGCATATAGGGCTTGCCCATCCGGTTTGTGAAGAGATGCGCAGCTGCGTATATGCCGCAGGGAGAAAGCTTGGCCTGAATATCCATAACGGAGGGACATATATAAATATGGAGGGCCCGGCATTTTCTACTTTAGCGGAATCAGAGCTTTATCGCGTCTGGGGTATGGATATTATCGGGATGACGAATTTTGCCGAGGCAAAACTGGCAAGGGAGGCAGAGATATGTTATGCTACGCTTGCCGCGGTTACGGACTATGATTGCTGGTACCCCCAGCATGAAAGCGTGACCATAGAGATGGTGATCAGGAACTTGAATAGCAATGTAGAGAACGCTAAGCGTATATTATCGCTTGCTATAAAAAATATGCCCCCTGTCAGAAAATGCGGATGTAAAGAAGCTCTCAAGTATGCCATAGTAACAGATAAAAAGCGCATACCTGCCAAGGCCAGGAAACAACTGGATATTATCATAGGAAAGTACATAAAATAATGGAATATAAAGATACGTTAAACCTGCCCAAGACCAAGTTCTCTATGAAGGCGGACCTGCCCAGGAGGGAACCGGTATTCCTTAAGGAGTGGTCGGACGCGGATATATATTCGCTTATCAGGAAGGAACGCGAAGGCAGCCCAAAGTATATACTTCATGACGGCCCCCCGTATGCCAACGGAGATATTCACTTAGGGCACGCCTTAAATAAGACGTTGAAGGATATTATAATAAAATACAAGACGATGCAGGGGTATGATTCTGCCTATGTCCCTGGGTGGGATTGCCATGGTCTTCCCGTTGAGCACCAGCTTTTTAAAGAACTAAAGATAAATAAATACCAGATAGGGCAGGTTGAGTTCAGGAAGAAGGCATATGATTACGCGCTGAAGTATGTAGCTATACAGAAAGAGCAGTTCATGCGCCTCGGTATCTTCGGAGACTGGGAGAGGCCGTATTTGACATTAACCCCTGATTATGAGGAGGGTATTGTCAGGTCGTTAGGAGAGATGGTCAGGAAGGGTTATGTGTATCGCGGGCTGAAACCGGTGAACTGGTGTTTTAAATGCGAGACCGCGCTTGCCGAGGCAGAGGTAGAATATAATGAGCATACTTCTCCTTCAGTATACGTAAAATTCAAGCTGGATGAAAATAAGGATTACCCGGGGGATGCCAACTACCTCGTTATCTGGACGACTACCCCCTGGACGCTGTTAGCTAATGTCGCGGTAGCGGCGCATCCTGATCTTGTGTATTCTTATATTAAGACGGATAAAGGGAGCCTGATTTTATCTAAGGATCTGCTGCCGGCGGTATTGCCGCAGATAGGCGTGGATAAATATGAACTGATAAAAGAGGCCAGGGGGGCTGATCTTGAAGGCCTTACCTACACGCATCCTTTTGGTTTAAGGAAGGGGCGCGTGGTCTTGGCAGATTATGTGTCCAGGGAAGAAGGGGCCGGCCTTGTGCATACCGCTCCCGGACATGGCAATGACGATTATCTGACCGGTATCAGGCATAAACTGGATATTATTATGCCCGTGGATAGCAAAGGTAAGTTTGATGCTACCGCGGGTGAATTCAAAGGGATGAATGTTTTTGACGCGAACAGTGTTATCATAGAAAAGTTGCGTAATGAGGGAGCTCTTTTGCTTGAGGCAAAAATACAACACTCTTATCCGCATTGCTGGCGCTGCAAAAACCCGGTCATATTCCGCGCTACAAAGCAGTGGTTCATAAATATAGGCCACGAGGGGCTGCGCGATAAGCTGGTTAAGGCTATAGAGGAGGATATTGCGTGGGTCCCGGCTTCGGGAGAAGAAAGGATCAAGTCAATGGTCCAGCAGAGGCCGGATTGGTGCCTGTCGCGCCAGAGATACTGGGGGGTGCCTATCCCCGCGGTGCGCTGTTCTGATTGTGATGAGGTAATATTGGACCCTGCTATCATTGAGAATGTGGCGAATAGGATCGTTGATTCCGGAAGCGATATCTGGTTCAAGGAGGATGTGAAGGCTTTTATTCCGGAGGGTTTTGTCTGCCCTAAATGTAAAGGCGATAGATTCATCCGCTGCGAGGATATCCTGGATGTCTGGTTTGATTCCGGGGTAAGCCACCAGGTAGTGCTTAAGAAAAGGAAAGAGCTTGAGTTTCCGTGCGCTTTATACCTTGAAGGCTCTGATCAGCACAGGGGGTGGTTTCAATCCTCGTTGATACCTTCCATGTGCATAGACGGGAAGCCGCCTTTTAAAAGCGTGCTGACCCATGGTTTCGTGGTCGATGGATTAGGCAGAAAGATGTCTAAATCCCTCGGTAATGTCATCTCTCCCCAGGCGATAATCAAGGATTATGGGGCGGATATTTTGCGGCTTTGGGTCGCTTCAAGCGATTACGATGAGGATATACGCGTTTCTTCAGAGATACTCTCAAGGCTCTCGGAGGCGTATCGCAAGATCAGGAATACCGCCCGTTTCGCGTTAAGCAACCTGTATGATTTTAACCCCGATACCGATAAAGTAGCATATGATAAGCTTCGCCTTATAGATAAATGGGCATTGTATGTTACGGAGGCGGCGTTAAAAGACGTGAATAACGGTTACGAGACTTTTCAGTTCCATAAGGCGTATAAATCCATATATGACCTTTGCAATGAGTCTTTATCCATGTACTATATGGATATGGTTAAAGGGCGCCTTTATACGTGCGCCAAAGATTCCGTAGAGAGGCGTTCCGCCCAGACGGTAATATATGAGGTGCTGAATATCCTGGTAAGGATGATGGCCCCGATACTGGTATTTACGGCGGAGGATATATGGCGCCAGATGCCCAAAGAAAGTAAATGCAGGGCGGCCGCTAGCGTTCATTTTTTATCATGGCCAGGGGAAAACCCCGGCTTGCGCGATGGTCTTCCGGAAGAATTCCTTTCTGTTATGCGGATGATACCTGATATCGCAAAACTGCTGGAAGAGAAGCGCAATGAAGGGGTGATCGGCAGTTCCTTTGATGCGAAAATAAATATATTGACAAACAACCCCAAACGTTATACATTTTTAGAAAGCATAAGGTTCCAGCTCTGTGAGATTTTCAAGGTTTCGCAGGTTTTAGTGGAGAAGTCATCCGATCCCTGCGATATCGCGATATCGGCGCTTAAGGCTGACGGGGCCAAATGTATGCGCTGCTGGAATTATGATTTCTCTGTGGGCGGATCTAATACCCATCCCGCGCTTTGCAAGAGGTGCGTGACGGTTATCGGAGAGGAGCAGAAAAGTTGAGAAAGAAAATGAATAAAAAGGAACTTGAATATTATAAGAAATTGATAAATAAGATCAAGGAAGGCGTCCTTGATGAGATAAAACGCATATCAGAAGACACGCTGAGAAAATCGCAGAAGGAAGCGTCAGGGGATATATCGGGATATACCTACCATATGGCGGATGTCGCCTCCGATACCTATGACAGAGAATTCTCCCTGGGCCTTGCTTCCAACGAAAGGCAGTCCCTGTATGAACTTGATGATGCCTTAAAGAGGATAGAAGAAGGCGGCTTTGGCATATGCGAAGAATGTAAATCCCTGATTGCCAAGAACAGGCTTAAGGCCGTTCCATTCGCTAAACTCTGCGTTAAGTGCCAAGAGAAGAAAGAAAAGAAATAAGCGTAACCCCCTGATGATATTCATCATTACGCTTTCCATCCTTTTAGCAGACCAGCTCGCCAAAACAATCATCAGCAGCAAGTTATCATTGAACCAGTCCGTGCCTTTGATAAAAGGCGTGTTCCATATCACCCTGGTGCATAACAGCGGCGCGGCTTTCGGCATGCTTAAAGGGCAGCTTTTACTGTTCATAATCATATCCGTTTTTGCCGTATTCCTGATATTCCTCGCGTTGCGTAACGGCCAATACAAGAAACCTTTTCTTTATAATATTTCTTTGGCGCTTATTTTATCCGGGGCATTAGGCAATATGATCGACCGCCTGCGTTTCGGCTACGTGATAGATTTTCTTGATTTTCGTATTTGGCCCGTATTCAATCTGGCGGACAGCGCGGTAACGATAGGGGCGGTAATACTCGGCTGGTCTATATTAAGGCATAAGGATTAAAGATATGTATCCTGAAATCTGTAAAATCGGTCCCATTACTATTTATTCTTACGGCCTTCTTATGGCAGCGGCTTTCCTTATAAGCTCTGCCTTAGCCGTTCAACAGGCAAAGAGGAAGGGGTTTGACCCCGAGAGCATATTCAACCTTTCTTTTATCGCTTTTATCTGCGGGGTGGCCGGGGCGCGTATTTTGTATGTTGCCGAGAATGCCCCATATTACCTGAAAAATCCGCTTGAGATCTTCATGCTTCAGCGCGGAGGCCTATCCTGGTACGGGGGGTTGATAATCGGGGCACTTTGCGGGGTCATATTTTTAAAAAAGAAAAAGCTGTCTATATATGGTATTCTTGACCTGATTGTTCCTTTTGTGGCGCTGGGCCAGGCGATAGGAAGGGTCGGCTGCCTGCTGAACGGGTGTTGTTATGGAAAGGTATCCAGGTTTGGGATATATTTTAATATTTACGATTCGGTCCTGATCCCGACACAAATATACTCTTCGCTTGCTTTGCTATTAATTTTTATTATCTTGAGGCGGCTTCAGGAGAGGCCGCACAGCCGGGGGGCGGTATTTTTTACCTACCTTGTCCTTTATTCCGCGCAGAGGTTCTTTATAGAATTCTTACGCGCGGATAATCAAATAATCATCTTTGGCCTCACCTTGTTCCAGCTTATAAGCATAGCGATATTTTTGTCGGCGGGCTATAAACTGATATCTATGAGAAGGCCGGGTAAATAATATGCGGGAATACCTGTTCAGGGCTGAAGAAGAAGACCAGAATATGAGGCTGGACATTTTTCTGCTGGAGTCTTTTAAAAAAGAGGACCCCGGCTTCTCGCGCACCTTTATACAGAAACTTATTTCGCAGGGGAAGGTTGAGGTATCGGGCATAGGCATAGCGAAGGGCGCGGTAAAACCGCATTTAAAAATAAAGAAAGGCAATGAGTGTAAGGTTTTAGTCGAGGATAAGGTCATCGGAGAACTAAAGGCGGAAGATATATCGCTGGATGTAGCCTATGAGGATGATGACTTAGCCGTAATAAACAAGCCTTGCGGTATTGTCGTGCACCCGGCTCCGGGAAATTACGAGCATACGCTGGTCAATGCCCTGCTGCATCGCTTTAAGAAATTATCCGATATCAACCCCGCCAGGCCAGGTATCGTGCACAGGCTGGATAAGGATGCATCCGGACTTCTGGTTATTGCCAAGAATAATTCCGCTCATCTTTCCCTGGCAAAACAGTTTGCCGCGCATACTATAAAACGCAAATATATCGCCCTGGTGAAAGGGAGAATGGAACTTGACGAGAATGTCATTGAGATACCCATAGGAAGGCACCCGTATAAAAGAAAGAATATGGCTGCCGGATTCGGAAAGAACGCCAGGTATGCGAAAACCTATTATCGTACTCTTAAGCGTACGGATGATTTCAGCGTTATTGAACTGGAGCTGTTTACTGGCAGGACGCATCAGATCAGGGTCCACCTGTCTTTTTTGGGGCATCCAGTATTAGGGGATGCTAAATACGGCAAGAATAATGAATTCAGCCGCCTCGCGTTGCACGCCAAATATATAGGTTTTCTGCATCCGCGCACCGGAGATTTTGTGGAGTTTTCCTCTAAGGTCCCTCCAGAATTAGCGCAATAACTTACTCACACTATCGTGTTCGTAAGTTGTGGGCATTGAACCTGACACCCTTTATATTTGTTAATAAGGTTTGGTGTTAATTCGCCCGTACAACTTACTCACACTATCGTGTTCGTAAGTTGTGGGCATTGAACCTGACACCCTTTATATTTGTTAATAAGGTTTGGTGTTAATTCGCCCGTACAACTTACTCACACTATCGTGTTCGTAAGTTGTGGGCATTGAACCTGACACCCTTTATATTTGTTAATAAGGTTTGGTGTTAATTCGCCCGTACAACTTACTCACACTATCGTGTTCGTAAGTTGTGGGCTCATTAAAATAAACCTTGATTTTTATATGGGAGGTGATATAATTAAAACTCAAATATAATCATATAAATTATATTTTTCACCCTTACATAACCATTAAATAGGTAGGGTGTAAATTCGCGCATACAACTTAGTTTCGGTTTTCATTCGCTAAGTTGTGCGCCCATTTAAGGAGGTCGGATGCCTGATAAAGCCAAAATGCCTTTAATAGTAATGGCCTTATTGATAGTAGCTTCATTATCTTTGGCAGGTTCGGGTTTTTATCTTTTGCAGAAAGAGAAAGCTAAGAATTCCATGCTTCAGGACCAGTTGCAGGGCTTAAAGATGGAGCAGGAAGCAGCGGAAGCGAAGCTGGCACAATACACTAAGACGATCTCTCAGCTTGAAGTTAATCTAAAAGATGCCCAGTCCGAGGTTTACGAGTTAACCGATACCTTGGAAAAGCAGGCTAAAGAAAAAGATGAAGCGTTAGGGAGATTACAGCGGTTAAACCAGGAATTGAATCAACAGAAAGAATTGAGAGCTGAATTAGAGAAAAGCCTGCAGCAGGCACAAAGCGATACAAAAGAAGTTGTGGAGCAGTTAAAAGAGATCGGCTCTAAGAGGGTGGTCCTGGAGGCGAGAATAAAAGAACTGGAGGCCCAGCTTAAACAAACGCAGGCTAATGCCCAACCACAGGGAGTTGAACTGGGCACTATAGTAGTTGCCTCCGAGGACAATATGGGCGCGGCAAAAAAGGTTGAGCCGCCTGCAGATACCACTAAAAGGCAGCCTAAAGCCCAGCCTTCAAAACAGGCTCCGATACAACCCAAAGAGCAGGCTGCCACGCCTTCTTCGGAAGGCAAGGTGTTGGTAGTGAATAAAGAATACGATTTCATAGTCGTCAATTTAGGCAGCAGGAACGGCGTAAAACCCGGAGATATTTTTGCTATTTACCGCGGCAACAAATATCTGGGAGATATAAAGGTGGCAAAAACTCATGATTCTATGTCTGCGGCTGATTTTCTGACTCCAGCTATAAAGAATTCTGTCAGAGAGGGAGACAGGATCGTGCAGAAGGATAAATGAGGTTTTTGGCGGTAAAAGGCAGCTCACGCGTCAAAGGGAATATCCTCCTACCAGGCGACAAATCCATATCTTCGCGTTCAATAATCATCAGCGCTATAAGCCGCGGCAAAACAACTATCCGTAATTTTTCATTCGGTAAAGACCCTCTGAATACTATAAATGTTTTCAGAAGATTGGGGGTTAAGATAATATCCGACAGGCCTTCAAAGACCGTTATTGTCTTTGGTAGCGGTTTATCCGGATTAAAGAAACCGAAGGGGGATATTTTTACCGGTGATTCCGGCACTACTCTGCGGCTTACCCTTGGAGTCTTGGCCGGGCAGGATTTTTCTTCTACCCTGACTGCCGGAAAATCTCTTTCGCGCAGGCCGATGTTGCGCGTGACCGCGCCCTTAAGAAAGATGGGGGCGGATATAAAATCAAGGCTTGGACCGTGCGGTTCAAAAATGGAAGAGTACGCGCCTATTACGATCAAGGGCGGATGCTTGGCACCGATCACTTACAGGCTGCCTGTTGCTTCCGCGCAGGTTAAATCGGCCATATTGTTAGCCGGCCTTTATGCTAATGGTAAAACCCGTATTATAGAACCGCTAAAAACGCGTGATCATACAGAACGCATGCTGCGGTTATTCAAGGCAGGCATAAAAACCGGCCGGCATTCTATAGTTATAGAAAATAAAGGAGAATTGAGGTCTCCGGGCAGGATACTTATACCGGGAGATATCTCATCAGCCAGTTTCCTGATAGTTTTAACAGCTATATTGCCGGGCTCATCCATCTTAATAAAGAATATAAGCCTGAATCCTGAGAGATCCGGTATAATAGGCGTTTTAAAAAGGATGGGGGCGGATATCAGGATATCATCCCGCGGTATGGCGGGTTTTGAGCCTATAGGCAATATTTCAGTCAGGAGCAGCCAGCTGAAAGGGGCGGTTATCAATAAAAAAGAGATCCCTTCCCTGATAGACGAATTGCCTGTTTTGATGGTGGCCGCGTCTTTCGCTAAAGGTAAAAGCGTATTTAAAGGAGTAGATGAATTAAGGGCAAAGGAGACAGACCGCATAACCTCAATGACGCGTAATTTAAAGAAGATGGGCGTTGATATAGAGGTGGTTAATTCCGCTGGTTCGGAAAAGATCCTTATCAGAGGCGGGGCACCCCTTACGGGAGCGAAAGTCAGTAGTTTTGGGGACCATCGCACCGCGATGAGTATGATTGTGGCGGCCCTGGCGGCAGAAGGGGCCACCTTTATTGATGATATTTCCTGTATAAATAAATCCTTCCCGGATTTCTTGAGCCTTCTAAAGGCGCTTATCCGCTGAATTTCTTTAAATTTTTATTTGACAATGAGTTTAATCTCTGTTAAAATCCATATACTTTACTCTTAAGGAGAAAATATGTCAAAATTTAAAGAGATATTGAGAAAAACTATCAATTATCTGCTTGGTTTATTCTCCAACGATATGGGTATTGACCTGGGCACAGCCAGCACCCTGGTATTTGTAAAGGGTGAAGGGGTTGTTCTTTGCGAGCCTTCGGTTGTAGCTATTGAGAAAGGGACTTCGCATGTCCTGGCAGTAGGGGAGGAAGGCAAGCGCATGCTTGGCCGTACCCCGGGCAATATAGTGGCTATCAGGCCTATGAAAGACGGAGTCATCGCTGACTTTGAGATAACGGAAGCGATGTTAAGATATTTTATAAAGAAGGTCCATCATCGCCGCGTACTGGTCCGGCCGAGGATAGTAATAGCCATACCTTCGGGCATTACCGAAGTTGAAAAGCGCGCCGTGAAAGACTCGGCGGAGCGCGCCGGGGCAAGGGAGGTTTTTCTTATTGAAGAGCCTATTGCCGCGGCAATAGGCGTCGGTTTGCCCATACAGGAGCCGATTGGCAATATGGTCATAGATATCGGCGGCGGCACAACCGAGATAGCTGTTATTTCGCTTGCCGGGATCGTATTCTCCAAGTCCATACGTATAGGCGGAGATGAGATGGACGGAGCGATAATTGAATACCTTAAGAAGACTTATAACTTGATGGTTGGAGAACGCACCGCCGAAGATATAAAAATAAAGATCGGTTCCGCCTATCCTTTGGAAGAAGAGATGAGCCTGGAAGTCAAGGGGAGGGACCTGGTAGCGGGGCTGCCTAAATCAGTTACCATAAATTCAGAAGAAGTAAGAGAAGCGTTGCAGGAACCGCTTCGCGCCATATTAGAGATCGCCAAAATATCCCTGGAGAGGACCCCCCCCGAATTAGCTTCAGATTTGATAGAACACGGTATAGTTATGGCCGGAGGAGGGTCATTATTGAGGGGTATGGACAAATTGATCTCTGAAGAGACCGGTTTACCGGTCCATATAGCGGATGACCCGTTGACTGCAGTAGCTGTCGGGACAGGAAAAGTCCTGGATGAAATACGCTATCTGAAAAAGATGACCGTTCCCATAAAGTCCGAGATGTACTCGTAGTCCAGGAAATAGGATGTGTTTAAACTTAAAAAGAAAAATTTAGTATATCCCGCCTTATCTGTTATTTTCCTTTTGTTCCTTTTCGCCGCCACGCCCGCCTTAAGAAAACCAGCGTTTAAAGTTTTAAAATACCCTCTTACGTTAGCCGCCCTTATCGGGCGCGAGGCGGAAGGGCTTATTTTTTATCACCGTAATTTTATACAGAATGAAAAGCTAAGGAAAGAGGCGGATTTTTTAAAGCATAAACTTAATGATGCCGAGGAAGCAGCCATTGAGAATGAACGCCTGAGGGGTTTGCTTTCCTTCAAACAGAAAACCCCGTTAAAAGTGATCGCGGCAAGGGTGATCGGCCGTTCGGCGGATAACTGGTTTTCGGTAGTTATCATAGACAAGGGCAGCGATAGCGGGATAAAGAACGGTTTTGCGGTTATCAATTATCTCGGATTGGCCGGGAGGGTCATTGACGCGGGATATTCCACAAGCAGGGTGATGCTGATCAATGACCCTTCTTTTAGCGTTTCGGCGTTAGCCCAGCGCAGCCGCCAGGAAGGGCTTGTTTCGGGCACCCTGGGGCGCTCCCTGATAATGAAATACCTGCCCAAGGATTCAGATATAAAAGTATCCGATACCATAGTGACTTCCGGCTTGACCGAGGCCTACCCTAAAGGCCTGACCATAGGTACCGTGACGGCGGTGGGGGAAGAGTTTTCCGGATTGAGCCGTTACGCGACTATAGAGCCGGCAGTCAATCTTTCCAGCATAGAAGAATTACTGATAATCATACCGTGAAGAAACTAATTTTCGCAGGTATAATCGTTGTCCTGGCCTTATCGCAGGCGACGGCGGCCTATTATGTGCATATATTCAATATACGGCCTGACCTGATTCTGATATGCGCGGTTATAGCCGCGCTTTTTTACCGTCCGCGCTGGGCCTTATCTTTAAGCGTTTTTGCCGGGTTATTAAAGGATATATTTTCGGTGGCGCCATTTGGCATGAACGCCGTTCTTTTCTTCTTGTGGAGTTTTTTGATCATAAAGTTGTCCAGGGTGATCTCATTAGATAACAGTTATGTGCGTTTGGTGCTTATTTTTATCGTTGCCATTTCCGATAGTATCGCAAGTATGCTGATATTGCTGCTATCGGGGAACTTTATCTCCTGGGGTGTTTTCTTTCGTATCGCCGTGGTCGGCTCATTGTACACCACGTTATTTTTCCCATTAGTATTGAAATTAGCCATAAAATCATCGGTTATTGAATCTTGAGGCCGGATAAATATGAGATTAAAGATTGTCAGCCGCGCGGTCATTATTGCGTTCCTCCTTTTACTTATCACTAATCTGAATATAGAGGTGATACAGGGGGGAAAATACAGGGCTTTAAGCAATAAGAATTGCGTAAGGCTCCTGCCGCAGGATGGCGCCCGCGGAAAGATATCGGACCGTAATGGAGGTATCATAGTAGATAACAAGCTTTCTTATAACGTGATGATATCTTCTTACGGGAGTAATGGAGTAGACGATACGCTCAGGCGTATAGGCGGTATCCTTAATATAAGCGCGAAAGACCTTAAGAAAAGATACCGCGATATATCAGCGGCCTCATTTACGCCTGCGGTTATAGCGGAGAATATAGATGTCAAAAAGGCCATAATGCTGGAAGAGATGAAAGGGGATATGGATAATATTGTCATACAACCATATCCTTTGAGGGATTATATATACGGCAGAGCGGCGTGCCATATTATAGGGTATTTGAATGAGATTGACCTTTGGCGCCTGACAAAACTCGCGAATTACGGCTATAAGACCAGGGATATAGTGGGTTTCGGAGGAGTAGAGGAAAAATACGATTATTTCCTGCGCCAGGAAACAGGCGGTTTATCGGTAGAGGTGGACCACCGCGGCAGGCTGGTCAGCGTGTTGGGTTTTAAACCGCCGCGTAACGGCAGGGACCTGAAACTCACCATAGATTTAAAGATACAGAAGATAGCCGAAGAAAGCCTGAGCGGAAGGAATGGCTGCGTTGTCCTTATGGACCCTTTTGACGGCGATATTATGGCTATGGCAAGTTATCCGGGGTTCTCTCCTGATGCGTTTGTTAAGAGTTCCGGGGTTTCTTTGGGCGCGATGCTCTCGGATCCGGACGCGCCCTTCATAAACCGCGCCATTACCGGGGCATACCCGGCAGGTTCCATCTTCAAGATGGTAGTGGCTGCCGCCGCCCTTGAAACCGGGAAGATAAATCAGTCAACAGCGTTCTTATGTTCCGGAAGCCTGATGATAGGCAACCATGAATTTTCCTGCTGGGAAACGCATGGCAAGCAGGGGCTGGCCGAGGCGATAGCGAACTCCTGCAATGTATTTTTCTACAGGACAGGCCTGCTTGCCGGGGCACAGGCTATACATGACTACGCAGTTAAATTCGGATTCTCTCATCTTACCGGGGTTGACCTGCCATATGAGGCGCAAGGTTTTGTCCCTTCCCCTTTGTGGAGGCAGATATCCAAATTCAAGAGGTGGTATGACGGAGATACGGCAAATATTTCTATAGGCCAGGGTGAATTGTTGATTACTCCCATACAGGCCGTGCGAATGATAGCGGTATTCGCGAATAACGGTTTTCTTGTTACTCCCCGCATAGTCAAGGCAGTGGATGGCCGCGAAATATCAAGCCCTAAAAAAGGGCCCGCCAGGATATCTTTAAAAGAAAGCACAATAATGCGCATAAAAGAAGGTTTGCGCGGGACTATAACTTATCCTACGGGCACAGCCCATATATTGTCTGCATTGCCGGTTTCGGTAGCCGGCAAGACAGGGACCGCGCAGGTCTCCCGGGGTTCTTCCCACGGATGGTTTGTAGGATTCTTTCCTTACAAGAAGCCGAAATTCGCCATATGCGTATTCTTAGAGCACGGAGGTTCCGGGCACGCCGCTTCCGTAGTGGCTAAAGAAATAATAGAAGGGATGGCCCGGGAAGGATTGATATGAGGACCAGTTTTAAAATATTGATAATAGCTGTTTTGATCGCCTCCATAGGTATTATTTCCATATACAGCAGTACCTACCAGAAAGAAGGAGAGTTCTGGCAGTCCATGTATAAACGCCAGATATTATGGTTGATCATGGGGTTGGCCATATTCTTTGCTATCTCCAGCATGAATTACCGCCGTCTTTGGGATATAACTTATTTTCTTTATTCTTTGGCGTTATTGCTGCTGGTATTGGTATTTATACTCGGTATAGTACGCTTAGGCGCGCAGAGATGGCTTAAATTCATATGGTTTAATGTGCAGCCTTCAGAGATAGCAAAATTAGTTATCGTGATATTCCTGGCGAGATATTTCAGCAGGAAGAGCTTCAGGGATATCTCTTCCCCGGTAAATAGGATGGGGTTAATGCGCGCGCTGATCATACCTTTGTTTTTCGTAGCTCTGCCGGCGGTGCTCATAATCGAGCAGCCGGACCTTGGAAGCGGAGCAATGCTGATTATTATATTCATAATAATGATGTATCTGGCAGGCGTAAAGTTCAGGTATATATTCATATTCCTTCTATTATCTGCATTGTGTTTTCCGGTATTATGGAATTTTCTGAGAGATTACCAGAAGGACAGGCTTATGGTTTTCTTGAACCCTAACATAGACCCGCTGGGGGCCGGATATACGGTTATACAGTCTAAGATCGCCGTAGGCTCGGGAGGTTTTTTCGGCAAGGGGTGGCTTTCGGGCACGCAGGGCCAGTTACGTTTCCTGCCTGAATCCCACACCGATTTTATATTCGCGACTTTCGCGGAAGAGTGGGGCTTTATGGGGGTATCTTTCCTGTTGTTCTTGTATTACTTGTTGATAAGGCAGGGGATTATTATCGCCTCAAGGTCCGCGGATAGTTTCGGCAGGCTGCTGGCCTCAGGGATATCTTTAATGCTTTGTCTGCAGGTTTTTATAAATATCGCCATGAACCTGGGTCTGGCGCCCATCGTGGGCCTGCCGTTACCGCTTATGAGTTACGGCGGTTCATCCATGTTCCTCACTTTCTTATCCCTGGGGATATTAGCCAATATCAATAAATCGAGGTAGCTATTTTTACTATGCCAGACGAGATGCTATTGCAGGTAAATAAACCCGGGCGCTATATCGCCCAGGAGTGGAATGTTTCCCGCAAGGATTTTGATAAGGCGTATATAAAATTCGCCTTATGTTTTCCCGATCTTTATGAGATAGGGATGAGCAATTTAGGGATACGCATACTTTATTCACTCCTTAACGGCATTCCCGATGTTGTTTGCGAGCGGGTTTTCTCCTGCGCCGAGGATATGGAGAAGGTATTGCGCGATAACGGGTCAGGAATATATTCATTAGAGTCCAGAAAGGGCCTCGGGGAGTTTGATATTATAGGTTTCTCTTTGGCCCATGAGTTGAGTTATACCAATGTATTGAATATCCTGCAATCGGGTTCTATCCCGCTTGAGTCTTCTATGCGCGGTAATCGTTATCCCCTGATTATCGGGGGCGGTCCGTCTACCCTGAACCCCGAGCCTATGCACGAATTCTTTGACCTTTTTGTTTTCGGGGAAGCCGAAGAAGCGATAGGAGAGATAATAGATATTTATCGCCGGTATAAGGAAAAATACCGGGGTTCCTCCATGGATAAAGAAGAGCTTCTATCTATTCTTTCCCGCGTTGAAGGGGTATACGTACCCTCTTTATATGAAGTTTGTTATACCCCTGATGGCAGGATAAAGGAGTTCAGCCCCAGGATAGAAGGTATCCCTAAAAGGATCATTAAACGATTTATAAAAGACCTGAATACCTCCTGTTTCCCCACGGATTGGATGGTGCCTTATATCCAGACAGTGCATGACCGTATTGCCTTAGAGATAATGCGAGGGTGCCCGAATAATTGCCGTTTTTGCCAGGCAAGAACGCAGTATTTCCCGTTCAGGCAGAGGACGCCGGATAATATCGTCGGGCTTGCCGAAACAGCCTACAGAAAGACCGGTTACGAAGAGGTATCTTTATGCGGTTTGTCGGTAAGTGATTTTTCCGGGTTAGAAGGGTTATTGAAGCGCTTAATAGGTACATTTAAAGAGAACGCGGTCAGCGTATCCCTGCCTTCAATGAAGCCGAAGGATTTTATAGGAAGCATATCTTCTTTGATAGCGAGCATAAAAAAGACCGGGCTTACCTTTGCTCCCGAAGCGGGCAGCGAAAGGATGCGCAAGATAATGAACAAGAACTTCAGCGTGGAGGAATTCTTCAGCGTGATCGAGCGCGCGTACGCCTCGGGTTATCAGAATATAAAGCTTTATTTCATGACCGGCCTGCCTTTTGAGGCAGACGGGGATTTGGACGGTATCGTTGACCTGTGTATGCAGACGCTGGACCTGGGGAAAAAGGCAGGCAGGAGGGCAGCGCAGCTTAGCGTAAGCGTGAACACCCTGATCCCAAAACCCCATACGCCATTTCAGTGGTTCAGGATGGAGGATATAGGCGGGATGGAGTATAAATATAATTATCTTAGAAATAAGCTGCGCCATAGAAGGATACGTTTGAGCCTCCGTAATCCGCGTATGAGCTTTCTGGAGGGCGTCTTTTCCCGGGGGGACAGGAGGTTGAGCCGCGTGGTATATAACGCTTTTAAAAAAGGCGCCCGCTTTGACGCCTGGGATAACCATTTTATATTTGAAAGATGGATGGATGCTTTCGCGGAATCTGGGATAGACCCGGTTTTTTACCTGCGGGAGAGGGATAAGGGTGAACACCTGCCATGGGATATCCTGGATATAGGTATAAGCAAAGAGGCACTAAGGAATGAAGCAGACAAAACTATTGCTATGGCGTAAGATGCGATATATAATAAATAGATATTTTGACCCCTTTATTACGCGCTCCGGAGCTATATCAAGGAGGCTAATATGAAAACAGAAAATAAACTTTCCCTTATTTCGCGCGGCCTTAGGTCCAAATTAAACACGGCATTTTACCTTATGTCGGTCGTGCCTATCCTTGTGTGTGTATATATCGCTTCTAATTATATATTCCCGCAGATAGGCATTAAACTTGACATAACATTATTTATACTGATAAGTGCTTTTATAGCTTTATTGGGATTTTTTGTCATTAAAGACGTGTTTGACCGGATCCTGCTGATAAGCGGGAATGCCAAGAAGATAGCCGCGGGAGATTTTAACGGTAAAGTCAGCGATGATTCCAAGGATGAAGTAGGAGACCTGGGCGAAGCCCTTAATGAGCTCACGCGGCGTATACGCGGAAATATGGACGAGTTGAAGGGCTACAGCGAGAAGACCAGCGAGATAAATCTTAAGATCCACAAGCGCATATTCATACTCTCTGACCTTTTACGGATAAGCTCTTTAGTCTCACACGGAGATAAGTTAGAGAATATACTTAAATTTATCCTGGAGAAGTCATGTTCTTTGGGTAATGCGGATATATCATACCTGTATATTAAGGAGGAGGGTTCCGATAAATTCCGCCTTAAATCCAAAGGAGGGATAAACTGGGAGCATTCCCTTCCTCTTGAGCTGGAGGCTGAAGACAGCGTATTCGCGGATTTGACCGATAACCAGGAACCGTTGATGCTGGATAAAAGGAATACACCGGCAGGGAATATACGGGCTGCTTTACTGCAGAATTTTAAATTAAATTGCACGCTGGCTCTTCCTATACTCCTAAAAGGCAGGTTGATAGGCGTTCTGGGGATAGGCAATAAGGGGGATGCTGTCCAGTATGAGAGCGACGATATAGAGCTATTGGAACTTTTCTGCAAACAGGTAGCGATAGCCATAGAGAATGATATACTGACGCACCGGGTAAGCGAATTAGAGATAAAAGACGCCCTAACCGGATTATATAACGAGCCATTTATCCGTAACCGCCTTGAAGAGGAGATCAAAAGGGCGATAGTTTACCGCCGCCCCTGCGCTTTTGTTATTTTTAATATAGATAACTTCCGGCGCTTCCGCGAGAAGTTCGGATTATTGCCCGCGGAAGCCACCCTGAAGAAACTCGCTTCCTTGTTCAATGATTTATTTACCGAAGTTGAGCGTATAGCCAGGATAGCAGATAATGATTTCGCCGTGGTGTTGCCTGAAAAGAATAAACGCCAGGCGAAAGAAGCCGCCGAAGAGGTAAGAAAAAGAGTGGAATCCGCGTTTAGCAAAGAAGCGGATATGGATAAGAGGCTGACGGTGAGCGGTGGGGTAAGCGAGAACCCCCTTGACGGGATCAATGCCGAACAGTTGTTCGCCAAAGCCAAAGAAGCCCTTAAGGATGCCAAGACGCAGGGTAAGAACCGAATAGGTGTCTTGTCTTTTAAGGCTGGATGCCAGTGAAAAGAATAGCGAATAAACAACTCGGAGAACTCCTTATAGAGCGGGGCGTGATCAACCAGCGCCAGTTAGAGGAGGCGTTGACAGCCCAAAAGGAGAAAGGCGGCTTGATCGGCGAGGTGCTTGTGGGTTTGGGGCTTGCCAAGGAAGAAGATATAACCCAAGCCCTCACGGCGCAATATGGTTTTCCTTATCTGCCCCTGGCTAATTATGAGATAGACCCTGAGATAGTAGATATAATACCCAGCCGCGTTGCCCGGCAATACCTGCTTATTCCCGTAGACAAGGTAGGCAACAGCCTTACCCTCGCCATGTCCAATCCTCTTAATGTTAACGCCATAGAAGACCTGGAGCTGCTTTCAGGATGCATCATACAGATATTTGTTTCTACTTTATCAGATGTCAAGAAAGCAATTGAGAAATATTACAAAGATAAAGAATAAAAAATGGTCTCACTTAAAGACCGCCTTACGGAACTCCTGGTCAGCAAAAATCTTATAAGCGCTAAGCAGCTTAGCGAGGCGTTGGAGGCCCAGGCCAAAAAAGGCGGAAAGTTAAGCGATATCATCGTAGAGTTGAAGTTCATCAAGGAGGATGAGCTCATCTCTGTGTTAAGCCAGGGGCTGGATATTCCCCTGATAGACCTAAAGCGTTTCAAGATAGATTATGAAGTAGCTAAGGTCATACCCGCGGATATCGCCCGCCGTTATCAGATAATCCCCATATCCAAAATGGGTGATGTGATCACCCTGGCGATGGCCGATCCTTTGAATATATTCGCCATCGACCACGTAGAAGCACTCACCGGATACAAGATCAATCCTATTATTTCCCCGGGAGAAGAAATAATGCAGGCCATAGAGCTTTCATATCCCGATGCCACCAAGGGCGTTATTGACAGCCTTGTCAAGGAGATGTCTGTTTCTTCCATAGAATTTATTAAAGAAGAGGAGGAGGCCTCGTTAAGCGAGCAGGAACTGGACCGGATAAGCCGCGAGCCGCCTGTGATCAAAATAACCAATATGATACTTCAGGAATCCGTAAATAAAAAGGCATCCGATATACTTATAGAGCCATGGGAGAAGGAATTAAGGGTGCGTTACAGGATAGACGGGGTATTGCACGAAGAGAAAGCCCCCCCTAAAAGCATGCACGCTTCCATAGTGTCCCGCATTAAAGTAATGTCTAATATGAATATTGCCGAGCACAGGCTCCCGCAGGACGGCCGCTTTAAGGCCGAGATATTCGGTAGTGAAGTTGATTTTCGTGTATCCGTATTGCCTTCCAGTTTCGGCGAAAAGGTGGCCATACGCATACTTGATAAAACGCAGGCAATGCTCGATATAGACAAATTGGGTTTCAGCGCGAATGTCCTTTCCGGGCTGAAGCGCGCAGCAAAATCCCCGCACGGGATGATGCTTGTATGCGGGCCGACCGGTTCCGGAAAGACTACAACGCTTTATTCAGTCCTTAAATTCGTGGATACCCCGCAGAAGAATATTGTTACCGTGGAGGACCCGGTAGAATACCAGCTGGAAGGCATAAACCAGGTTACCGTGAGGCCGGAGATAGGGTTGACTTTTGCCAGTTCACTGCGTTCTATATTAAGGCAGGACCCCAACGTGATAATGATAGGCGAGATCAGGGATTACGATACGGTAGATATAGCCATTAAGAGCGCCTTAACCGGGCATCTTGCTTTATCTACTTTGCATACGACTACCGCCAGCGGAGCCATAGTGCGCCTGATCAATATGGGCGTTGAGCCATACCTGATTAACGCTTCATTAGTCTGTGTGCTCGCGCAGAGGCTTGTGCGTAAGGTGTGTTTTTACTGTAAAGAAAAATATATTCTTGAAAGCGATATGGCGAAAGCCTTAAAGCCGGATGCCGCTTCCGAGAACAGGTATGAATTCTTCAGGGGAAAAGGGTGCAGCCGCTGTTTTAACACGGGTTATAGCGGCAGGACCGTGATCGCCGAGCTGTTATTGCTGACCCCGAAGATACGCGAGTTGATACTTGACCGCGCGCAGGAGCATATAGTAAAGCAGCACGCGCGCCTTGAGGGTATGAGGACATTAAGGGAAGACGGGATGGAACAGGCGAAGAAAGGGATAACTACCGTAAGCGAGGTCCTGCGCGTGACAGCCGCGGACGAGTAAAAAAGTGCAGACACTAAGAAAGAATATCGTAGATATATTGCTTAAAAGCAAGCGCCTGAAGACTGCCGAGATAGAAAAGGCTCTTTTGATACAGAAAGAAAAGGGGCTGCCGTTAAGGCGTGTATTGATAGAAGAGGGTTTTATTTCGGAAGAAGAGCTGCTTGCATTGATATCCAGGTATCTTTATATCCCCGTAATACATATTTCAAAGTTCAAGTTTGATCCCGGCACTATCGAGCTCATACCGGAACATATAGCCAGGCAGTATTCTCTCATACCTCTTTCGCGCCTGGGCAATAATCTTACGGTAGCTATGGCTGACCCTTTGAATATTTTCGCCCTGGATGATTTGAAGATGCTTACGGGCTGCGATATAGATATAATATTAAGCCCCCAGGATGAGATAAAGAAAGCGGTTGATACTTATTACCGCAAGGAATTAAGTGATGTCCAGAAGATAATAGATGATACCCCGCAGGGCCCTGATCTTGAGTTTAAAGAAGATGAACTGGCTAAACAGGATGAGATAGACTTAAGCAGCGCCGTAAAGGATAGCAAAAAAGCCCCTATAGTCAAACTGGTAGACCTTATGTTGACGCAGGCCCTGAAAAAGAGGGCATCCGATATACATATAGAGCCGGAGGAAGATTGTTTGCGAATAAGGTACCGCATTGACGGTGCGTTATATGATATATTCAAGATCCCAAAGGTCAATCAGAACGCTATATTGGCGAGGGTAAAGATCATTTCTAACCTTGATATTACCGAAAACCGCATACCTCAGGACGGAAGGTTTAAAGTGAAGGCCAAGGGCAAGGAGGTGGATTTCCGCGTTTCAAGCCTTCCTACTACATTCGGCCAGAAGTTCGTCCTGCGCGCTCTTGATAAAGGCAATCTATCCATAGGGTTGGACCAGCTGGGTTTTTCGGAACAGCCGTTGGCAATATTCAAAGAAGCGATAGAGAAGCCGTTTGGCATGATCCTGGTCACGGGCCCGACAGGTTCCGGTAAATCAACTACCCTTTATTCCGTATTAAACCAGCTGAATACACCCGAGAAGAATATCATAACCATAGAGGATCCGGTAGAATATCAGATAGAAGGTATTACTCAGGTCCAGGTGAAGCCCGATATCGGGCTTGATTTTGTTTCAGGTTTGCGTTCGCTTTTGCGGCAAAGCCCCGATGTGATCATGATAGGAGAGATAAGGGACTCTGATACTGCCGATATAGCGGTGAAGGCGGCGCTTACAGGGCAATTAGTGTTTTCTACCCTGCATACCAATGATGCTGTTTCCAGTATAACGCGCCTTATGGATATGGGTGTTGAGCCATTCCTGGTCGCTTCAAGCCTGGTTATGCTTTCTGCCCAGAGGCTATGCCGCAGGCTTTGCCTGAAGTGCAGGCAGCCGACAGAGATGCCGGAAAAATTCCTGGAAAGCATAGGGTTCAGGGAGAAGGTAACCTTCTATAGCGCAAAAGGATGTAAATATTGCAATAATACGGGATTTTATGGTAGAATAGCAATCCTGGAGGCGCTGATCATCGATGATAATATCCGCGAGATGATAATGAAGAAGAAGCCCATAGATGAGATAAGGCGCTACGCCCTAACAAATTGCGCGATGAAGACCTTAAGGGACGACGCGTACCTTAAGGTCAAGATGGGCTTGACCACATTGGATGAAGTGATCAGGGTGACTAAAGAGGAGTGATATGACCGGTAAGGTATTTGTGATGTTGATCAATAACGATGAGGTAGTCTCAGGCCATATAATGGATACGATCTCATCCAGAAGCGGATATTCCGTATCGCTGCAGACAAATATAAATTACGCCCTGGATCTTTTTAAGTGCGGGAGTTTTGATATCGTTATAGTCAGGTTTGGGATGCCGGGGGTGGACAGCCTGAATCTGGTGGCGAGCCTTAAGGCGATCGACCCCGGCTGCGTTATCATAGTATTAATAGACAGCTCTGACCCTTCATTATTGGAAGAACTGCAGAGATCAGGCGCATATGATTTCATAGCCCAGCCCGTTAACCCTGATAAGCTTATTTTCCTTATGAAGAAAGGGCTTGAGCTGCGTTCGCTTATGGCCGGGCATAATAAGCTGGTCGACGGGCTCAAGGAGCATAATATATCCTTAACAAAACAGAATACCCTTTTGGCAAAAAGAATAGAGGAGTCCACGAAGAACCTGTCCAAGCTTTATGAAGACCTACGCGAGACTTATATGCGCACGATTAAGGTCCTGGCGCAGGCTATTGACGCGCGCGACCACTACACGCACAGCCATTCAGAGAATGTTGCAAGGTATGCCGTAGCGATAGCGGAGGAGCTTGGGATGTCCGCGCACGAGATAGAGTTGATACGCGATGCCTGCGAGTTGCATGACCTTGGCAAGATCGGGGTTCAGGATTGCATATTAGGCAAGTCAAGCAGCCTTACCCCCCAGGAATGGGAGCAGATAAGGCGCCACCCGCAGACCGCGGCGCATATTTTAGAGCCGCTCACGTTCCTTAACGGGGTTATAGAGCTTGTCAAACAGCATCATGAGCATTACGACGGTTCCGGATACCCGGAGGGCCGTAAACGGGAAGATATACTTATCGGTGCGCGCATAATACACGTGGCGGATGCTTATGAGGCGATGCGTTCACCGCGTTCTTACAGGCTCATACCCCTTTCAAAGCAGGAAGCTATTATGGAAATAGGAAGAAACTCCGGTACGCAATTTGACCCGAAAGTAGTGGATGCTTTTATGAAGGTCGTAGACAGGCTATGAACACATATAAATATACCGCTAAAGACAAGAATAGCCATGCTGCTATCGGCATGTTAGAGGCAGCCTCAGAAATAGAGGCAGCTGATATATTGCACAGGAAAGAGCTTATAGTCGTTTCCCTGGAGTCCGTAAAGAGCAGGGCGCCAAAGACAAGGGGAGGAAGAATAGGGCTTGAGGACCTGGTTATCTTTACAAGGCAGCTGTCTACGATGATAGATTCGGGCGTGCCTCTGGTGCAGTCTTTAGGGATACTTGGCGAGCAGATCGAGAATAAGAGGTTAAAGGATGTGGTGGTCTCCGTGCGCCAGGATATAGAAGCTGGCACAAGCTTTTACGACGCGCTGGCAAAATACCCTTCAGTGTTCTCCGAATTGTTCATAAATATGGCCAAGGCAGGGGAGGCCTCCGGTACTCTTAATGAGGTCCTGGATAGGCTGGCGGTATACCTGGAGAAGGCTGCCGCGTTAACGCGAAAGATAAAATCAGCCATGGTCTATCCGGCTATCCTGATAAGTATGGCTATCCTGATTACCGCGGGATTGCTGATCAAGGTCGTGCCTATATTCAAAGAAATATTCGCTTCTTTCGGAGGAGAACTGCCGCTTCCTACCCGCATCCTTATAGAAACAAGCAACCTGCTTGGCCGGTATTTCCTGTTTATAGTTGCTTTATTTATTATCCTGGGCCTCCTTTTTAAGAAATATATAGCCACCAGGAAGGGCCGTTATTATTTTGATAGCTGGAAGTTGAATATGCCTGTTTTTGGCCCTCTTTTTCAGAAAGTCGCGTTGGCCAAACTTACCCGCACATTCGCGACCCTGGTAAAGAGCGGGATCTCTATATTGAACGCTTTGGATATTGTGGGTAAGTCATCGGGCAACAAGGTCATTGAAGAGGCGATTTTTGATTGCAGAAGCGCGGTGAGGGAGGGGGAGCTTATATCCCGCAACCTTGCTAAAAGCAAGGTTTTCCCAATAATGGTTACCCGCATGATAGGGGTAGGAGAGCAGACCGGGCAATTGGAAAAGATGCTTTCTAAGATAGCCGACTTTTACGATGAGCAGGTAGACGCGGCGGTAACCGCAATTACCAGCACTATTGAGCCTATAGTTATATCTTTTCTGGGTATCGTTATAGGAGGCATAGTCGTATCGCTTTTTCTGCCGATATTCAGCATTACCGAGCTGATATCACAGTGAATCAAGGAAGGAATAAAGTGCCCGGCATTGAATAAGTTATACCGCTCTTTAAGAATAGCAGTCCCCCTGTTATTTATTTAAAAAAAATACTTGACAAGTATATCATTATCTGTTATATTTTCTACTCTGATGAAAACAGCCATCAGCACTGACAAATTCGGATAATTAGATAAACCCATACATAAGCGCTAAATTTTTAGCGCCCCATGTGTAATGGGGCGTATTTTTTTGTCTGCTCTTTCTAAATTTGGATAGCCAAGTCAATTCGAAGTAAAAAGTAAGTAGAGAGCCATTATACAAACTTTCATAGATTTTTGGAGAGTTTGATCCTGGCTCAGAGTGAACGCTGGCGGCGTGGATTAGGCATGCAAGTCGAGCGATACTTTGGGCGGCAAGATTGAAGCCGCAAGGCAGATGTCAAGTTGCCCGAAGATATAGCGGCAGACTGGTGAGTAACACGTGAGTAATTTACCTTTAAATCGGAGATAGCCTTGCGAAAGCGAGGGTAATATTCGATGTGTCCATCTTTGCGCAGGTGAAGATGGGTAAAGATGGCCCGTAAGGGCTGTTGTTTAAAGATGAGCTCGCGTCCTATCAGCTAGTTGGTAGGGTAACGGCCTACCAAGGCTTTTGACGGGTAGCTGGCCTGAGAGGGTGGTCAGCCACACGGGGACTGAGACACTGCCCCGACTCCTACGGGAGGCTGCAGTCGAGGATCTTTAGCAATGGGCGAAAGCCTGACTATGCGACGCCGCGTGAGGGATGAAGGTTTTCGGATCGTAAACCTCTTTCGATAGGGAAGAAACTCCTGGGCACTAATACTGCCTAGGGTTGACGGTACCTAGAGAAGAAGCCACGGCCAACTCCGTGCCAGCAGCCGCGGTAATACGGGGGTGGCGAGCGTTACTCGGATTCATTGGGTGTAAAGGGCAGGTAGGCGGCTATGCAAGTTGGGGGTGAAATCCTAAGGCTCAACCTTAGAACTGCCTTCAATACTGCATGGCTTGAGACTGGAATAGGAGAGTGGAATTCCCGGTGTAAGGGTGAAATCTGTAGATATCGGGAGGAACACCAGTGGCGAAAGCGGCTCTCTGGTCCAGTTCTGACGCTAATCTGCGAAAGCTAGGGGAGCAAACAGGATTAGATACCCTGGTAGTCCTAGCTATAAACGATGAGCACTAGGTGTTGGGGGTAACCCTTCAGCGCCGTAAGATAACTCGTTAAGTGCTCCACCTGGGGACTACGGCCGCAAGGCTAAAACTCAAAGGAATTGACGGGGGCCCGCACAAGCGGTGGAACATGTGGTTCAATTCGACGCTACGCGAAGAACCTCACCAAGGCTTGACATGCAGGAAGTAAGAAGCGGAAACGTGGATAACCTGTCAAGTCAGGAGCCTGCACAGGTGTTGCATGGCTGTCGTCAGCTCGTGTCGTGAGATGTTGGGTTAAGTCCCGCAACGAGCGCAACCATTATCCTATGTTGCTACTTTCAAAGCCGCAAGGCCTAGAGAGGCACTCTTAGGAGACTGCTCGGGATAACCGAGAGGAAGGTGGAGATGACGTCAAGTCAGTACGGCCTTTATGCCTTGGGCTACACACGTGTTACAATGCCTACTACAAAGCGTTGCCAACCCGCGAGGGGGAGCTAATCGCAAAAAGGTAGGCTCAGTTCGGATTGGAGTCTGCAATCCGACTCCATGAAGACGGAATCGCTAGTAATGGCGGATCAGCTACGCCGCCGTGAATACGTTCCCGGGCCTTGTACACACCGCCCGTCAAGCGATGGGAGCCGGGGGTACCTAAAAACTTTTCGCAAGAGAGGTCTAAGGTAAAACTGGTGACTGGCGCTAAGTCGTAACAAGGTAGCCGTACCGGAAGGTGCGGCTGGATCACCTCCTTTCTAAAAAAATCCTGTTTTTACAGGATTCTTTAGAAAAATAACCCATAGTCGGTATCCGATAGCTTGTTTTATTATGCTTTCGGTAATAGACTATACTGCAGGCGCGTAAGTGCCTGTGGGCTTGGCTATCTAAATTCTTTTTTTGGGAGACACGCTCTCCGATCGACTGGAAGGATGGTCTCCCGTTTTTTATCGTGGAATGTGTGTGTAATGAATCAGGGCATTACATATAGAACATTTACACATATGAAGCGGGCCCATAGCTCAGTTGGTTAGAGCACAGCCCTGATAAGACTGGGGTCAGAGGTTCGAATCCTCTTGGGCCCACTTTTTTGTTTGTTGCACAAACAAAAAAGTGTGTCGCGCGATACCGGAAGATTTTATACAGGTTTGAGCGCGACCTACCAGAGTAATATTATCAGCGGGCCTGTAGCTCAGCTGGGAGAGCACCTGCTTTGCAAGCAGGGGGTCAGCGGTTCGATCCCGCTCAGGTCCATTTATTTTTCCTTATCGGAAAGGTAAATGGCACTCAAGCGAGCGTAATTTTGCGGCAAGCAAAATAGCGAGCTGAGTGTATATCACCAAAATAGTTCTTTAAATTTTAAAGCATAGATTTCTCGTATCTCTGTTTCAAGAGGCGTAGTAATAGCTTCGCGGGATGAAGAGGTACATTATGCTCTTTGACAACTACATTCAAGTAACAAGGTCTTAGATGCCTCTCAATTTTTTTTGAGGGCATTTATTCTGAGCCTCTGAAAAGAGGCGAGGAATTTTGATCTTGTGGGTAAAACTACAATACGACGAGAGAATCAGATTTATTGGTCAAGCTACAAAGGGTTTATGACGGATGACTTAGGTTAGGTGAGGCGATGAAGGACGGGGTAAGCACCGATATGTCTCGGGGAGTCGCAAACAGGCTTTGATCCGGGAGATTCCGAATGGGGCAACCCACCGCAGGTTATACTGCGGTATCCCCGCGATGAATTCAATAGTCGTGGGGCAGCGAACCAGGAGAATTGAAACATCTAAGTACCCTGAGGAAAAGAAATCAAAGAGATTCCCCCAGTAGCGGCGAGCGAAAAGGGAAGAGCCTAAACCTCTGGCTCCGCAAGGAGGCAGAGGGGTTGTGGGACCTCGATGTGGCAGGTAGAGAGATAGCCAAAATGCATGGAAAGGCATACCATAGAGAGTGAAAGTCTCGTATGCGAAATCTCAAAACCGCCTAGGGGTATCCCAAGTACTACGGGGCACGTGGAATCCTGTAGGAATCCGGGCCGACCACGGTCCAAGGCTAAAAACTACACCTAAACCGATAGTGCACAAGTACCGTGAGGGAAAGTTGAAAAGAACGCTGGTGAAGCGAGTGAAATAGAACCTAAAATCATAAACCTACAAGCGGTGGGAGGCCTATGATCATACCTTCGGGTGTGATAATGGCTGACTGCGTACCTTTTGCATAATGGACCGACGAGTTACTGTGCGGTGCGAGCTTAACCCCCGTGAGGGGGGCAGGCGTAGCGAAAGCGAGTCCTAATAGGGCGATTTAGTACTGTATAGTAGACCCGAAACTGAGTGATCTACCCATGGCCAGAGTGAAGCTCTCCGAAAGGAGAGTGAAGGCTCGAACCCGTTAGCGTTGAAAAACTATGGGATGAGCTGTGGGTCGGAGCGAAAGACTAAACAAACTCAGAAATAGCTGGTTCTCCCCGAAACAATTCTAGGGTTCGCCTCGGGTAACTGAATAGTAGGGGTAGAGTGCTGAATGGGTTACAGGAGCTTACTAGCTTGCTGAACCCAACCAAACTCCGAATACTACTATTTTTATCCCGGGAGTAAGACGCCGGGGGCTAAGCTCCGGCGCCAAAAGGGTATCAGCCCAGACCATCAGCTAAGGTCCCTAAGAATAGGCTAAGTGGTAAAGGATGTGATCTCGCATTAACAACCAGGATGTTGGCTCAGAGGCAGCCATCATTTAAAGAGTGCGTAACAGCTCACTGGTCGAGCGACCTCGCGCCTAAGATAATCGGGGCTTAAGCCTATTACCGAAGCTATGGGTTTATTTTACCTTCGGGTAAGATAAGCGGTAGGGGAGCATACTCTGACGAGTGAAGGTGTACCGTGAGGAGCACTGGACGTCAGAGCAGTGATTATGTCGGTATGAGTAGCGAAAACACCTGCGAGAAACAGGTGCACCGAAAGTCTAAGGTTTCCTGGGGAAGGCTAATCCGCCCAGGGTGAGTCGGGCCTAAGCCGAGGCCAAATGGCGTAGGCGATGGATGATCCGTTAATATTCGGATACCAGTTAAATGGCGTTAAAACTTTCTATA
Source organism: Candidatus Omnitrophota bacterium (assembly GCA_041653955.1). Classification (GTDB taxonomy): domain Bacteria; phylum Omnitrophota; class Gorgyraeia; order Gygaellales; family Profunditerraquicolaceae; genus UBA1562. The sequence goes on along the minus strand of JBAZEH010000013.1, from coordinate 387 downwards.
TGACGCGAGGTATGTTCGGGCCGGCCGAGTGTTGGATGTCTCGGTTCTTTGCGCCGTGAGGCGCAGAGGTTACCCCAAGCGTATGCGCGGGGGAAGTGTTCTGCAATATACTGCCAAGAAAAGTATAGAGAGGAGTTGTTTAACTGTCCGTACCGTAATCCGACACAGGTAGACCTCCAGAATATGGTAAGGTGCTCGAGATAACCCTCGTTAAGGAACTCGGCAAACTAGCCTCGTAAGTTAGCAACAAGAGGTACCCTTCGCTGAAAGGCGTAAGGGTCACAGTAAAGTGGATCGGGTGACTGTTTAGCAAAAACACAGCACTCTGCAAACTCGAAAGAGGAAGTATAGGGTGTGACACCTGCCCGGTGCTGGAAGGTTAAGGAG
>JBAZEH010000012.1:0-38270 GCA_041653955.1 Candidatus Omnitrophota bacterium | reverse complement strand
TCTCTCAAACAGGGTAACCCCGTCAAAACCCTCATCCTCGCAGGCGCGCACGCACCGGCCTATAACATCCGGTTCAAGGACCTGGTCTGAATCCAGTATCATGATATACTCTCCGCTGCTTGCATCCGAGCCCGCCTTCCTGGCAGTAGCTAATGTAGGGGCAAAGACTATTTTAGCTCCGTAAGATTTTGCGATCTCCAACGTCTTGTCCTTGCTGTGTGAATCCATGATAATAATCTCTATATTTTTATAGGACTGGGTTTTAACGGAGTCCAGGCACTTAACAAGCGTCCTGGCTGAATTATACGTGGCTATATTTATGGAAACTAACGGGTCCATTCTTTAAGGTTTAATAATTTGTTTAAATATCTTAATAATATAATCAAGGTCAGTTTTTTTAAGGTATTGGTGGCATCCGATATAAAAGCCGTTTAAACCGATATATTCCGCGTTAGGAAGCTTGCCTTCATATCTTTTCTTTAAATATCCGTACGCGGGTTGCTGCGTGGGAATACACCCGAATAAAGGCCTTGTTTCTATGCCGCGCTCCTCTAATCTGCGCCTTAAGGCCTTGCGGCTGATGATATCCGGCCTCCCGACAACTATCGGATAAGCAAGGTAACTTACTTCATCGCTATACCCAGGGAGCCGCAATACGCCTTCTAACGGTTTGAGCCCCTTATTGAGATACAATACATTATGCTTCCTTCTCATTAATATATCTTCCACTTTTTTTATCTGCGATAACCCCAGGGCCGCCTGGAATTCCATGGCCTTAAAATTGAACCCGAACATATCGTGGTAAAAACGCGGGTCAAAATCATCCTTTCCTTTATAAGAATTAAGCCTCGGGCATTTTCCATCAAAACGGGTGCATACGGGACAATCGCACATTCGGCCGTGTGCTTTTATCTTCTTGACGAGCCTGTAAATCGCGCGGTCATCAGTCACTACTGCCCCCATCTCTCCGGCCTGGATATTATGGGCGATATAAAAAGAGAAGCAGCTTAAGGCGCCAAAAGTCCCCAGCCTTTTACCCTTATATACAGTCCCGTGGGCCTGGGCCGCGTCTTCCATAACCGCCAATTTATGTTTTCTGGCAATAGCATTGATCGCGGGCATATCCGCGGGATACCCCATGAGGTGCACTGGCAATATAACAGAAATACCTTTTTCTTTCTTTAATACCTTTTCTATGCCTTCGGGCTCAATTACAAAATTTTTTTCGTTTATATCGGCAAAAACCGGATTAAGCCCTGCTGCCACTATCGCGTTAACGGTAGCGATAAAAGTAAGCGGGGATGTAACTACCTTTGAGCCGTCCTTTATCCCACGCAGAATTTTCAGCGCGTGAAGCCCGGCGATCAAAGCGGATGTCCCGGAGTTAACGGCAATACAATATTTAGCTCCGATAAAAGCGGCCCATTTGGCCTCGAATTCGCTCACCTTGGGCCCTTCAGAGAGCCTGCCTATATCCAAAACTTCATTGATAGCCGTTTTTTCCGCCCGCCCTAACTTGAAATCCCCGACCTTAATCCTTAACATCGCATATACCCCGCTTAATATATTTTATCCTTGAGATATCCGCGTCTACCATCATTTTAACGAGTTCCTCAAACTTTACGCTTGGGGCCCATTTTAATTTTTTCTTTGCCTTTGAATAATCCCCTATAAGCAGGTGTACCTCCGCCGGTCTGTAAAATGTCTTGTCAATCTTCACGTAATCTCTCCAATCAAGGCCAACGTAGGCAAAGGCTAATTTCACAAACTCCCTTACCGAGTGCGTCTCATTGGTAGCTATTACATAATCATCGGGTTTATCCTGCTGCAACATAAGCCACATTGCCTTGATATAGTCGCCGGCAAAACCCCAATCCCTTTTAGCTTCAAGGTTCCCAAGCTTCAGCTCTTTGGCCATCCCAAGCTTGATCTGCGCGACCGTATTAGTGATCTTGCGCGTCACGAATTCAAAACCGCGCCTGGGGCTTTCGTGGTTGAACAATATCCCGTTACATGCGAATAACCCGTATGCCTCCCTGTAATTCCTGGTCAGGTCAAAACCTGCGACTTTTGAGATACCGTAAGGTGAGCGCGGATGAAAAGGGGTCTTTTCTGTCTGGGGCGTCTCCCTTACCAGCCCGAACATCTCGCTTGAAGCGGCAAAATAGAATTTGCACCTGGGGGCGTTCTCCTTTATCGCCGATAAAACAAAATGGGTGCCGTTGATATTCGTATTGATCGTGGAGAACTCATCCTCAAAAGAATAGCTCACAAAACTCTGCGCCGCCAAATGATAGCATTCATCCGGTTTTACCTTCTCTATTATCTTGAATATGCTCGGGTAGCTCTCTAAAGAGGCAGGATGCAGCACGATCTTATTTAAAATATTCTTTAACCTCCACAAGTGGTGTTCGGGGTCTTCCAGCGCTACGCGCCTGACCATGCCATGGACGCGGTAACCCTTTTTTATAAGGAACTCGGCAAGGTAAGACCCATCCTGCCCGTCTACGCCGGTGATAAAAGCTTTCTTCATTGCGTTCTCCTTTTGTATTTGAAATACAGGAATAATAATATTACTAATGTCGCCAGGGTTATGCTGTTGGCCGTGATTATTATCGCGTCTTTAAGATAGAGCCCGTAGGCGATCCATAAAGATACCCCCAAAGAAAGCTGCAGCAGGGTAATCACGCTTACGTCTTTTGCTGATCTATGTTTCAATATGGTGATTATCTGCGGGATGAACGAAAGCATGGTCAGCGTTGCTGCCAGGGAACCTATAGCCATCCAGAATATCCCGCGGTTTTCCATATATTAAGACGCTTTCTGAAAATCAAAGATATGGCCCGCCACCTTTTTTGCCGCGCGCAGGTAATATTTCAGGTCATCCATATCTTTTAAGGACAAGGCCTTCCTTAATATGAATTCAGGCTGAAAAGAGACCCGGTACATACTTTGCACTAATTCCATAACCTTGTCATTGCCGATCCGCGTTTTCATTACCGGAGCTTTCATATCGTAATCATCCCAGTCTAAGGTATTTAACAACCCTTCCCGCTTGCACTCTTCAAAAAGAGGGGTGCCCGGGTAAGGTATGGCTACAGTTGCCTGCATTGTATAGGCGTAACCTTTCTTTAGCAGCCGCCTGCCTAACTCCAGCGTTTTCAGCGCTTCGGCGTAACTCTCCCAGGGGTATCCGAACATAATAGTAATATGCGGGTATAACCCTGCCCTGGTTGCCAGGCGGCAATCTTCAGCAACCTGCTCCACCTTCAGGTTCTTCTGGAGCCTGTCAAGGGTACCCTGGTTCCCTGATTCTAAGCCGAAAAGCAAGAGGCGGAAATTAGCCTTCTTCATCAGGGAAAGGTCCTCCGCGGATAATGCTCCGAAACGCATATTACAATCCAGGAATATCTTTTTATTATAACCGCGTTCTATCATGCCAAAGCAAAACTCTTTCAACCAGCTGCCCACAGGGAAAGTGCCCGTATCATCCATTATCTCCCTGACGCCCAGCTCCTGCGACAGGTAGCCGATCTCATTCAGGACATTCCCGGCGCTGCGTTTTCTGAATTTCGGGTATAATTGCGGCCAGGAGCAAAAAGTGCAACGGCCCCACCAGCAATCCCTGCCGCTCATAATATATGTGCCGGGGGTACGCTTGTAATTGCCGTTTTTATAAGCATAAAGCCGCCATTCGGTAAGTTCACGGTCAATAAAAGGCAATGAATCCAGGTCATGCTCTAATTTAAATGGCCCTGTATTCCTTATCTCGCCATCCTCCCTGTAATATATTCCTGCCTCAAGCTGCGCCCCCTCGCTGCCCCCGATAAAATCAGAAAGATTACGCAGCAGGAAATCATAATCCCCTCCCGTTAAAACAAAATCTACGCGGGAATTATGAAAGGATTCCTCCGGGAGCGCCGTTACGTGGTCTCCGAATAAAACGATATTTGCCTGCGGGCACTCATACTTTATCTGATTGATCATCTTCCAGTGCTGCTTGATGACGGGGGTTTTAGTTTCAAAGGCGATCAAGCCGGGTTTTTCTGATCTTACGAATTCAATGAACCGGCCCCAACCCCAGCCCTGCGCGGCGCAATCATTCCAGATCACCTCGTGGCCCCCCTGCTTAAGGAGTGTGGCCGCGGTAGCAGGGACAACAGGATATATGTAGGTCGGCTCTTTGAAAAATTGAAATTGCCTGTTCTGGCCAAGGGTAGGATAACCCTTTTCAGTCTTAAGCGGAGGATATGAGATAATTACCTTCATTATATGCTTTCCTCTTTTAGCCTTCTCGTAAAAAGCCCTTTTAAGAAATAAAAACCGTAAGTTAAATGAGTTAATATTATACCACAAAATATATACGGAATAAAACGTAACTCTTTAGAAATGCTGAAGATAAGGATAATAAAAAGGTATAAGAATAAACCCGTAATATAGGCTGCCCTTAAAGGAGTAAAAATGATAGATAAAACCGTTCCTGCCAAGAGGCCGAGTGAGAATAATGACGGCGCAAAATAAGCTAATTTCAAGGATGTATGCGGATAACGCTTAACGAAATAACCGCGGTGCAAGGCATAGCTGGCTATCTGTTTTAAATGAGGCAGGAATAATGGCCGGCGGTGATGATAGACTACCGCCGCAGGGTCATAGATTATCTTTTTCCCTAACCCCGCGGTTATATCCAGGCATAATTTAGTATCCTCTCCCGGCCAGAAATTAGTATTGAATCCCCCCAATTCCAGCATTATTGATCTTCGCACCAGAAAATTACAGCTCGGATAATCATCTATTTGCGCCCTCTTCCCGGGCAGGTACCTGTAAATATATTTGCCGCTGACCGCCGGAGCAGAATAAACCATCCCGCTTGCCTTACGCATAAAATCATCATTACCGGCAGTTATGGCAGGCCCTCCTACCGCGGCCACGTCAGGGTCGGAGAAATTTACTACGGCGTTCTTAAGCCAATCCTTGCGCGGATAGGCATCATCGTCAATAAACGCCAGTATATCTCCTTTGGCGCTGCCTACGGCCATATCCCTCTTTTTTGCCGGATTTAACGGGCCCGTAGGGATTACCTGCGCTCCGCCAACATCCCCTATCTCATGATCAGGCAAAATGATGATCTCAAAATCAGGGTAATCCAGCTCCCGGCACTTAGCGACGCATTCTTCTAAATTCTTTTGCCAGGTTTTTACGGCGATGATAATCGATACGGTCATAGTATTTTAATATATACATCCTGTAAAATATAGCCAATGTATCCCAGCCGGTTGCGAATATCGCTTTTGGCCCGATCCGGCCATAGGACCTTTGAGGTTTCAGGATTATGGGTGCTTCAGCTATCTTATATCCAAGATGGTGCGCGTTTACCAGCATCTCCAGGTCAAAGGCGAATTTCTTTACCAGCACCCGCGGCAATACCTTCCTCAAGGCGCTGGTTTTGAATAACTTTAACCCTGTCTGGGTATCATGACAGGGCAGGTTAAACAGCAGCTTGACTAAAAGATAATATATGAAACTGATCACCTTGCGCTGCAAAGGGTATTTTACCCTGGAATTGGGATGTAATTTAGACCCGATGACTATATCTGCTTTATCCAACCCCATAATATCAAATAGGGTCTGGAACTGCACCGGGTGCAGGTCCATATCAGCGTCAAGGAAAAGAGTATAATCTCCGTTTATATAATGCAGGGCCCTTTTGATCGCCCTGCCCTTACCCATATTTACGGAATTTCTCTTTACTATAAGCTGGGGGTATTCTGCCGCCAGGGCCGCCGCTTTCTCGTAAGTGTCGTCGGTTGAGCCGTCATCCATCACAATAAGTTCCCAGGGATAACCGAAGCTGTTGAACGCCTCGGCAGTCTCTTTTATGCCGGTTACGATATGCCCGCCCTCGTTGTACGCGGGCATGACCACAGAAATCTTTTCCTTTTTCTCTCGCATCATCTAAGCGGGAACCTGTTTTTTCTTGTAAGCTAACGATAAAAACACGCAAAATAACAGAAAAGAGGTCGCGCAAAGTATCAGCTGGACATCTATAAGTGTTTTGCTCAATATAATGATTGCCAGCGGCTGTAACACCGTGAATAAGACCAGGTATTTTATAAAGCGCAGGTCTTTCACGGAAAGAAAATAACTTATCAATATAAATAAGAGCGCAAAAAAGCTCATTGATATCCCAAAAAGCCTGCCTAATGTGATAGATTCTAAAAACGCCTTTCCGGTAAGGGCCTTCAGGGCGAATGACGGAAAAAGGTTATAGGCGATATTGGCTATAACGCATAGGACGCAGGCGTATAAAAGCGACCTGGACAATGTGGAGCCGGTATTCATATTCTTTGCCTTTAAGCCGGCGGCCCGCGGGAACATCACTATGCTTATGGCTCCAGGCAGGAACAGGAAGATCTTACCGAGTATCTGGGCTAAGGAATAGAACCCCGCATCGCCGGGCGTAAAAATATATTTTACCAATACCATATCAAAGTTTACCAGGGCCATATAACAAAAAGAGCTTGCTGCTACCGGGGCGAGGTACAAAAAGAACCCCCTGAAGTCTATGCCGTCAGAAGGCGCCCTGAATGAAAGCAGCCTCTTTAAGGGAAACACCGCGACAATAACCCCTATCAGGATGGAAGCCAGGAACGCCCCAAGCGCCCCGGCGATATTAAAACCCAGGCTGATAAATATAAAGGCGAATATCAATTTTGCCGCGCCGCTAACCAGGGATTGCGATATGAGCCATTTGAATAATTCAAGGCCCTGCAATGCCCCGGTCAATACCGGAATGATCCAGCAGGAAGCGACCAATAAAGCCAGGATATACCCCGATGAAAAAGACGATATCTTAAGCCTCTCCATCAAGGGAAAAGAAATAATATAAAAAATAATAAAGGTGATCACTGCAAGCGGCAGGAGTTTTCTCAACAGTCCGGACAACAACGCCCGGGTTTTAGCGCTCTGGCCTTGCGCGTTGAACTCCGCGGTATATTTGGCTACCGTAGTCTGTAAGGGGGTCAGGGGAGCGGATATAAGCGTGAATATGGCTAACAGCGAGCTGAATCCGGCAAAATCTACCCCGGACATTCTATGAGCTATGAAAAGCTGATAAGCAAGATTAAATACGTTGCCTAAGGATATCCCCAGAAAAACAAAAATTATATTCCTGGCAAAGGTATCTATTTTTTTTATGCTGGCGATCATTATATTTATCTTGTCAACTTCAGGAAACGCCGTTTGCCTGCCTTAAGCGTCCCTTCTTTGTCTATGACGGTATCTTCTTTATCCAGGCGCTTTCCGTCCAGGGAGACGCCACCCTGTTGTATAAGGCGGCGCGCTTCATTGCGCGATGAGGTCAATTTACTATCCAGCAAAATATCAATTATGGCGCAGCCATCTTTACGGATCTTATAGACCGGCATCTCTTCGGGTATTTCTCCTTTGCTGAAGACATCGTCAAATTCCTGCCTTGCGTTCCTGGCTGCTTCTTCTGTGTGGTATTGGCTGACGATATTCCCGGCAAGCGCTAACTTTGCTTCTTTAGGATGCATCTTCTTTGCACTACCCAGGTCCTCGTCGGTAAGCAAGGTGTAATATTTCATCATCATCTCATCAGATATGGACATTATCTTTCCGAACATATCTTTGGGAGTATCGTTTACGGCGATATAGTTGCCGTAAGACTTGCTCATCTTCTGCACGCCGTCAGTCCCCTCTAAAAGAGGCATAGTGATGACTACCTGCTCCGGCTGGTTAAAATCCCTCTGCATATCCCTTCCTACCAGAAGATTGAATATCTGGTCTGTCCCCCCTAATTCAATATCCGCTTCTAATTTCACGGAATCATATCCCTGTAAAAGCGGATACATAAATTCAAGAAGGGTTACATCCTCGCCTTTAGAGAGTCTCTTTTTGAAGTCGCTTCTCGCCGTCATCTGGGCGACAGTAGCATGGGTAGTAAGCTTAAGCATATCCAACACCGGCATATTATCAAACCACTCGCTGTTAAATACCACGCGGATCTTGTCTGTGTCCAGTATTTTGGATACCTGGTTTTTATAAGTAGCGGCGTTCTTCATCGCCTCTTCTTTGGTGAGCGGCTTCCTGGCCTCCTGTCTGCCGGTAGGATCTCCGATGCGGGCAGTAAAATCACCTATCAAGAATATAACCTGGTGGCCCAGGTCCTGGAACTGGCGTAATTTTCTCAACAGGACAGTATGGCCAAGATGTATATCCGGAGCAGTGGGGTCAAATCCTGCCTTTATGTTAAGGGGCCTATTTGACTTTATGCTCTCTTGCAGCTTTGCTTTTAATTCCTTTTCAGAGATTATATCAACTGCGCCGCGCTTGATAACCTCTAACTGCTTATCGATATCAGGTCTCTCCATCTCATCACCTCATTAAGGGGGCAATCAGCCAGCAAAAGCTAAAAGCACCCCCGCAGATTAATCGTGGGGACACCCTCCCGATTGGCAGAAAGAGCGTCCCCCGATTGGATTAAAGGGTGTCCCTATATTTTGGAGGAGAGGCCGATCTTGGCCTGCTCCGTATCAACCTTTATCACTTTTGCCTTTAACTTGTCTCCCGGCTTTAACTGCGCGAGGGTATCTTTATCTATCTCGCTTGAGTAAACCAGGCCCTCCAGATCGTCTTCTATCTTCACGAATACCCCGAAATCATTTATATTCACGACCTCTGTTTCCAGCTCGGTATCAACGGGGTATTTCTCGGCGATATCCGGCCATGGGTTAGGCTGCAGCTGTTTCAACCCCAGAGAGATGCGGCGGTTAGCGGCATCCACGGAAACAACCACTACTTCTATCTTCTGGCCTTTCTTGAAGATATCCTGCGGATGGGCCACCCTTTTAGTCCAGGAGATATCGGAAACATGTATCATCCCCTCAAGGCTGTTATCCATCTCCACGAATACGCCGTAAGCGGTGAATCCTCTTACCTTGCCCTGTATCTTTGTGCCTACGGGATACTTGGCTTCAACTTCAAGCCAGGGGTTCTGCTCCAGCTGCTTTAAGCTTAAGGAGATCTTACGCGACTCCTTGTCTATATTCAACACCTGGACCTCCACCATATCCCCTATAGCGAACATCTCTGCCGGGTTATTCACCCTTTTCGTCCATGATATCTCCGATACGTGGACGAGGCCTTCTATACCCTTCTCCAGCTCTACGAATACGCCGTAAGGAAGGATATTGACAACTTTACCCTTTACCTTGGAACCCACGCTGTATTTCGTTTCAATATCCTGCCAGGGGTCAGGGAACCTTTGCTTCAGCCCCAGAGATACCTTCCCTGCCTCTTTATCCATATTCAGGATCACCACGTCTATCTTGTCCCCTAACGCTACTATCTCCGAAGGATGGCTGATCTTAGACCAGGACATATCGGTTATATAAAGGAGCCCGTCTACCCCTCCCAGGTCCACAAAGGCGCCAAAATCGGTTATCGCCTTGACTGTGCCGGGCTGGATCGCCCCTATCTTCAGCTCCTGCCAGAGTTTTTCCTTTGCCTCATCCCTGACTTTCTGCATAGCTTCCCGATGCGATAATATTATGCTGTGCCTGAGATTATTGACCTTGATGATCTTAAACTTGAACTTGTTGTATATTATGTTCTTATCGGCAAGCCCCCTGAAAGCAGAAAGCGATGTAGGGAGAAACCCTTCTATCCCCACCACATCCACCAGAAAACCTCCCTTTACTTTCTTAACGGGCATACCCTCAATAAGGGTGCCGTCATTGGCGTTCTTGACGATATTATCCCACCCTTGTATACGTATAGCCTTATCGCGTGAGAGGCCGATCATACCGGAATCATCTTCTATGCAGTCAACATAGAAATCCAATTCCTTGCCTACCTCCAGGTCCTCTTTGCTGAACTGCGCGATGGGGACTATTCCTTCGGACTTAAACCCCACATCCACAAGGACCTCTTTGGCTTTTATGGATACTATCCTCCCCTTTATGATCTGCCCTTCTTTAAGTATCTTTATACTCTGGTTGTAGAGCTCTTCCATCATGCTTCTTTCGTCTGACATCTTACGTTACCTCCCTTTAATTATTATATTATATTTAATTGTTAGTATTAAAACTGCTTAAAACACCTCCTTTACAGAGAATTTTTCTAACGAGCGCAGAGTATCTTCTGCGGTAAAAAGGAATATAATTACGTGCGGGCAAAGCAGCGCCCGGCTGCGTCTTATCGGCGGTATATGGTATATTTTTATGTGGGGATAGAAGAGGTAAAGACCCTGGTCCTGTCAGCTTAACCCTGCGCATGAAAGATGCCTGATATCATCCATTATCAATTTCGCGATATCCTGATAAGGCATCCTCCTTTCTATGGGAATTTGCTTGCCGAAAGATACTGATACACCTGTTAATCTTACGGATTTAGCGCCTGCCGGCAGCGCTTTATCTGAACCATTTATGAAAGCCGGTATTACCGGCACATCGAGTTTTGCCGTCAAGAACCCCACCCCCGCGTAAGGCTCCTTTGGCCCCTTCTCAAACCTGCGGCTCCCTTCAGGGAACAGCAGGAGGCCTTCCCCCGCCTTCACGCGGCGCATTGCTTCCTTTATTGCCGAAAGGTCCGCGGAATCCCTCTTTACCGGGAAACAATTCAGCGCGCGAAAAAACCATGACCTAAACGGAGTGCTGAATAACTCTTCCTTTGCCATATAATTTAATTTACGCCTGCAGGCTATGCCTACCGCTATAGGGTCCAGGTAACTGACATGGTTAGAAGCCAAAATAAAACCGCCTTCCTTTGGTATATTCTCAACTCCGCATGCCTTGAAGCCGAGAAACACCGTAAATAAAACTTTGGAGATGAACCTTAATATCCTATAAAACATCCTTCAATATCAAATCTTTGCCGTATTCAAGCAGGCCCTTCGCCCTCGCCAAAGACCTGGCTTCAGAATATACGCGCATGATCGGCTCTGTCCCGGAGGCGCGGAACATCAGCCAGCTTTCGTCTTCGCATATGACCTTTATCCCGTCAAAATCTTTTATTTCAGAAACTTTCTTGCCCAAAAGCTCTGACGGCATCTTCTCTTTGCTGGGTTCTACGCGTTTCTGCAGATGGAGGTCATCGCGCAGGTAATAATACCTTCCGAACTTCTTCTCTGTTTCATTAAGTATCTTGAGTATATCCTTGCTGCGGTATGCCATCATCTCAAGCAGCAGCAGCCCCGCGACCGTGCCGTCCCTTTCGGGTATATAACCTTTTACCCCCATCCCTCCGGCCTCCTCTCCTCCGGTGAGTATATCCTCGCTCTCCATGAGGGCAGATATATATTTAAACCCGACCGGGGTTTCATAAAGTTTTACTTTCAGGAAATCGGCTATATGGTCTATCATGGTTGTCCCGGCAATAGTCTTTACTATACCTCCGCTCCAGCCCCTGTCCTGGCTCGGGTGAAGCGCCAGGAGCCCCAGTATCTTCTGCGGATGAATAAATACGCCTCCTGGGGCAACCGCCGCTATCCTGTCGGCGTCCCCATCCAGGGCTATGCCAAGGTCAAACTTGCCTTTTTTTACCCTCTCCTTTAATTCTTTCAGGTTCTCTTCCAGGGGTTCAGGGCGCGTCCCGCCAAAAGAAGGATTAATAGTATTATGCAGGAACTCAAGTTTTATATCCGTCCCCTTGAGGACCGAGCCTATAAAGCTATCTCCGGAGCCATACATCGCGTCGGTCAGGACCCTGAACTTCTTCTTCCTGATCCTTTTAAGATCTATGTAGCCGCGGATGAATTTTATATATTCGGTTACCAGGTCTTCCTTTTCTGTCATCCGCGGGCCACCCTCATATTTTACAGGGTTCTTCCCTAAGAGCGCCTCTACTGCCTTCGTTACTTCAGGGTCAGCAGCCCCGCCCGAAGAGTTTTTTATCTTGAACCCGTTATATTCCGAAGGATTATGCGAGGCGGTGATCATGATCCCCAGGCCCAGCTTACGGTTCTTCACGGCAAAGCTAAGCGCCGGCGTGGGCATAGGCCTGTCCGAAAGAGTTACTTTTATCCCATTGCTCCTGAACACCTCCGCGGCTATCCCGGCAAAACGCCCCGACATAAAACGGGTATCAAAACCTACCGCTATGGAGCTTCCCGGCCCGATATAATCACTGACTGCCTGGGAGACTATTTTAAGGTTTTCAAAGGTATAATCTTCCCCTATAACAGCCCTCCAGCCGTCAGTCCCGAATTTTATCTTATTATTACTTTGCATTCCTGATCCTTTCTATCGCTGTTTTTACGTTTTTGGCGCCGAACAGGTATGAGCCGGCGGCTAAAATATTGGCCCCGGCCTTAATAATACTGCCGGCGACCTTATCATTTACCCCTCCGTCCACCGCGATATCGCCGTCAAAAACAGAGCGTAACTCCCTTATCTTCGGCAACGCCGACGGGATAAACTCCTGCCCGCCAAATCCGGGGTTTACGGACATGATTAAAACAAAATCGGTATATTTAAGAAGCCCCTTTATCCTGGATAACGGGGTCCCGGGATTAAGTGAGATACCCGCCTCAACCCCTTTGGACCTTAAATGTTTGGCGTAAAGCTGATAACGTTTAGGGCTTATGGTTTCAATATGCATAGTTATCATATCGCTTCCCGCGCGTATAAAAGGCTCCAGGAAATCCCCGGGGTTATCTATCATAAGGTGCACGTCTAAAGGCATCTTTGTCACGCGGCGTATATATTTTACCACCACCGGGCCGATCGTAATATTGGGCACAAAATGCCCGTCCATAACGTCAATATGCAGCATATCCGCTCCGGCGCGCTCAACCCTTCTTATCTCCCTGCCTAAACAGCTGAAATCCGCTGATAATATTGAAGGCGCTATCTTTATCTTCATCTATATATCCCCTTTTCGGTAATATATCCGAATACCTCTCCCGGCACCAGGTATCGAAATGAGTTCCCTTCTTTAACCGCCCTCCTTATTTCAAAACCGGATATATCCACCGCCCTTATCGGGACGGTCGCGATATAAGAAGGAATATCCTCCAAAGGATAACCCGGGCGGGTCGCGGCAACGAACTTAACCATCTTTATTATATCCTGCAGGTCCTTCCAGTCATCCAGGTATTTAAGAAGATCAGAACCGATTATAAAATACAGTTCGTCTTCCCTGTATTTATTCTTCAGATCTTTTAGCGTGTCTATCGTATAAGAACGCCCTTCCCTGTTTATTTCAATATCAGAGACCAGGAAATTATTGTTTCCTTTAACAGCCAGGTTTATCATAGCCAGCCTGTCGACGGCAGGCGCGATATCGGAATTATCCTTATGCGGCGGAAGATTCGTCGGCACAAATATTACCCTGTCTAAACCCAGTTTCTCCCTTACCTCTTCAGCCAGTATAAGGTGGCCGATATGCACGGGATTGAATGTCCCTCCCAGGATACCGGTCTTCATCCTCTCACCTGGCCGTTACCGAATACCATATACTTATATGTCGTAAGTTCCTCCAGCGCCATCGGGCCGCGCGCGTGGAGTTTATCTGTAGAGATACCTATCTCCGCGCCCATCCCGAACTGATAACCGTCCGTAAAACGCGTAGAGGCGTTCACATATACGCAGGCAGAATCCACCTGCCTTAAGAAACGCCTGGCGTTCTCTTCCCTGTCGGTTATTATGGCGTCGGAATGCCGCGAACCGTAACGGTTTATATGCCTTACGGCCTCATCAAGGCTATCCACCACCTTTACCGAAAGTATCAGCCCCAGGTACTCGGTAGAATAATCTTTCTCTGCCGCCTTCTTCACGCCTTTTGCTATCTTGCGCGTGATATCGCAGCCGCGGACCTCAACGCCGGCTTCCCTGAATCTCTTTATCATCCCGGGCAGGAATCTTGCCGCCGCGTCCCTGTGCACGAGCATGCTCTCCATGGCGTTACATACACCCGGGCGCTGGACCTTGGCGTTATAACAAACCTTCTCTGCCATATTTAAATCTGCCCAATCATCCACATACACGTGGCAGATACCCTTATAGTGTTTTATCACGGGTATACGCGAAAGTTCCACTACCCTCTTAATAAGCCCTTCTCCTCCGCGGGGCATTACCAGGTCAATACGGTCATCCATCTTAAGCAATATATCCACGGCGCGCCTGTCGGAAGTAGCCAGCATATTGATCGCTCCGTCAGGAACAGCAGATTTCTTCGCCGCTTCTTTAAGGAGCCGGTATATCGCAAGGTTAGAATTCAGCGCCTCGCTGCCCCCCCTTAATATCACGCTGTTGCCGGATTTAAAACAAAGCCCCACGCAATCGGAAGTGACATTGGGGCGCGATTCGTAAATGATGGCGATCACGCCTATGGGCACGCGCACCTTATGTATGCAAAGGCCGTTTGGCCTGCGCCAGACCTTAAGCACCTCCCCTACAGGGTCCTTCAGCCGCGCTACGGATGCCAGGGAATCCGACATCTCCTTTATCCTGTTTTCGGTAAGGGTAAGCCTGTCTATAAATGCCTCCGGCAGTCCGGCTGCCAGGGCATTACGGATATCCTTTCTATTCGCCGAAAGAATAGCACTCTTCTTATCGTTCAAAGAGCGGGCCATCGCCATTAATGCCTTATCTTTGAGGGCAGAAGAAAACTCCAGCATGCGCCTGGAGCCTTCCTGGGCATTACAGGCTATCCTGGCTAATTCATTTTTTAAACTCATTTTTACCCCACACCTTAAAGTATGACTATATTGTTACGGTGCACGGCTTCCCTGTCGTGGCGGGCGCCTTTAACATTATCAAGGTGCTTCGCGGAAATACTCACCTTGCCCCTGGCGAATTCATTACCGTTAATATCCGTAACGCTTACGATATCGCCCGGCTCAAAGTTGCCTTCAATCCCGGTGACACCCACAGAAAGAAGGCTCTTCTTATCCAACAGGGCCTTCTTCGCCCCGTCATCCACAAATATCCTGCCCTTCGGTTTTGTGCCGAAGGCGATCCACCGCTCTCTTGCCGCGAGCTTCTTGCATGATAAAAACAGCGTCCCGTGCTTTTCAGGTTCTTTTATAACGGAGGATATTATATCCTTCCTGCGCCCGTTAGCGATAACGCAAGGGATACCTGAATCCATGCATATCTTTGCCGCCTCTATCTTAGTGACCATCCCCCCGACGCATGTCTTTTTATCGGTAGGGCAGGCGAGGGAACGTATCTTAGGAGTAATCTCCCCTACAACCGGAATTACTTTTTTATCATTATCCAAAAGCCCGTCTATATCCGAAAGGATGATCAAAAGGTCCGCGTTTATAAGAGCGGCGACGAGCGCTGAAAGCATATCATTGTCCCCGAACTTTATCTCATCAGTAGATACCGTGTCATTCTCGTTGATTATCGGCAGGCTGTGCAATCTCATCAAAGTAAGCAGGGTATTCTTGGCGTTTAGGTAGCGCTTGCGGTTATTAAGGTCCTCCCTGGTCAGGAGCACCTGGGCCGCGTGGATACCCTTACCCCTGAAAGCATTGCGGTACTGATTGACAACCTCATTCTGGCCTATTGCCGCGGCTGCCTGCAGTTCGCAGAGCTCTCTGGGCCTCTCCTTAAACCCCAGAAGATGCATCCCGAGGGCTATTGCCCCGGATGATACGATCGCCGCTTCTTTCTTGTCCTTCAGCAGCTGCGAGGATTGTTCGGCAACGGCGTTCAAAACCCCGAAATCAAGCTCTCTTGCCCCGGAATAAAAAAGGCTGCTGCCTATCTTTATAACTATTCTTTTATAATTTCTTTCTGATTGCTTCAATTAACTCCTCCAACCCCTCTTTTTTCAGCGCCGATACCGGATATATCTTTTTCTTCACCGACTTTCTGAATATTCTAAGGTTTTCTGCGGCGCCCTCAAGGTCCATCTTATTCGCGACAACAATATTGGGCTTCTTAAAAACCTGGGCGCTGTAATCTTTCAGCTCTTTATTTATTACCCGGTAATCCTGCAGGGGAGAACGCCCTTCTAAACCAGACATATCTATGAAATGAACCAGTATTTTCGTGCGCTCAATATGCTTTAAAAACTTGTCCCCTAATCCCCTGCCCCGCGATGAGCCCTCCATCAATCCCGGTATATCGGCTATTACAAAAGGTTCGCCTTCCCCGCTAACCACTCCTAATACCGGAGACTTCGTGGTAAACGGGTATGCTGCTACCTTTGGGCGGGCGTTAGAAACAGCGCTGATAAAAGTAGATTTACCCGCGTTAGGAAAACCCACCACGCCTGCATCCGCTATCAGCTTAAGGTCTAATGCCAGATCTTTTTCTTCACCCGGAGAGCCAAAGGTGCGGGTTTTACCGTGGTTATTCCCCAAGCCGCCGGCGCCCCCGTAAGCGGCGACCACTTCCTCCCCATCCTCATCCAGGTCGCGCAGGACGCATCCGGTCCTGGCATCTTTTATGATCGTGCCGCAGGGCACGCGGATGACCACGGTTGAGGCGTCTTTTCCCGTCTTATTTTTACTTGAGCCGTGGCCCCCGTTAGCTCCGAAGAAATGCCTGTTATACTGGAAATCAAGGAGGGTGCGCAGGTTCCTGTCCGCCCTTATGATTATATCAGAACCCCTCCCCCCGCTTCCTCCATTGGGGACCCCTTTACGGGTATATTTATCGCGGTATAAACTTTCGCAGCCATTGCCCCCGCTGCCTCCCCTGACATGGATCTTTACATTATCAATGAGCATCGCCGTAGGGCTACTCCTTTACCGCTATATCCTTTATCTTTAAGAGTGTCAGCTGCTGACGGTGGCCTTTCTTCCAGTGGGAAGCCTTGCGGCGCCTGTATTTGAAAGAGATCTTTTTCTCCCCTTTTGTCTGCTCTACTACCGTAGCCTCTACTTTAACATCCTTCAAATAGGGCTGGCCTATCTCAACCTTTTTGTCTTTGCTGAAAAGCAGGATATGGTTCAAAGAGATATCCTTACCCTCTTTGGCATCCTGTTTTTCTACTTCAATGATATCGCCCTTTTTGACAGTGTACTGTTTTGCTCCAACCTCAATTATTGCATACATTTGTCGCTCTCCTTTAATTATATTCCACAGTTTAACAGAATTATAATAATAACATACTAAAGAAAGGTAGTCAAGGCAAAATTAGGCCTTTAAATGAGGGATTTTATGGGGTTTTGCGGGTGAACCCGGCCCTACCCTATCTTCATATCTTCCATATGCATGGAAGGCTCAGAGATAAGGTTTATCTTTGTCCTAAACTTACGCTCAATAAAGCTCAAGTTTTCCTTGTCCTTGAGTATCTCCTCTATTACGGAGTGGTTCAGGGTTATATTCACCTGCTTAGGAGATTTTGCTTTCAATAATCTCCTAAGTTCTTTAAGGGCGTATATCGCCATAGTAACCGGAGACTTCACTTTCCCCTTCCCCTGGCAATAGGGGCATGCCTGATATGAGAGGGTATGAACCGTCCGGTGCACGCGCTCCCGGGTCATCTCAACGAGCCCGAACTTGGATATACCGAGTATATCGTATTTTGCTTTATCGTTATTCAGCGCCTTCTTAAGCGTGCCCAGGACCTCCCTGCGGTGGCCCTCCTTCTCCATATCTATGAAGTCTATGACGATTATCCCTCCGAGATCGCGCAATATCAGCTGGCGGGCAGCTTCAATAGCCGCTTCGCAATTGACCTTGAATGCCGTATCTTCCTGGCTCAATTTCTTCGCGAACCCTCCGCTGTTCACGTCTATGACCACCAGCCCCTCGGTAGGCTCGATTATAATATATCCCTTTGACTTCATATATACCTTGGTTTCAAATATCTTATTCACCTGCCTCTCTATATCCTTATCCTCAAAGAGGTCATCACCCTTATACAACTCCACCTTATTCCTAAGGTAATTCAGGAAAGTCCTCATAAAATTCTGTATCCGGTAATACTCGGACTTGGAATCTACTATCAATTTAGAAACATCTTCAGTAAAAGAATCCCTTATCACGCGTAATGTAAGGTCATACTCTTCATATACCAAAGCAGGCGCGCTCTTGCTTTGGGCTGCTTTCTCCAGCCTCTTCCACAATTTAGTCAGGAAATCAGCATCCCTCTGCAATTCCCGCTTTGACCTCCCCGAGGCAGCGGTGCGCACGATAAAACCTATATCCTTGGCTAACTTCAGTTCGGAAAGCACCCCCCTAAGGCGCCTTCTTTCATCATCATCCTCTATCCTCCTGGAAACACCGACCTGGTTCTCCTGGGGCATAAGCACCAGATACCTGCCGGCGATACCGATATGGCAGGATAAGCGCGGGCCCTTCGTGCCGAATGATTCCTTGACCACCTGCACCAGGACCTCCTGCCCTTTCTTTATCTGGTCCATCTTGCGGGGGCTCTGGGTCTCTAATGACTCAAAAGAATATTCTATCTCCGATAAATAAAGAAACCCTTTCTTAGGCAGGCCTATATCCACGAATGCCGCGCCTATCGACGGAAGCACCGCCTCTATCTTCCCTTTGTAAATATTCCCGACTATCGTTTTATCCTGCGGGCGTTCAATATAAAATTCCTCCAGGCGGCCGTTATTTACTATGGCAGCCCTCTTTTCCTGTGTTTCAATGTTGATCAATATTTCTTTTGACATATCACCTTTCCTGGCTATACGCTTCCCTGATATAAATACCTTCGGGTAGCTGTTTTTGTAATTTATCCCTGAATTCCCCGGGAGCCACCTGCTCCCTCAAAACAAATGCCGCCTCTTCATTATCGCTCTCAACTCCCAGCTTCAACGCCCTCTTCATGCTAAGCCTGGGGTGAGGGCTGAAACCCTCGGACATCTTTACCGGCAGGCCGGCCCTGCGCACCGCGCGCATGAATAAACGCATGAGGTCCAGATGCGAAATAAACCTCATTGTCCCCTTTTTGGCAAAAGTAAACTCCATCCTTACGCTCACTATTTAACCTGCTCCTTATCTGCTGGCATATCAACCGCCGCGGAACTGGGCAGGCCGATGAGCCTCTGCGTTTCCTCCGCCTTCGCCATATCAAAATCATCCTCCTTTATAAGGTGAGGGGTGATGAATATCAGAAGCTCCGTCCTGCTTATGGTATCCTCTTTTTTACTGAATATATAATCTAATACCGGTATATCGCCTAAAATAGGGACCTTCTTTTTATACTTTATCTTTTGCTCCGATATCAACCCTCCGATTACCAGTGTCTGGCCGTCCTTGATCATCACGCTGGTCTGGGCATTACGGGTAGATACTATCGGCCTTTCGTTGTTGGGCCCCGTATAACCGGTGATCTGGTCTATTGTCGGTTTTACGGTAAGGGTAACGTAATCCCGCTCATTTATATTCGGGGTCACGGTCAGCCCTATGCCGATCTGCTGTTCCGTATATCCGGAGACTACCCTTGTGCCGGTATCCTTGCTGTATTCATAGTTTGGTATAGGGACAATAGAACCCACCAGTATCTTGGCCTCGCGGTTATTCAGGGTCGTGATCTTGGGGTTAGAGAGGACCTTTGTATCTGTGCGCTGGCTCAAGATCTCAAGGACCGCGCTGAACTGGGTAAAATCCAGCGTTCCGAACGTAAAGGCATCCCCGGAGACATCGGGGAAACCGCGTATCAGTTCATGCCATGTTTTCTCCTCCTGCGATTCTATCGTATTGCCTGCTGAATCAACGGTAGTGGTCGTGACCCTCTCCAGCGTCTCCGGGGCTGTGACCTTAGGGAAATATTTCTTTCCAAACCCTCTGTATTCATCTGTCTGAAAAGGGAATGAAATCGGCCTCTTGGAACCGCTTAAAGTAGCCTGGAGTGTCCAGTTTATACCAAGCTTCTCCGCATTACCCAGGGTAGTCTCTATTATTTTAGCCTCTATCATTACCTGCGGAGTAGCCTTATCCAGGGCCGCGATGATCTCGGCAATTTTACCCAGGTTAGGTTTTGTATCAGTGATCAAAAGGATATTTGAACGTGGTTCTACCGCGATCTTCCCCCGCGCGGAAACCAGTTTCTCAATGGAGCTTTTGATATGCTCGGCGCGCGAAAAATTAAGCACAAATGCCTGTGTATCCATCGGCTCCATTTCGGCGGCCTCCTGCTGCATCTTCCTCTGCTGGGCTAATTTCTCAAGGCTTGAGACCAGGATAACATTATCGCTGATCCATTCATACCCGAAATTATAGGTTTTAACTATCGTATCAAGCGCCCTTTCCCAGGGGACATTCGTTAGCCTTATGCTCACATTCCCCATTACTTCGGAGGTAGTCACTATATTCACCCCGGCCTTATAAGAGATTATCTTAAGGACATTGCGTATATCAGCCTCCCTGAAATCCAGGGTAACCGTACCTGCATTAGCCGCGCGCCCCGCCTCAATGCCTGCCTCCCCGCCGGCCGCTGGCGGGCCTTCCGCGTAACCCGGCACGCAGCATAAAAGACAAAACAAAACAATAAGATTGATTATTCTTGGTTTCAATCTCCCTCCTCTTTTAACCGGAGTTCAGTGATTTGTCCGTCCCTGGCAAAAACTACCCTCTCCTCTTCTATCTTCAGGATATGGTAATCTCCGACCTTATCATTGACCTTGGCCACCTGTCCGTTAACAATGGCATATGATAATCCGTTCTCATCGTAAATAATGCCTTCTAATAACAACCCGTCCTCGCCTTCCAGCCTGTCTAATTTTAAGAGCCTTCCGTCCGGAGTTATAAGCGGTATAAAAGGGTTACGCCTCCCCTGCGGGTCATAAACAGCGTTCTCCGCGGAAAACGCACAAGACGCCCAAACCAAAAGACAGAATATAATTATATATTTTAACCTATCTCTTGACATAAGTTTTAAGTGATAGATTAACTGCCTCAATAAGGTAATCTCCGGAATTACGGGCCACCTTCATCTCCTGCAGGTCAATATAACTGCTCGCGCTCTCCAGGGCATTCATGAAACGCCCCAGCGAATGATAATCGCAGGAAAGATCCAGATTGATTATTACCGGCAGGAGCCTCTCTCCCGCTATGACCTCCTCCTGCACTTTAACATCCTTGGAAGTATTTATCTGCGTAAGCCTGACGTTATTCCTATTGGCAAGGTCGGATATTTCCTGCAGCAATAAGAGTATCCGGTCTTCGGTAATGATCTCTTTTGCGCCCGGCATCTTCGCATCATTAGCGCCGCCTGACCCGCGCTTTATATCCCTTATCGCCGATAATTCTGCGGAAAGCTTATTGTTATCTTTCTTCATTTTAACCGTCTTTGAAGAAAGGAGCCCGATCCCGCGCGCCTGCGGCCTGATGATAAAAGCCAGGTCAAGATAAAGCAGCAATACCGCGGCTAATACGATAAATATTATCTTCCTGTTATCTATTTTCAGGCTGTTGAGCCTGTCCAGTATCCGCCCTAAACCAATTCCCGCGAAGCCCATCATCTTTTTCCCGATTTGGCGGTTAAAATAAAACTTATTATATCATATCCGGCTACCAGTTGCTTTTGCACGGAACCTAATTCCAGGTTACCCAACCCTTCCATAAAGGCCTTATCGCCCTTCAGGTTATTGATGAACCTGTCAATAATATTCATCTCCTCATTCTCCAATGATATGACCGATGCCTTAAGGGTAAAGGTATCGCGGGAAATGAAAATCTCATTAAACCATGCCCCGGAAGGCAGGTTAACACTTAACCGGTCAAGTTTCCCGGACCAGTTCATCCTGCGCCTGTCTAACTCCTGCATTGTTTTCGCGTTAGACATATAGGCGTAATAATCCTTGTTCAGGCTATCCAGCTCCTTCCTTTCTGATTGAAGCTCTTTATGCCTGGCGTTGACGCTGTTAAACTGCGCGCCCTTGACCGCCGCCACTCCCGCGAGGATTATATGAATAGATAACAACACCGCTGCAAGTAAAGGTATAAGGTAGATAAAATACCTGGTGTCTATATTCAGGCCGCCTATCCTCCTGGCCCCTGTTTTTTCTATGTGCGGGAGAAGATTTATCTCTATCATCTTTATGTTATTTACGCAGCGCCAGCCCAACGGCTACGGCCAATTGCCCGGATAATTCCCGGGCTTGCGCGGCGTCTACGCCATCCGCTATTTTTATTCTTTTCAAAGGGTCCCAGTATTCCACTTCTATACCCAGGAGCCCGGCAAGCATATCTTTTAAAGAAGGCAGCCGGCTCCCCCCTCCGCTTAAGAATATCTTTGTCACGGTAAAACTATTCTGGCTTTCGTAAAAATCAAATGATACGCGTATCTCTTTAGCAAAGTCGGAAAGCATATGCTCCGTGGCAGCCGCCGGCTTATTAGCCGACTCAACATCCTTAACCTGTTGGACAAAGGCATTACCCGCTATATAGATATCCCTGCTTAAAACCGGTATAAAAGACTCAAGTATACTGATATTGCTTGTAGAGGCGCCTATATTAAGGAGGGCGACCGTCTTATCCTTTATGCCCGGCCCATCCTCCCCCGAATAGTTAAAAGTAAAAGCGTTTATTAAAGCAAGGGTGTCAAGGTCCACGATACCCACTTTAATCCCCGCATCCTGCATCAACTTCAGATGCTGCTTTACTGCCTCCTTTTTTGCCGCGGCAACAAGGACCAGCATCTTATTATCGGCAGCATCTTCCCTTAAAATATGACAGTCAAGATTGACCTCATTTATGGGGAAGGGAATATATTTTTGTACCTCAAACTTCAATGACTGCCTTAATTCATCCCTGCTCATCCTGGGGAAATAAATATACCTGACTACCGTTGAAGCCCCGGATATGGATATATTTACGGCCTGCGGGGAAGAGATGACCTCTTTTAACTCCGGCTCCTGCCCCTGCGCTATCGGTTTTAAGGCAAATCCGGCAAGCTCCACCCTGTCTTTAGAAAAACCCAATTCCGCGAGTTTTATCGCGGAATCGCCTATATCAAGCCCTATCCTGGAATACTGTTTTTTCGTCTTCATCTTAGATCTCGCGCCAGGACAATATCCTCACTCCGGTCACTTGCGTAAGCAATCCGAACGCATCCGATATATCGCTGGAACTAAAGTTCAGAGTAGGGTCCCCGCTTAAGAAAGATTCCACATCTATCGCGCTTTCGGCAAAGATAGCTCCCGTGATTAACGGAGAGCCGGTTATCTTGACCTTTCCTTTTACCCATATCATCCCGCTAAAGATCCAGTCGCCGGATATCTCAAGGGCGATATCGCTGCCATTGCCGTTAACAATAAGCAGCCCGCTGCCTGTCCAATTGGAGCTGATGCTGTATTTATTGCTTTCCGTAAGATCAACCCAGGTCACCCCGTTTACAGGCTGCTGGTTTGAAGGAGGGTCGGTATATACGCGCGTTGCCAAAGCCCTTGCCTCCTCTTCCGTCATCCCAAACACCTGCTCAAAGGTGAGTGTGGAATCTTCATGCGATGACCCCGCGGGATTAAGATTAACACTCCCTGTTATCCTCAACTCACCGGATGTCTCTATGGCATAATTGATAAGGCCGTAATTACTGGGGTTTGCCCCAAAACCCTGTGCCAGCGCGGTGATAACCCGCTGCGCCCGCGGCTGGGCTGCCGAAGGTATATAACCGCGGGATGTGATCCTGCGGTTTGTGCCTTCAACCAATATGGGGTCAACCGAATATTGCCCCCTGCCTAAAGCAGTGGCCGCTATACCGTTTAAATTATTAAAATCAACCTTAAGCTGCGCCAATCCCATGCTCAATCCTGCCTCGGCGAGCCAGAACGCCCGCTTTGACTCCAGGTATCTCTGCGATATAAGGCGTTCGGATATGCTCTGGAAGAAAGTAGCCGCCCCCAGGATCGTCAGCACGACGATTACCATGAACGCTGTAATCAGGGCAATACCCCTCTTATTCATTCCTCAACCTTATCGTTTCTTTCAGGTTAACGCGCGGTTCACCGCAAGGGGAAGGGAAACAATATGTTTTTCCCCGCACGGTTTTCTCCGCGGCCAGGGAGATCTCTGTCGTATTCCCGGAAAGAGAAAAACTCAACGCGGCTATATCGCCCGCCAATATCCTCATGGACCCCTGCGGGTATTCGCGGATAAGCTGCCCTGTTAAACCGTCATTATTATCATCGTCAATATCGCGGTAATAACTTATAGGGCCTATCCAGGGGCCATCGTAAACTGCCCCCGTAATATTAAAAGTGGCCTTTGTATTATTAGCAGAAAGGGCGATCTCTGAAGGTTTGCTCTCTCTGATCTCATTTACCATTATATCCATTGCCTGGCGCGCCTGCTGCTGTAAGCCTATAAGCGCGGCATCTTCTTTATATATCGTATTGCCGACACTCAAGACCCCGTGCATTGCCGCCACAAGGAATCCGAGTATGAGCATACTCACCAGCACTTCGGCTAACGTAAAGCCTCTCATCTGTAGGTTGTGATCAAAGTTTCCAGATCCACACTCCTTTGCCTCTGGCCACGGTCATCCCAACGGACCAAAACCTCAACCCCCAGAGGGTCCCCGCTTTGAGTTACCGCCGTATTTATAGTCTCATTATTTAAAACAGGAAGGTTATGGGGAGTGGTTTGTATCTGTCCGGCAGTCAGGTCCCAGGTGCCGCCGCCTATATCTGATTCTAATTGAGCGAAATCCGCGTCTCTTATATTCTCCATGATATATTGCGCGTGGCTAAGCGCAACGCTGAGATTACGGTTAGACTCATTTAAAACCAGGCACTTCACGAAAAGGAGCAGGAGCCCTGCCAGTACAAAGACCAGTATCGCGGAGGCCAGTAACAACTCCGATAAGGTAAACCCCTTCTGGCTTCTTTTTTTCATATCTATAAGTGCTATTGTAAGTTAGTATGATTGATTAGTCAAGAAAAATAAAGAAGGGCGAAAGATGACTCTCTTTCGCCCTTCTTATATAGAGGAAACTCTTGAATATTACTCAGAGGCAACAGCAGCAGTACAGGCTACATCAGTAGAAAGCACGCTACCCGTAGTTACCTGATAGCTCTTTGTGCCGGAAGTAGTGCAGCTGACCGGCCTGGCGGTAACAGTATAACCCGTGGTGGCAAGAGTCCCGGAGACAGCATAAACATACCCGGAACAAGGTGTAGCGGCGACGCATTTCGTGAAATAATTTTCATTAAGATAAGGCGGGGTTACACCTATCAACTGTGTCGCCACATCCGTAGGATACTGGCCGTTATTGGCCGCGGCATACGTTTCAAACGCGGTAGAGATAGTCCTCAAGGTTGCCTGCGCAGCAGACTCATTAGCGGTTATCCTCTGCCTTAACAGGTTGGGTATGGCTATCGCCGCCAAAAGAGCGATTATAGCTACAACTATCATGATTTCAACCAGCGTAAAACCTTTATTCTTCATCTTACCAATCCCCCCTTTCATAAAGTATGACTGACCCTTAAGTTACGCCATTTACTATAACTTTTATACCACCTCCTTTCCGGTTTGTCAAGCATAAAAAAACCGGGTAAACTCTCCCGGGATAATATACTCGTCCTGTTCGGCGGCCCGCCTTTCCTCCCTATTATTTAGGACGCGCGGCTTTGTGCCCCCAGGTTACCCTGAGTTTACCTTTTCGGAAACGAACCAAAAAACATTTATTTATTAAAATATACCATAAAAACCGGGGTTTTTCAAGCCCTGATTTTATGAGAAGTATATTTAAACCACTCTATAGTTATCTTAAGGCCTTCTTCAAGCTGGATTCGGGGCTTCCATCGCAGAAGTTTCTTTGCCCGCGATATATCAGGCTTCCTCTGCTTAGGGTCATCAGCCGGAAGCGGTTTATATATGATCCTGGCCTTGCTCCCGGTCAGCCTCAATATTATCTTAGTCAACTCCATAATGGTAAATTCATTTGTATTTCCGATATTAACGGGGTCATTTACCCCTGAAAGCGCGAGCTTATATATGCCGCCTACCAGATCGCTTACATAGCAGAAAGAGCGCGTCTGGCTCCCCTTGCCATACACGGTTATCGGCCTGGAATTTAACGCCTGATATATGAAATTAGGGACTACCCTGCCGTCATTGAGCCTCATGCGGGGGCCGTAGGTATTAAATATCCTTACTATCTTAGTATCCATACGGTGCATCCTGCGGTAGGCCATGGTGATAGCTTCCGAGAACCGCTTAGCTTCATCGTAACAACTTCTGACACCTACAGAATTTACATTCCCCCAATAAGATTCCGGCTGGGGGTGGACCAGGGGGTCTCCGTATACCTCGGATGTGGAAGCAAGCAGGAATACCGCCTTCTTCTTCCTTGCCAGCCCCAGGGCATTGTGCGTGCCCAGAGAACCTACCTTAAGCGTCTGTATGGGGAATTCCAGGTAATCCCGCGGTGACGCCGGAGAAGCAAAGTGCAGGACATAATCCACCCTGCCCGGTATATCTATATGGCCGCATATATTATGTTTTATAAACCTGAACTCCCGGTGTTTAAGCAGGTGCCTTATGTTGCCGATACCGCTGGTTATAAAGTTATCCAGGCATATGACCCGAAAACCCTCTGCGATGAATTTATCGCAAAGGTGTGAACCGATAAATCCCGCTCCGCCGGTTATCACTGCTGTTTTCTCACGCATTCTTAAAATATTTCACCGTTAATTCCAGGCCTTTGGAAAAATCCACTTTTGGCCTGTAGCCAAGTTCCCGCGCTATCCTTCTTATATCCGCCTGCGTCTTCAATACGTCTCCCGGGCGGGCATCCAGGAAAACAGGCGTAATATTTTTGCGCATTATCTTATTCAATATCCTGACCAACCCGAGTATATCGTTATTCCTGCCGCATCCGACGTTAAATACGCGCGCGCCTTTTTTCAGCGCCCGCGCGGAGGCGATATTCGCCGCCACGACATTGTCTATATAAGTAAAATCGCGCGATTGCTTTCCCGTGCCGTATATGGGCGGCTTTTCATCATTCATTATACAATTGATGAATTTTGGTATCACTACGGCATACTCATCATCCAGCGACTGCCTGGGCCCGAAAACATTGAAATAACGCAAAGATACCGTCGGTAATCCGTAATGGAAACTGAACATGCGGCAATAATGCTCTCCGGTGAGTTTTGTCAGCGCGTAAGGCGATATGGGCTGGGGGAGAAAATCCTCTCTTTGGGGAAACCTGTCCACATCCCCGTATACCGAACTTGAAGAAGCAAAAACAAAACACCTTACCCCTCTGCCGCAAGAAGCCTCCAGCATATTCAATGTGCCGCCTATATTTATCTCATTGTATTCCCGCGGATTTTTCATTGATTTAGGCACACTCCTTGCAGCTGCCTGGTGCAGGACAAAATCAATGCCGCGCGCGGCGTTAACGCATGTGGAAAGAGAACGGATATCTCCCGTGATCAGGTCTATCTTTCCCGAGAGCCCCTGCAAGTTCTCCTTCCTGCCGCTTGAGAAATTATCCAATACCCTTACGTAATGTTTCTTCTTTACAAGCGCCTCTACGATATGGGAGCCGATAAAACCGGCCCCTCCGGTCACAAGAAATCTGCTCATAGCCTTACTATCCTCTCATCTTTAAAGCCCTTATAGGCATTGCGCGTGTCAAAGACCATTCTGGAATTATTCAGTATGAATTTATAATCCAGGCGGCTATGGTCAGTCGCCAGCACCACGCAGTCAAACCTGCTTAATTCACGCTTACCGGGTTTTATAGATTTCATATTCGTGTGGTTAAATTTAAGATAGGGTATTATCGGGTCATAATAAGATACAGCCACCCCTTTCTTACGGAAAAAATCTATAATATCAAGCGAGGGGGATTTCCTTAAATCCTTTATATCCTTTTTATAAGTAACGCCTATGACCAGCACCTTCGCCTTATCCGCCGGCCTGCCGTTTTTCTTCAGAAGCTCAATGACCCTTTCGGTAACGTATTCGGGCATATAAGTGATTATATCCGACGCCAGTTTTATAAACTTGGATTTAAAACCGTGGTGCCTGGCCTTCCAGTAAAGATAAAGAGGGTCCTTGGGTATGCAGTGCCCCCCTACCCCGGGGCCGGGATAAAAAGGCATAAAACCAAAGGGTTTGGTTTTTGCGGCTTCAATAACCTCCCATATATCTATCTTCATCTGTTTTGCCATCATTGCCAGTTCGTCTATGAGCCCTATATTGATCAGGCGGAAAGTATTCTCAAGCAGCTTAGCCACTTCCGCTACCTTGGCGGATGAAACGGGGACTACCTTCTTTATTACCCTGCTGTATACGGCCTTAGTCAATTCTGTCGCCTCGGGGGTCACTCCTCCAACGATCTTGGGTATCTTGTGCACCGGGTATTTGGCATTACCGGGGTCAATGCGTTCGGGTGAGAAGGCAAGGTAAAAATCCCGGCCGCACTCAAGGCCCTTATCTTCCAGTATGGGGCGTATCACCTCATCCGTCGTCCCCGGATAAGTAGTGCTCTCAAGGACTATCAAGGCGCCCTTCTTCAGGTTATCCCCTATTGAATTAACCGCCTGCTTTATATATGAAATATCAGGGTGGTATTTCCTTTTAAGGGGAGTAGGCACGCAGATAATAACTATATCTGCATCCTTCAATACCCCGAAATCTCCTCCGGCGCTGAATCGGTCGGAATTCAACACCGCCTTCAGGTCCTTTGTGGGCACATCGCTGATATAAGACTCTTTTTTTCTTATATGGCTTAACCGGCCCTTATCTATCTCTATGCCAAAGACCTGAAAACCCCTGCGGGCGAACTCAACCGCTAACGGCAGCCCCACATACCCCAGGCCTACAACTGCTATCCTAAGCTCCTTCCTGCGTATCTTTTTATTAAACTCTATGGTAAATTTACTCATATTTTTCCTTCTAACCTGCCTCTATTTAACAGCGAACCTCCTGCCGATCCCCGCGTAAGTAAACCCCATCCTGGACAACCTTTCAGGTTCATAAATATTGCGCCCGTCTATGATAAAGGGCCTCTTCAACATCTTTTTCACCTTCAAGAAATCAAGCTCTTTGAACTCATCCCATTCAGTAACTATAAGAAGGCAGTCGCTGCCCCTGCATGCCTCATAGGGGTCTTTGCAAAATGAGACCTTACTTAACAGCTCGCGCGCCTTCTTCATCGCTGAAGGGTCATACACCCTTATTCTGGCGCCCTCCGATTGCAGCGCCTTTATTATATCTATGGATGGGGCGTTGCGTATATCGTCGGTATTAGGCTTGAAAGAAAGGCCGAGGATACCTATGGTCTTATCTTTTATTATCCATAAAAGGTCCTTGATCTTATTAAGGAACAACTGTTTCTGCCGTTCATTGATATCCCTGACATCCTTAAGCAGGCCAAACTCACACCCGAGCTTCTCCGTTATGCTGATAAAAGCGTCCACATCTTTTGGGAAACATGAACCGCCATACCCTATCCCCGCCTTCAAGAAAGCCGGGCCTATCCTTTTGTCCATGCCCATACCCTGCGCTACTTCCACCACGTCGGCCCCGACCCTCTCGCATATGCGGGAAACAGCATTTATAAAAGAGATCTTTGTAGCCAGAAAGGAATTGGAGGCGTGCTTAATAAGCTCCGCGGATTTTATGTCGGTTATCACCAGGGGGGCGTTTAACGGCTTGTATAACCCGGACAATATATCCCTGGCCCTTTTTGATTCTACTCCTATAACTACCCTGTCCGGATGCATAAAGTCATTTATAGCCTGACCTTCCCTTAAAAATTCGGGGTTTGAGGCGACATCAAATTTAACGCTGCGCTTGATATAAGTGGATATGGTGTGCTTAAGCCACTTGCCAGTCTCAACCGGAACAGTAGATTTCTCCACGATGAGGCGGTAACGTTTCATATTAAGGGCTATATTGCGGGCCACATTCTCAACGCCGGTAAGGTCCGCCTCGCCATTCTCCAAAGGAGGGGTCCCCACCGCTATGAATATTACCTCAGAACCAGTAACCGCCCCCCTTATATCCGTAGTGAAAAATAATTTCTTCTTCTTCACATTAAGCCTTACCAGCTCTTCCAGCCCCGGCTCATATATAGGGATAACGCCTTTTTTTAATCCCGCTATTTTCTTATGGTCATTATCGGCGCAGATGACGGTATTGCCGAGTTCCGCGAAACAGGCTCCGGTAACCAGGCCTACGTAACCGGTACCGATTATTGAAATATCCATATCGCTCCTTAGGTTTACTCTTTCTTATTACTGGTTAGACTGCGAACCCGGCTTAGGTTCATGGTAACTCTGGTCAAACTGGAATTCTACCTCGGGGAATGCCTTAAGCCTGAACATGAACCAGATCGTCTCGCCGTGGCCCCTCTTTACATTATAGCTGATATCCCACGCCCAGCAGTGCAGGTCGCGGGTTATAGTATACTCCTGTTCCCTTAAGCCTCTCGCCAGTTTAGGGTCATGCCCCCTGTTATACCTCTGGTATACAGAAAGCTTCCATTTGGGGGTAAAGCGCCAGTTAAGATTATAGGTTATCTCGTTACCCCCCTTTAACTGGTAACGCTGCCCTACGGAAAAAGAACGCTCTTTGCCCAAACCTATACTTACGTCGTAGTTAGCGTTGCTGAAATGGTTATACTTAGGGTCATCGCGTGGGCCGGAATGCACATAGGTGGCATCTGCATTGATACTCATCCAGGAGTAAGGGATGACCTTTAACTGGAAAAAGAAATCCGAAAGGCTGCTGCCTTTTTTCGCTCCGGTCTTGGGCTTAAAATTATAATTGCTGGTCACAAGCAGGTCAACCAGGTCTACGCTCTTGTTCTCTCTTTTTGTCTGCAGCTTATTGGATAAACCTATGGAAGCTGAATTATTGCGGGTTATATTATCAACTTCGTCTATCTGCCTCAATTCACTGCTTGATACCGTAGGCTCATGATTAAACGTATACCCCACAGTAGGAGTAATAATATGCCTTAACCCGTTTATATCCAGCCCCATGGCGTTTGTGGCGATATTAAAGATGCGGTAAAATTTTGTGCTCATATCGGCGCCGGCGTAAAATATAGTGCGCGGCGCCTGGGTGGAACCATAAGCCCTCCTGCTGTAAAAGGTCTCCCGGTCCATCAGGAAAGGGGTGAAACTGACAAAAGCGACTTTCATGGGCAGCGATAATTTGTTGCTCATGTCAAACCTGTTAACGTGCTCATCGGTAGTGGAAGGGCTGGTATCATTAAGCGCCGGGGTCATCGTGCTAGTATTCCTTCTGATATAACTGCCGAGGGAAGAATTATTCTCAAAATAAAGCGAGGTATCGGAGATCTGGTTCGGGGCCATAGTGTATTTTATCTCGGGTAGCTTCTCCAAAGATCCCGGGTCATACCAGCGGTTGGTGCGTTTATCAATGATAAAATCCAGGCTTGAATAATCAAAGCTATGGTGGAACAATAGGTAAGAGGGCGGCTGCGAAGCTTTTTCGTATTCGCGGAAAAAATAATCCTTAAGGAAATTATTGTCCCGTCCGTATATCGCCATCTTGGAATCCGATATCTTATAGTATTCTCCGACAAAATTCGTCCGCTCGTCTATATCGGCCTTGTGGCGCCAGCGTATGAAATACCTCTGGAATTCCCTGGGGGCGTCATTAGTAGCATCAAGGGAGTGGTCGCGTTCCTGCGTATAATAATATTTAAAATCCCCCCTGCCGAATTCAGAGGTAGCATAATTGGTGCCGAACCCCTCGGCCACCCCTTTCTTTGAACGATAATCTAGAAATATCCTTCCTTTCAGGTCTTCGGTAATATCGTATCTCCAGGCGCTAAGCATAAACAGCCCCCAATCCTTGCTTTTGCCCGGCATCAGCTGCACATGCATCAAAGGGTCTTTAAGGCTATGGTTATATTGCGGGGCGTACATTACCGGTACCCGCCCTATGTAAAATACATCATCCTTGGTTTGGACCTTATCGTCCGGGAAAATATTTATCTTGGCCGATTTTATGCGGTAATGCGGCTTATCGTGGGTACAGGTAGTTATATAACCGTGCCTGGCGATAAATTCATTCTCGCTTACCTTGTCTACTTTATCCGACCTGCCGAAATAAGGGTTTGACCTGAATTCCGCGCCCATAATACTCCCGACCTTTGTCTGAAAATTATATTTCATCTTTTCGCCTTCTACCACGCCCTCGCCGTCCTCAAGCCTTACATTACCTTCGGCTTCGGCGTCTTTAGTCTGGGTATTGATGGTCAATTTACGGCAACTTAATTTCGTGCCCTTATATATGACCGAGACATCCCCGGAAGCTGTGACCTCCCTGCCTTCCGTAAGGTATTCAACCGTATCTCCGTTTATGATAATGGGCTCTTCCCTGTTCTGCCCCTGCGCGTAGATCAGGGCGGACATAAGAAAAAAGTTGACGGCCAGTAAAACTAATGAACTCTTCAGTTGGCTGATCCTCATCGCCGTATCCTTTGCCCCGCGAGTATAGCCGCTCCGATCAACCCCGCGCGATTACCCAATTTTGCCTTATATACCTTTACATGCCTCGCCTGCACGCTCATGGCGCGCGAGAGGATCTTTTTTCTTACGCTATCAAATAATATTTTTCCGGCCCCTGCCACCCCTCCGCCTATTACTATGCAATCAGGATTAAGCAGGTTCACTACCACTACCAGGGCTACTGAAAGGCTTGCCGCGACTTCTAACCATATAGCGCGGGCTTTAAGGTTCCCCCTTTTAGCTAAAGAACTTAACTCTTCAAGCTGGATATCCCTGCCAAAGGCCTTCTTCGCTTTTTTAAGGATAACATTATTCCCGATATAATCTTCAAGGCAGGCATATCCGCCGCAATTGCAGCGGGGGCCTTTTTCATTAATAGGGATATGGCCTATCTCTCCGGAAGCGTTAGATGAGCCGCGGTAAAGTGCCCCGTTTATAATAATACCTCCCCCTACGCCGGTACCAAGGGTAACGCATACCGCGTTATT
This sequence comes from Candidatus Omnitrophota bacterium, assembly GCA_041653955.1. Taxonomy (GTDB): domain Bacteria; phylum Omnitrophota; class Gorgyraeia; order Gygaellales; family Profunditerraquicolaceae; genus UBA1562. The sequence goes on along the minus strand of JBAZEH010000012.1, from coordinate 5,396 downwards.
AAAACCCTTTGCCGCGCCTAAAGCGTGTTCGGCGATACACATTAATTTCGCGTCGTTATCCACGGCTACAGGGATCTTCAATCTTCTCTCAAGTATCCCCTTTAAGCCCACCTCTCTCCATCCCGGGATATTAGGAAAAAAATGGACTACGCCTTTTTCCCGGTCTACGGGGCCGGGAAGGCCTATACCTATACCCAGTATATCCGTTTTGCCTAAATTATTAGCTTTTATGAGGTTAACTACGGAATCCGCGATCGCGGATATGAGGGCATTTCTGGCGCTGAACCTTCGCGTATTTAATATATCTTTATCTTTGATGCGGTAACCTTTATCCAGCAGCGCGACCTTAAGGTTAGTTCCGCCAAGATCTATGCCTATGATGAATTTATCCGCCATAAGCGCTTATTCTATCCTAAACCCGCCATAATTGCAATAAAAATAAATGGGGACAGCGACTACTTTTCCTATTTAAAGAAGAAACAGAAAGTATTCGCTGTCCCCGCTTATTTACCTTATCCCATAAGCGCAAACCCTGTTCCTGCCCTCCTGCTTCGCCCGGTATAACGCCGAATCCGCGGCGTCAATGAGCCTGTTCATATCTTTACCGTCATCCGGATACGCGGAGATACCGATACTCACAGTGATCTTGAGCTCTTCATCATAAACCCGCATATGCTTGTTCTGCACTGCAAGGCGTATACGTTCCGCGGCAAAAACAGACGCGGCCTTATCTGTTTCACTAAGGATTATGGAAAACTCCTCCCCGCCGTATCTGGAGATCATATCTATCTGCCTTATATTCTCCTGGATGACCTTTGAAAGCTCCCTTAATATTGCATCCCCCACGATATGCCCGTAACGGTCATTAAAATCCTTGAAATAATCTATATCTATCATAACACAGCAAAACTTATGGTTGAATTTTCTGGAACGGTCTATCTCCTCGGCGAACCTCTCAAGGTAATGCCTGCGGTTAAACACATTCGTCAGGCTGTCTATTATGGCCGACTCCTGGACCTCCTTATACAATACGGCCCTTTTAATGCCAAGGAGGAACTGCTGCGAGAGGATATGAAACCTTTCCCGGTCTTCTTTCCTTAATCCCTCCGCTACCAGGCGGCCTATCATCTCTCCGTTTATAGAAAGCGGAATTACCGTATAATCCTCACCGCTGTAAGAAGAAATATCCTGCCCTCCCTTAATAAATTTACAATCCTGCACCATTATATATTTAGTTAATTCATTCCTGAAATTACGGAAAACATCGTCTATATCCAGGCTCCTGCATATCTGTTTGGTTATATCGTAAAGGGCTATTATGCCTTCAAGCTTAACCTGCAGGATACGGTTATCTTCCTTGAGCCTCCTGTTATTATCAAGTAAGGTTTCATATTCCCCCCTGCCGTGGCCGGAAACAGATGCCCTGGAAATACTTCTCTCTAATCTCTTATTAAAAAAGAGGCATATGTAAACTGTTGATAAAACCAGCGCTATCAGGCAGAGCATACCCGGTTTCTCCCTTTCTGCTTTGCTTCATACATAGCTTTATCCGATTTCAGGATAAGCTCTTCAGCGCTCACCGTATCCTCGGGAAAAGAAGCTACGCCGATAGAGACCCTTATGTGGGTCTCTTCCTTACGCAGGAGTATCTTAGTTTTCTCTATCTGCTTCCTAAGCTCATCCGCTATCTTATGGGCGCTATCCTTGCCGCGGGAAGGCGCTATTACGCAAAACTCTTCCCCTCCGAAACGGCTTATCAGCGCGTCGCTCTTTTTAAAGAAATCCGTTATGGTGCGGCTTAAGTTTCTTAATACGATATCCCCGCTGGTGTGACCGAACTTATCATTGTAAATCTTGAAATAATCTATATCCAGCATAAGAAGGGAGAACTCCGTGTTATTGCGCAGCCCCCTGCCGCACCTCTCCTTAAGCTGCTCCTGGAAATAGCCCTTGGTATAAAGGCCGGTCAGCTCATCGTGTATAGCCAGGTCCTTGGTGCGCTGAAAAAGTTCGCCGTTCTCCAGGGCTACGGCCCCCAAGTCGCAGACAGCCGCCAGGAACCTGAGGTCATCCTGGGAATAAAAACCGGGTTCCGGGTTATCTATCCTCAATATACCAATGAACTTATGCTCGCTTATAAGCGGCGAGCTTATCAACGAAGAGATCGGCCTCATATCTTTACTGCTTATCTTCTCAAGGTCAAAACGGAAATCCTTCTTTATATCTTCTACCAATAAAGGATTCGCGTGCCTCAATACCCATAGATCAAAGATATCCCCCTCTTTAGTCTTTATGATCAGGCCCCTGTCCTCTTTCTTGGTCTTAAAAAGAGCCAGGCGCTGCGTATGGGGGTCTATCAGGTAAAGGGTGCATGTCCCCTTGTTGCCTGCAATCATGGAGAAGGCTATGGAAGTCATGCTATCGCCTATATATTCAAGGTCAAGCTTCTGGTCTATCTCTTCCACTATCTCCCTGAGCCTGCTGTAGCGCCTTATCTTTTCTTCGAGGGCCACCCTATTCCTTTCCTCATCGGCGTTCTCGGTATTCAGGATATTCATCCGTTCTTCAAGGCGCTGCCTGTCAATATCAATATAATATTTTTTCTTACGGTAGATAGCGAATATGCAATAGAGGGCTATGATGTTGACGATTAAGAAAGCGCAGGATAAATGTAAGATGGTTATATTTGTATGGTTTGCCGGGTAGGATAAAAAAGCGGAAAACAATATGCCTGGTTTAACCTGGGATCCGGTATTTATCCCGTGCATTTTATCAGAAACCTTTAATATGAAGCGCGGATAATCCTATATGACCGTCTCTTCGGTGCCCTTGTCGAAAAAATGCACTTTGCTCATATCGAAGACTACGTCCATATTCTGGTTTACGCGCGGCCTGTCATGCGCTCCCGTACGCGCTATGAAGGTATGTTTGCCGGTATTGAGATAAAGGTAAACTTCCGAACCCATAGGCTCTACTACTTCACAGTTAGCCCTGACGATATTCTCCGGGGGCGCCTCCGAAACAAACAGCTTATCGTAAATATCCTCGGAGCGTATGCCGAAGATGATCTCTTTTCCGGCATAAGGCATGATCTTTTCATACATGCCTTCAACCACTTTTACCGTGGCCCTCCCTTCATCAAAGTAGAGCCTTCCTTCCTTCTTGATTATCTTCCCCGACATGAAGTTCATCGGAGGCGAACCGATAAATCCGGCGACAAATTTATTCTTCGGATGGTCGTAAACCTCCATAGGGTCATCTAACTGCTGCAAGGCCCCTCCTCTCATTACGGCTATCCTGTCACCCATAGTCATAGCTTCGGTCTGGTCGTGGGTAACATATATTATAGTAGATTGGAGCCTTATATGGAGCTTATGTATCTCTGTGCGCATCTGGACCCTTAATTTCGCGTCCAGGTTGCTTAAGGGCTCGTCAAAAAGGAAAACCAGCGGTTTCCTGACTATTGCCCTGCCCACCGCTACGCGCTGCCTCTCGCCCCCTGAAAGTTCACGGGGCTTGCGCCCAAGCAGGTGTTTTATGCTCAGTATTTCAGCCGCCTCATTCACCCTGCGCGCTATCTCAACTTTAGGGTACCCTCTTAGCTTAAGGCCAAAGGCCATATTCTCAAATACCGTAAAATGCGGGTATATGGCGTAATTCTGGAATACCATTGCGATATCGCGGTCCTTCGCGGGTATATCGTTGACAAGCTTCTCTCCTATATATATCTTGCCGCGGCTTGCCTCTTCTAATCCCGCTATCATCCTTAAGGTGGTGGATTTACCGCAACCGGAAGGCCCAACCAGAATCATAAATTCCTTATTCTCTACGGCAAGCGACACATTATTTACCGCTTCTGTGCCGTTAGAGAAAACCTTGCTGACATTCTTTAGGGTTACCTGCGCCATTTTCTTGCCCGGTTCGCCTTAGAAAACTCCGCTACAATTATATCAACTGTATATAAAAAATCAACTCAGATAATCCACTATTCCTCTTACGGTGCCTCTCATATCTTTCCTGTGCACTACCATATCTATAAGGCCATGCTCAAGCAGAAACTCCGAACGCTGGAATCCATGAGGCAGCTTCTGCCTTATCGTTTGTTCAATAACCCGCGGGCCGGTAAATCCTATAAGCGCCTTAGGCTCCGCTATTATTACATCCCCCAGCCCCGCGAAAGATGCCATGACTCCGGCCATAGTGGGGTTGGTCAATATGGATATATAAGGAAGCTTTGCTTTATGGTGGTAATAAAGAGCGGCCGAGGTTTTGGCCATCTGCATAAGGCTGTACATCCCCTCATACATCCTAGCACCGCCTCCGGAACCGGAGATAATGATCATGGGCAGCCTTTCTTTTGTAGCTGTTTCTATGGCCCGAGTTATCTTTTCTCCCACTACAGAACCCATTGAACCCATAATAAAACGCGAGTCCGTAACCGCCAGGATCAATTTCCTGCCTTCCAGGAGCCCTTCTCCGGTTATCACCGCCTCATTCAACCCGGTAACCAGTTTATCCTGCGATATCTTCTCCATATATGTTTTAGGGCCCCTAAACTCAAGCGGGTCTTTAGATAACATATCCTTGTCGTATTCGCTAAAAGTATCTTTATCCAAAAACGTAGTTATCCTTTCGTATGCCCCCAGGACAAAATGGTAACCGCATTTCGGGCACACCTTAAGGTTCTCTTCAAGGGTCTTATTATAGAGCGCTTCGGAACATTCCTGGCATTTAGTCCAGAGCCCTTCGGGAATATCCTTCTTCTTCAGGCGTACTATAGTGTATTTAGGCTTACCGAACAGGGGCACAGTATTTATCCCTCCTCATATTTGTTTATCACCAGCCCCGAAAGGACCTTGGGGTAAAAATAGGTTGATTTGGAAGGCATATTCTCGCCTGCCTGCGCGACTGATATTATCTGCTCTACCCGCACCGGGTTAATAAAGAAGGCTATATGCGATTCACTGGCATCCGCCTTCTCTATAAGCTCGCCGGCGTCTGGGCTGAAAGCCAGGGTCTGCTTATCTTCCAGGTCTATGCCCAGTATCTTCTTTAACACTATGTGGTTCAGGATGGATATATCAAGCGACCTGTATTCGGCAGGCTTATCGCTTATCATCTTATCCAGTATCTTGACATTCTTTAAACGGAGGAACCTGTACTTCCTGCCGCAATACATACCCAGCAGGTGTTCGGTCAACCCCCCCTTCTCCATAAGAAAGAAGAAGCGGGTCTTATCCTTTACATCCTCAACGTCAAAATACTCCTTTAACTTCTCTATAAATCTCTGGATATCATGTTTGGCGGGTAATTTCAGGAGGCGATGGATAGGCATTATGGTAAGCCCGGAGGGGTTCGTATTGGTGAAATAAGCCGGGGGTAGGCAAGATGTTTAC
>JBAZEH010000011.1:0-42685 GCA_041653955.1 Candidatus Omnitrophota bacterium | reverse complement strand
CCTGAGATATTCAAAGAATACGCCAGGATCTACGATATCATTTACAAGAAAAAGGATTATTCCGGAGAGTGTAATTTCCTGAAGAAGCTCTTTAAGAAATATGCTAAAAGGCAGGTGCGTGATATCTTGGATGTCGCCTGCGGTACGGGTAATCACGTGATGGTTTTGGCAAAAAAAGGTTTTAATGTATTCGCGCAGGATATCTCCGCGGATATGCTGCGTTTGGCCGAAGAGAAGGCGAAGCTGAAAGGCCTGAAGATAAGGTTTATGCCGGCGCGGCCGATGCAGCGTTTTAAGCATAAGAGAAAATTCGACGCGGTTATCGCCATGTTCTCAAGCATTGATTATGTTATTGATCCTAAGGATTTTAAAGATACCCTGAAGAATATAAGGGGTTGCCTGAAGAAGGATGGGGTATTTACCTTTGATTTCTGGAATAGGGAGTATGTTTTAAAACATTACTCACCGATAAGAAAAAGGATTTTTGTCGATGGGGATAAAAAAGTAGTCAGGATATCTAAAACTACTTTAGACCGCGCTAATTCCGTAGCTAAAATAAAATACACGTGCAGTTATTTTAAAAACAGGGATAAGCTGCATAGTATCAATGAATTGCACAAGATGAAGTTTTATGATATTGAAGATATGAAAAGATTGCTTGATCAGGCAGGTTTTGATGTCCTGGCCTGTTTTCCATTCTTGAAATTACAGCAAAAGAATTGCGGCAGGGATTGGAATATAAGCATTGTGGCTACGCCTAAAAATTAATGAAAATTTCAATAGTAATACCTACGCTGAATAGAAGAGAGAGGCTTTTAAACGTATTCGAAGACCTTAAAAAGCAGTCTTACGGTGATTTTGAAGTTGTTATCCTGGACGGCGGCTCAAAAGATGCTACAGAAGAACTTTGTAATTCATATAAGAAATATTTTGACGTAAGATTTTATCTCCAGAAGAAGCCCGGCATAGTCGCAGCAATGAATGAGGCGCTTGAGTATTGTACCGGAGATATATTTACGCGCACCGATGATGATGTTGAAATACCCCCTGATTGGTTAAAGGAGATTACGGCTGTTTTTTCGCGTTTTCCGGACGCGGGTGGCGCTACCGGCCCTACCATTATACCCGCAGAGAAGCTGGATAATCGGGACCTCACCCTTTTTAATAAGAAGATAAGCGAACCTAGAAATATCTTTTGGAAGATATTCAAGGCTGTTTACCACGACTATTTTATGGAGGGGGAGCCTTTTGCCGTATCCAGGTTTTACAGGTGCGGGGCATTTTCTTTAGGCTCTAATTATGAACTTTCACGCGAATTAAAGGATACGATAGCCGTTGATTACCTGGAATCCTGCAATTGGTCGGTAAAGCTGGAGTTAATCAGGAGGATAGGCGGTTTTGACCAACGGTATGGCGGATTAAGCGAATATTTTGAGGCAGACGCGGTATACAGGGTAAAACGCCTGGGATTCAAGATGTATTTTAATCCCAGGGCGGGTATCAGGCATTTAGTTGATAAGGGAGGCAATTTCAAGGCAAGGAGCGGGACTTTTGGCAGGGCGAACAATTTTATCTTGTTCTATCTTAAAAACATAAAACCTGATACATTAGATAAGGCATTCCGTTTTCTGTCATACCTGTTGTTCATAAACTCATATTTTGTTTATTGTTTTATCAGGGGGAGAAACTTCCGCCAGCTTACAGGGATACCGGGGACATTGGCGGGTTTGATAAGGTATTTTCCGGAAATATACAAAAGGTAAAGGATATATCTATGCGTATAGTATTTGTTCAATCTGAATTTGAAAGCTTAGCCATAGGGACATTTTCCAGTTTGTTGAAAAAAATTGGGCATGAATGCTTTCTTGTCTATGATCAGAGGCTTTTTGACTCTATGGAGATACAGAACAAATTCCTTTTTCGTATTTTTGATATCAGGGAGAGGCTGATTGAAGAGATAGCCTGCTTAAATCCGGACCTGGTCGCTTTCTCGGTGCTTACTGACCAGTACCAATGGGCCCTGGATATGGCCAGGCGCGTAAAAAAGAAGATCAATGTACCAGTTATCTTTGGCGGCGTGCATGTTACGATGGTCCCGGATGAAGTTATCAGCAATGATTGCGTAGATATGATTTGTATAGGCGAAGGCGAAGGGGCTATAACTGATTTAGCCGATAGTATGCAACATTCGGTTATTGATTACGGGATAAAAAACCTCTGGTTTAAAAAAGACGGTAAGATTATTAAGAATGAAGTCAGGCCGCTCATAGCGAACCTGGACAGTCTGCCTTTTTCGGATAAGCTGTTATTCCGCGAAAAACTCTATAATAACGGAGAACATTACAGCATTGCTTCCGGCAGGGGGTGTCCGTTTTCTTGCACTTATTGCGCGAGTGAAGTAATCAACAGGTTGTCTTCAAAGGGGGAAAGATACGTAAGAAGGCGCTCTCCGGAGCACGTAATAAATGAGTTGATTCTTGCTAAAACCCAGGCACGTTCAGGTCTTAAGTCAATAAATTTTCTCGACGATACTTTTACATATAATACGAATTGGTTAAAAGAATTCTGCAGGCTATATAAGGAAAAAGTAAATGTCCCCTTTCACTGTACCGGCTACCCCAGCACTATTGATTATGAAAGAACATCCCTGCTTAAAGATGCCGGATGTTATAGGTTGGGAATAGGTATACAGAGCGTTTCGGAAAGGATACGTAAGGATATCCTGAATAGGCCGGGAACTAATGATCAGATAAGAAGGGCCGCTAAGGCATGCAAGGATGTGGGATTGAGCTTTTGGTTTGACCATATTTTAAATATTCCGCACGAAACAGAAGAAGAGCAGATTCAGGCTTTGCGTTTCTATAACGAAGTAAGGCCGCCCATCATCAATATATTCTGGCTTATTTATTATCCCCAAACCAGGATAATTACTATTGCTAAAGAGGCCGGGATCCTTGATGATGCCACTATCGCAAGGATTAATAAGGGGCAGGTTTCTACTGCCATGGTTATCGGAATAGGGGGAGAATATTCTTTCGCAAAAGAAAGGGTTTTTGCTAATTTTGCATTTTTATTTCATTTGTTACCTTTATTGCCTAAGAAATGGATGGATAGAATAATAGAGAAAAGGATGTTTATGGGGGAGAAATTCAGCCCTCCAATATTAGTAAATGTGCTGGTTAAATCTCTGGTGCGTTTTAAGCTGGGGCAATCTATGGACGCGTTCTGGTTCCTTGGCGTGCTTATCAAGAGCATGTTCAGGAACTTGAATATAAAGCTATATGGCAGTAATTTAAAAGCGCTAAGAAAAATCACCGGATTAGATCCGACTATATGCAAGATATGATATTATCAGATAAAAAAATAATAATTGCCAGCTATACGCATATTATAAAAGGTAAATATACTACAATAGGGGGTCCGGGTTTAGCCCTAAGGGATTATTTGCAGGGCAGGGTGAAGAAGTTGTCTTGTATCTGGCAGCCAATGCCCATATCCGACACCTTGTCGGTCATAATAGAAACTTATGTTAATGGGAGTTTTCAAAAGGTTCGCAGGCTCCTTGTGCCGAACTGGCCTTTCGGCAGAAAGAAGACTATTTCATTTATTTATTTTATCACAAAGATCAGGGATATTGTATCGGTCTATGCGGCAAAGTTGTTCTTGCGTGATAGGTATGATATTTTTATCGGCGTTGAAGCATTAAATGCTTTGGCAGGAGTAGGCTTACGTAGATTAAGGCTGGTGAAAAAAGTAGTATATTACAATCTTGATTATGGAATAGAGCGTTTTTCGAACCCTCTATTAAACAGGATATTTCATTTTCTCGATAAGGCGGCTGTTAGCAGCTCTGATGTTACCTGGTGTCTTTCGGAACAGATGTTAATTGAACGAGAACGTAAGGGAGTGAAGAATAGTAAAGAGAACCCCCAACTTGTTGTGCCCATCGGGAAAGATTTCAAAAATATAAAACGCCTGCCTTTTGAAGGGATAGAGCGTAAAGGCATCGTTTATTTAGGGGTGTTAGAAGAGTTGCAGGGTATTCAATTGCTTATTGATTCTTTTAGCGACATATTAAAAGAGGCTCCGCAGGCATCATTTACCATTATAGGCTCCGGTAATTATGAAGAAAATCTAAAAGAGATGGTTAGGAAGCGCCAATTAGCTGATCATATCAAATTTGCCGGATTGTTACCCGACGCAGAGGCTGAAGAGATATTATGCAAAAGCGCTGTGGGTGTTGCCCTTTATGTCGATACTCCTGATTCAAATACCAGGTATACGGAACCCACAAAGCCAAAGACTTATCTGGCAAGCGGGCTTCCAGTGATAATCACCAGGGTGCCGAAGATCGCGGATGATATCGATAGGGCGAAAGCGGGGATAGCGATAGGCTATAAAAAAGAAGAATTGGTGGTTTCTGTTATCAAGCTTCTTAATGATGATAATTTTTACAAGGAGCGCAGGGAAAGGGCTATCGCGTTTGCTTCTGATTTTGACTGGCAGAATATATACGACAAGGCATTTAACCTGTCAGTATCACTAAATTAATATATTGTTTTACGTTAGGTGATTATGAAGAACAAGATAGTAATAATAGGATTGGATGGAGTGGATTTTAGTCTGGCCGAAGAATTGATAAAGCGGAATATTATGCCTAATCTGGGTAAATTGTCCAGAAACGGCGCCCGCGGAAATATGCTTTCGTGCCTACCGTTACATTCCTCTATAACCTGGACTACTTTTATAACCGGCAAAAATGCCGGTAAGCATGGTATATTTGGTTTCTTTGTAATGGATAAAGATACCCATGAGCTAAAAATTGCTAACTCCCTGGAGAGAAAATCTCAGGCTATATGGCACATCCTGAACGCTTACGGGAAGAAGGTGGGGATTTCGAATCTGCCTTCTTTATACCCTCCAGAAAAAATAGACGGATATATGATCTGTGGCATGCTTACTCCCAGCATCAACAGCAATTTCACTTATCCCAAGGGCTTAAAAGATGAGCTGCTTAAGAATATCAAGGATTTTGAGCTGGATTTAAGCATAACTATGTCTTCCAAGAACAGCAAAGAAATGCTCCTGAAAAAGATCTACGAGATAACCAGCAAAAGGACGGAAACAGCTAAATTCCTTCTCTCAACCTATCCCTGCGATGTAAATATGTTTGTTTTTACTGAGACGGACCGCATGCTGCATCTTTTTTTGAAAGATATGGATACGGATTCTCAATATAAAGGAGCAGTTGAGGAATATTTCCGCTTTCTGGATAATAAAATAGGCGAAATAATCGAAATGTGCGATGAAGACACCACCATTTTTATTGTTTCTGACCATGGGATGAAGCCTTTTAAGAAAGTATTTTATGTAAATAATCTGTTGCTTGAGATGGGGTTATTGGAGGGGGAAAATAAATCAGCCAGAAAGACTAAGTATTTGTTTACTGCTTTCTGTTTCCAGGCGATAATCGAGCTTATGGTAAAGTTAAAGATTTCTCCGGAGTATTTCAAACGTTTTCTTCCTGAATCCTTCTTTAAGCGGTTAAACATTATAATAGGTAAAGGTAAAGGGTATAATTGGTCCAAGACAAAAGCTTATTTTTGGGGCGGGCTGGGAGATTGCATAGTCATAAACCTTAAAGGGAGACAGCCTGAAGGAATTGTCCCTCCGGAGGAATATGAAAAAATAAGGGATGAAATAATAGATAAAATAAAGAGCATCAAGGACCCGGATACAAATGAAGGTATTGCTTATGGTATTTATAAAAGAGAGGACTTGTTCACCGGGGATTTTGTAAAGAGCGCTCCGGATATCATCGTGAAGCTGAGAGAAGGGTATGCCCCGCATGAATCTATTGAATTAGAAGGTATCTTCAATAAAAAAAGCCTTTTTGAGCCGATAACTTCAGACCACACCCGCAATGCCACATTGATTATTTCAGGAAAAAACATTAAGAAGGGGGTGTTGTTTGATGGCTCTAATATACTGGATATAGCTCCGACCGTCTTAAGCCTGCTGGGTGTCCCTGTTCCTTCTGATATGGACGGGAAAGTTTTGGCGAAAATTTTATCAGAAGAAGTCAGTCCTTCTTTTGTGGCTCCGGGGCTTAACGAGTCCGAACGGTTGCGTCAAAGGATCAAAGAATTGAAAGCAAACGGCAGATTAAAATAGGGGGGGGATTTATGGAAAACGATATTATAAATGTAGCTTTACCTAAGTTGATAATAGAAAAGATCAATAATCATATAAGGAATACAGAGTTCAATTCGGCTGCGGATTATATTACTTTTGTTTTAAAGGAAGTGCTTGGGGAAGATAATAAAGAAAATGAGCTGACTCTTGAGGAGGAAGAGCAGGTGAAGTTAACTCTTAAAAAATTGGGGTATTTGAAAAGTGAATAAGCCAAACGTAATCTTATTAACGGTAGATATGGTACGTAACGATATGCTGGGGCGCTTTGCTACTTTTAACAAGTTAAAGGAAAAAGGCGTCTTATTTTCAGGGATGATAACATATGCCCCATATACGATCGCCTCTTTGCACGCCGTATTCTCCGGACTTTACGGCAGGGGGACCAATGTGGACGCATATTTCAAGCCGGTAAAGTTTGATAAAGACCATTGTTATACTTTAACGCAGTACCTGAAAAAAACCGGTTATCATACCCACGCTGATGTTATGGCGGAACTTACTATTCCTAAGTATGGTTTTGACGAGTTTGCGGTCCATGACGAGCATAAGGATAACCTGCTTGAGCGCCACAAGGAGGTTATTGAAAACACGGTTGATAAATGCAAGGATAATAATTTTTTTCTCTATCTGCATTACAGCAATATTCATACTGAGATCGTAAGGAACGTGATCAGGAAGTACCAGGATTTTGACGAGAATTATTTCGGTAAAATCAATGAGAACTTAAGGCAGTACGAAACTTATGTCCAGAAGGCATGCGATTACCTGGAAGGGATAATAGGATTCTTAAATAAGAATAGCTTGTGGGAGAATACGCTCTTTGTGGTTTTGTCGGATCATGGCTGCGGGGTTGGAGAGAAACCCGGAGAGAAGGCCTATGGAGTTTATACTTATGACTATTCCATAAAAGTGTTTTCTTTCTTTATCTATCCAAAAATATTACCGATGGATAAAGAGATAAAACTTCAGGTTAGGAGCGTAGATATAATGCCTACGATTCTGGATATTCTGGATATTCAGCCTGATAGCACTTATAAGATTTTTGACGGTAAGTCTCTTATGCCTATGATTTTGGGAAGGGATACAGAAGACAGGATCGCGTTCTGTGAAACAGGGGGGTTGGATGGCCCGCATCCTTCTCCGTATAGCCCAAATGTAAAGTGCGTACGTTCCAAAAACTGGAAGCTCATATATAATACGACGACTAAACAGAAAGAATTATACGACCTGAAGAATGATCCGGAAGAAAGAAATAATTGTGTTGATAGATATCCCGCTGAAGCCGAGAGGCTTTGGGGGGAATTATCTCAAAACCTATAATATCCATGATTAAACCGCACGGCGGCAAACTAATCAACCGTTTTTTAACAAAAAGCGAATCTTCGGCTATAATCAAATTAAAGGTTTTGCCGCGTATAACCCTGGACCATGATACCTTATTGGACTTGGAGAATATTGCGGTAGGGGTGTACAGTCCTTTAGAGGGTTTTATGACCGCAGAAGAATTCAAAAGCGTAACTGTAAGGAAACGCCTCCCATCTGGCCTTCCCTGGACTATCCCTGTCTTATTACCGCTGCCCAATCAGGGAAGCAATGAGGTCTCCAAGGATATGGAAATCTTGCTTTGCAATGAAAGCAATTCTCCCGTAGGGGTGATCCGGGTAGAGGATATATACTCTCCGGACAAAGAGAAGGCAGCAAAGCATATATTCGGTACAACGAGCCTTAAGCACCCCGGAGTCCATAAGTTTTATCAGGCAGGCCGTACATTCATAGGCGGCAAGATATGGCTTATACGAAAGAATAAGTATCCATATCACAATTTTAATTTAGAACCAAAGCTAACCAGGGAATTAATCAATAAAAGAAAATGGAAGACCATAGCAGGATTTCAGACCCGCAATATCCCGCATCGTGCGCATGAATTTTTGCAGAAGATCGGACTTTCGCTCGTTGACGGCATATTGATACATCCGATTATTGGCTGGAAGAAAAAAGGTGATTTTAATCCTGAGATGATTATTAAGGCTTATCAAATTTTGATTTCTCACTATTATCCCCAAGACAGGGTTATTTTTTCCGGTCTTGCCACTTCTATGCGTTATGCCGGACCGTTAGAAGCAGTTTTTCACGCCATAATCAGGAAGAACTTTGGGTGCACCCATTTTATCGTAGGTAGAGACCACGCAGGGGTAGGAGGTTTCTACGATAAATACGCCGCGCACCGAATTTTTGATAGATTTCCTGATTTGGGCATTATACCTTTGCTTTTGAACGGGCCATATTATTGCAAAAAATGCTTAAGCGTAGTAAGCGATAAGATATGCCCTCATCACGACACGCATAATATTGAAATTAGCGGGACTTCGATCAGGATGATGATCACGCGGGGCAAGCGTATCGGAGAAGAGTATTTGAGACCAGAAATAGCAGGATTCATCCACAAGAATAAGGATAAGTGTTTTATATAAACAGGAGTTAGAGATGACTAGGATCATTTCCACCATCAGTCCAAGGACCAAAAAACTACAGGGTATAGATGTAGGAAGGATCAATTGTGCTTTTGGGCCAAAAGAGGAGATCGCGGAGCTTGCTAAGAAAATAAAAGAGACATGGAAGATCGGGCTTTTATTGGACTTGCCGATTAACCGTAAGAAGGCCAGGACCAATAGCCTTTCCGCGTCTGAGCTTATTAACCTCGCGAAACATATAAAGCCTGATTTTGTCGCGCTTTCTTATGTGAAGTCTCATCGCGATGTGGAAAATTTCAAGAAGCATTTTTCAGGTACTTCCATAAAAGTCATATCTAAGATAGAGGCGGCGGAGGCGTTAGGCGACCTGGAACGGATTATTATCTTTTCGGATTGTATAATGATTGATAGGGGTGACTTAGCCGACGCGATCGGGATAGAGAAGTTACCGCATGCACAGAAAAGAATCATTCGTAAATGTAACGAGTTCGGCAAGAAGGTCATAGTGGCTACGGAATTCCTTATGTCTATGGTGAATGACTCCAAGCCGACTAAATCCGAAGTCGTCGATATCGCCAACGCGATTTCTGACGGTGCCGATTTTGTGATGCTTTCCGAAGAGACGGCTGTAGGCAATTATTCCCAGCATAGCGTAGATGTAATGAGGCGCATAATTGAAGAGCTGGAAGATAAATACAAAATAATACTCCTTTCAGCTGGTATGTCTGCGGCTATGGGGTCTTTGACAGCTAACCAGCATACCTGCCTTGTGGATATCGGAGGCACGACCATACTTGAAGAGCAGTTGAAGGCATTCAAGGCATGCAATATCGATGATGAAGATATAGTTATCGGTACGGGGAAGGGGGATTGCGCTATTCGTGATTTTGTGTGTAATAAGCTAAAAAAAACAGATATAGAGTTTGTTTACAATCCCTGGTTTGAGAATTCCAATATGCTGGTTACCATATGGCTGGCCAGGGAGTTTATCCGCAAAGGTTTTATAGTTATCTATGGAGATGTGATATTCTCACCGGAGATACTCAGGAAGATAATCAAGAACCAGAATGATATTGTCCTGGGAGTACAGAAGAAATCCTGTGATGAGGAAGATGAAAAAATATGTGTTCAGGACGGGCGTATGGCCCTGTCGAAAAAATACGGATCCCTGCCGTTTCCAAAACACAAATGTATACCTGCCGATGAAGTTTATGGCGAATGTCGGAATAGCAAAATTTAACCGTTGGGGCGCAAGCATCCTGATAAACGAGATGGACAGGATAATGCGCCACGGCGACCCCAAGATATACCTGATGGAGGCTTTTGAGCATCTTGTTTCAAAAGGGCACGCGCTTAACATAGAGGATACAGGCTTATTACCATGGAACGACAATGATACTATACATGACCTGAAGATTACGAGAGAGAAGGTCTTACCTCGTATTAAGGGGGGATACCTAACATAATGTTTCCGGTAATAAAAAAGAATTTACTGGTTATCATATTGTTTGCGCTGGTTACGGTTATCTTTACCTACCCGCTTGTTTTCCGCATAAATACGGTTATCCCAGGTTACGGCACGACTGATGAGCCCTTCGCAGTAATTTCTAATCTTTGGACATTTAAATATTGCGTTTCTCATCAATTGGACCTTAGCAGTTGTGACCTTCAGGCTTATCCTTCCGGGATGGATCTTAGCAATTATGCGGGCTCCAGCTACTTTTGGGAATCAATAAAAAATACGGTTAATTTCCTTACAAACGAAGTTTTCACATTCAATTTTTTGATTATTCTCAGTTTTATCCTTTCCGGCTGGTTTGTTTACCTTCTGGTTTATTATATTGCGAAGTCTAATTTAGCCGCGATAATCTCAGCGGTTATCTTTTCTTTTTCTCCCTGCCATTTTTCCCGCGCCTGGCAGCATTTATCGTTGTCGCAGATTCAGTGGATGCCGTTATACTTATTATCCCTTTTTATATTGAAAGACAGGCCGGGCAAAAAGAGTTTCTTTGTGGTCCTCGCCGCCCTATTCGTTTTGACTTCTATTAACTTCTATTATTCTTATTTTATGATTATTGTTACAATGGTATTCGTTGCCTGGTATTTTTCAAGCAAGGAAACAAGCCTTAAAGTAAAATTTAATTTTTTGTTCCTGCTTATTTTTATAAGTTTAGCAGTCTTAATTTTAATTTTTCCTTCATTACTGGAGGTCTACAAGGAGAAGGGCCGGTTTACCTCAAATGTACCTTTAAGTTATAATATTACTGAGCGGCCTTTTGAAGACTTGTTTGCTCAATCAGCGCGTCCGTTAAGTTATTTCCTCCCGGCAGTAGTCCATCCTTTTTTTGGCGGGTTCACGGAACAGTTCATAGGTTCCTCTTTATACGGCGTAAGCCTGACCGAGCATACGTTATATTTGGGGTGGATGCCGCTTATATTGGCTTTTGTGGCTTTCAAGAGATGGAGGAGAAGGAGAAAGGGAGAGGTTGCCTCTGAAGGGGATTGCCCTTCCCGCTTTTATACCGGTTTCTTTGTATTCTTGGCAATCGTTGCGTGGTTCTTCTCTCAACCGCCCTGGTGGAATCTGTTCGGCTTTAAGCTTTATATGCCTTCATTTTTTATGTATAAGATCCTGCCTATGTTCAGGGCATATTGCCGTTTCGGGGTAGTTTTGATGCTGGCAGTAGCGGTTTTAGCGGGATTTGGCCTTAATTTTATCTTGGAAAGGTTCAGGTCAAATAAAACAAAGATCGCAATAACAGCGCTGGTTTGCGGGTTAGTTTTATTTGAATTCTGGAATTGGCCGCCCTATAAGGTAATAGATGTTTCAAAGGCCCCCTCGGTATATTATTGGCTTAAGGGGCAGCCGGGAGATTTTGCTATTTCCGAGTATCCGTCAGACGCGGATTCCCCGAATGAGATGTATAAATTCTATCAGACAAAGCATGAAAAGAAGATCACTAACGGCACGATCCCGGGTACATATGCCAATAAGGTTTCCCAGGCAATAAGGAACCTGTCTGACAGCGCTACGCCCGGAACTTTGAAATGGATGGGAGTGAAATATGTTCTGGTGCACAGGGATGATTACCTGAAGAGCGAACTGTTAGTGGAAATAGAGGAGTTGAATAAGATACCAAAAAACCGCGGCCTTAAGTTTATCAGGTCATTTCCCGCGGAAGAGTGCCCGGATAAAGGTATAATGTGCGTTCAGAAAAGCGGGCCTGTTGATATATATGAAGTAGTAGCAGGACCGGTGGAGCCGGAACTTTAAACAATGAATATTTTAGGCATATCCGCTTTTTATCATGACAGCGCCGCGTGCCTGGTAAGGGATGGGGATATCGTAGGGGCTGTTCAGGAGGAGCGTTTTACCCGCAAGAAGCATGATTTTGGTTTTCCGGCAAACGCCATAAAGTGGTGCCTTCAGGCAGGAGGTGTTGCGGAACAGGGCCTTGATTATGTGGTCTTTTACGATAAGCCGTTCATTAAATTTGAAAGGATACTGGAGACCGAGCTTACCTATGCGCCTTCAGGGGTGCGCCAATTCATTCAAGCAATGCCTTTATGGCTGAAGCAGAAGCTCTGGCTTCCCGAATTGATAAGGAAGGAGCTGCCTGGTTATAAGGGTAAGATATTATTCTGCGGCCACCATGAATCTCACGCTGCCAGCGCGTTTTACCCCTCCCCTTTTAATGACGCCGCCTTTCTTACTATGGACGGTGTAGGTGAGTGGGATACTGCCAGTTTCGGGATAGGGAGCGGTAATGGCATAGATATACTGAAGACCTTGAGATTCCCGCATTCCCTGGGCCTTTTGTATTCTACCTTTACCTACTATACCGGTTTTAAGGTCAATTCCGGAGAGTATAAACTGATGGGCCTGGCTCCTTATGGCGAGCCGAAATACGCGAAGTTGATCCTGAAGGAGCTGATAGACTTGAAGGAGGACGGCTCATTTAAAATGAATATGAAATATTTCGGTTATTGCGATGGGCTTAAGATGATTAACCGCAGATTTGAGAGGTTATTCGGAGGGAAGGCAAGGAGCCCTGAAACAAAGATAACCAGCAAAGATATGGACCTGGCAGCTTCTATACAGAAAGTAACCGAAGAGATTATGCTGCGTATGGCGAGGTATCTCCATAAAGTTACCGGCAAAGAGAACCTTTGCCTTGCCGGAGGAGTGGCTTTGAACTGCGTGGGTAATGGCCGTATTTTACGCGAGGGCCCCTTTAAAAATATATGGATACAGCCGGCGAGCGGAGACGCGGGAGCGGCATTGGGCGCTGCGTTATTAGTTTGGCATAAGTATCTGGGTAATAAGCGCGAAAGGGACGGTAAAAATGATTCGCAAAAGGCTTCACTTTTAGGGCCTTCTTACACGGACGAATATATGGAAGAGTTTTTAAAGGAGCAGGACGCGCCTTACAGGAGGCTGGCATATAAGGATATCCCCGGGGTAACGGCAGATCTGATCGCCGCGGGGAAGGTGGTCGGCTGGTTCCAGGGGCGCCTTGAGTTTGGGCCAAGGGCATTAGGGGCAAGGAGCATAATCGGGGACCCCAGGGACCCTGAAATGCAGTCCAGGATGAATCTTAAGATAAAATACCGCGAGTCTTTCAGGCCTTTCGCGCCTACTGTCCTTAAGGAAAAGGCAGGAGAATGGTTTGAATTCTCCGGTGAAAGCCCATATATGCTCCTGGTTGCTCCGGTTAAAGAAAGCAGAAGGATAAGCCTCGCAGACAATGAGAAGGCCCTGTGCGGTTTTGATAAGCTAAAAATAAATCGCTCACAGATCCCCGCGGTTACGCATGTGGATTATTCCGCCAGGATACAGACAATTAAAAGGGAAGATAATCCGCTGTATTATGATATGATAGAAGCATTTTACAAGAATACCGGGTGCCCGGTTTTGATCAATACTTCATTTAACGTAAGGGGGGAGCCTCTCGTGTGCACCCCTCATGATGCATTCAGGTGTTTTATGCGCACGGAGATGGATTATCTGGTAATGGGCACGTTCCTGATAGATAAGGGCGCGCAGAAGCCGCTTCCCAAAGACACAAATTGGAAGCAGGAGTTTGGGGCAGATTAGTTAGCAGATGGCAGTTAGGTTAGACGGCGTATGAAAAATATAAAGCCTGATAGAAAAAGCCTTAAGGAGTTTGGGATCACCATGGGAGTAGTATCCTTTGCAATAGGCGCTGTTATTTTTATTAAACATAAGCATTACAGCCTGCCTATAGCAGCTCTTTCATCCGCGTTCCTGCTTTCGGCATTTATTTATCCGAAGCTATTGAGGCCTGTATATACAATATGGATGGGGTTTGCTTCTATATTGAGCTGGGTTAATACCAGGGTAATCCTTTTCCTTATATTTTATCTGGTTTTTGCGCCCGTGGGTATTATTATGCGGATTATCGGCAATGATCTATTAAACAGAAGGATAGACAGGAAGGCTGTTTCATATTGGCAGGATGCGGATAAAACGATATTTAACCAAGAGAGTTACGAAAGGCAGTTTTAATAAGGAGGGATAATGGGCAAGCTCGCGATTATAAGGGAATTCTGGGATTTCCTGAAGGTGCGCAAGAAATGGTGGCTGACACCTATAGTGGTTATGCTTCTTTTGCTCGGGATGCTTATATTCTTTACACAGTCTTCGGCGGTGGCGCCATTTATTTACACCCTTTTTTAATGAGCCCTGAAAGGACAACTCTATGATAAAGAAAAGAAAACACTATTTTTTGATTGTTGCACTGTTATTTCTTTTTGTCATTATAGCTAAAGGCGCATATGACAACCGGCCTTTTACTATCATAAAGAATAACCGCCTTACAGATAGAAAGATAGGGATTGCTGATACTATCTCCTTAAGGGTGAATTACCTCTGGGTTATCCCGGTGGGGGTGGCAAGATTAGAGAATAAGGGGGAGGAGCAGTACGGCAATAAAAGAGTTTACCATCTTTGCGCTAATGCGCGCCTTCTGGGATTTTATTCCAGGTTTTTTGACCTTCTGGCGCAGGCAGATTCATATGTGGATAAGGCCAGGCTCCATACTTTAAGATTCACGCAGACCCTTATCCGCCCCAATAAGCCAAAAGAAGAAAAAGAGATACTTTATGACCAGGAGAAGAACTTTATGGAATTAGAGGGGGCCAAAAGGGTCATCCTGCCCGATACGCATGACCCTCTCTCGGCGATATTCTCTATCAGGAACCAGGAGCTGAACGTAGGAAAGGTAATAGACATAAATATAAATACGAACCAGAAGAATTACCGGCTTTACGCAACAGTAACCGGCAGGGAAGAGTATCTTTTAAAAAGCGAGAAAGCAGGGGTATGGGTAATTGAGGGGACAGTCAAGAGGAGGGAGAAGAACCCTTACCACAGGACTACCCTTAAATTATGGCTTATGGATGATGCTGCCAAGACCCCGGTTTTGATCAAGGCGATGACCAACGCAGGGCCTATAACCGCGAGGTTATCTATGCCCGTCCAGGGAGAATAGAGATATGCCGCAGGTATTGAATACAGGGGAAAGGATACTCCCCGAGAAAGAGTCGCCGCTGATGACTGCGAGGCACCTTTGCGCCTATGAGTTCGCAGGCAGGTTTGTCAAGGGTAAGGCGGTGTTGGATATCGGCTGCGGGGAGGGCTATGGCAGCCATTATCTTGCCGGATCAGCGAAAAATGTTACGGGTATAGACTATAGCAAGGAAGCTATAGAGCATGCAAAGAATAAATACCCGTTGGATAACCTGGCGTTTTATTCCGTTAATATCAAGGAGCTTGATTCCAT
This sequence comes from Candidatus Omnitrophota bacterium, assembly GCA_041653955.1. Taxonomy (GTDB): domain Bacteria; phylum Omnitrophota; class Gorgyraeia; order Gygaellales; family Profunditerraquicolaceae; genus UBA1562. The sequence goes on along the minus strand of JBAZEH010000011.1, from coordinate 27,213 downwards.
AAAGGATAAGTTTGATATCATATGTTCTTTTCAGGTAATAGAACATTTGGAAGACCCTGGTGGTTTTTTGGGCAATGTAAAGGGATTATTGAGTCCGGGGGGAGTATTTATATGCTCCACACCGAACAGGCTGGATGCTTCTCCTAACAGCGATAAGCCGGCGAACAGGTTCCACGTTAAAGAGTACCTCTTTGATGAGTTTATGCTGTTATTGGGAGAGTATTTTGATAGTGTGGAGCCCTTGGGGTTAAAAAGAGGCAGGAGGCTTAACCTGAACAGGAGGCTTAAAAAGATAGGCCTTTTTAATTTTCTCCCTGACTGCATTAATCCGGTAAAAAGATTCTACAGCGGGATAGGCTGCGGCAATTTCATCTATATCAAAAATAACCTGGATACAGCGCTGGATTTTATAGTTGTTTGCAGGGGGCTCATCTGATATGGGTATAATCATTTTTTTGTTTATGAATTGTATCGTGGCCGCGGGAGCGTTCACGATTGTTTATAAGCTGTTCAGGGCGGAGGGCCTTATAGATTCCCTGATCTGCTGGTTTATCGTTTACCTTGCCCAAATTTTATCAACCGAGATCCTCCTTGGCGTTTTGGGTATACTCCGCTTAAAGGAGCTTATCCTGCTGAACTTATTTATCGTGATAGCAGTATTGTATATTTCAAGAGGAAAAGAGGTTTCCTTCCGCGCGGATGGAGTAAGGGAGGGTTTAGGAGGTATTATTAATAATAAGGCAGCCTTGCTTGGATTATGCGCGATATTATCATTTGCCGCGGTAAAGCTCTTTATTAACCTGGTTAACCCTCCCTTTGGATGGGATAGTATTAATTATCATTTTACTTTTCCCGTAGAGTGGCTTAAGCACGCTAACCTCGGCAACCCCATGGTAATATCCGATGACCCTTCTCCTGCCTATTACCCGATAGGAGGGAGCCTGTTTTATTTCTGGCTGATAGCCCCTCTTAAGAGCGTATTTCTGGCAGACCTGGGGCAGGCGCCTTTTTTCATCCTTGCTTTCTTGTCTGTTTACGGAATATCCCGTAAATTAGAATTGGGGAATAAATATTCTTTTTATGCCGCTGCCCTGTTTTTCATAATACCTAATTTCTTCAAGCAGCTGCAGATCGCCTACGTTGACGTAATGGTCGCGGCATTATTCCTGTCGTCCCTGAATATCCTCTTATTATTAAACCGGGAATTCTCATTACGCAACGCCTTGCTTTTCGGGTTTAGCCTCGGGCTTTTCTTAAGCGTAAAGACCGTATCCCTGCCTTACGCGGCCCTGCTATTTTTGCCTTTTCTTTTTCTCTCCGTCAAGAAGCGCGCGAGGCCCCATATTTTTCTTATTTCAACAGCTGTCGTAGCAGCAATAGGAGGGTTCTCTTATATAAAGAATTTTATAGAGACAGGGAACCCTTTGTATCCTTTAGCCTTAAGATTATCAGGCATAACTGTTTTTAAGGGCGTCATAGACAGCGTTATTTACAGGGCTCATTTTAAACCCGAGGATTACCGGCTTTCCAAACTGTTATTCCATGAAGGCCTTGGGGTGCAGTCAATATTATTCGTGCTGCCTTCGGTATTCCTCGCGCTCCCTGTTGCGGTAGTAAAGATGAGAAGAAAACTTAACGCCCAGCTGGCGTATCTTCTCGTATTGCCTCTTCTGATATATCTTCTTTACCGCTACGCGATACCCCTGGCAAACAGCAGGTATCTGTATCCTATGCTGGGCATAGGGATGGTCTGCGGTTTTTATACGGTGAAGATGATGAATATCCCGGGGAAGATAGTGAATGCCGCGGTTATTATATGTATTTTGAGTTCTATGTCGGAGCTTGCCAAGCGCCAGGAGCTGGTTATTTCGCTGCTTTTGACTTGCGCGTTATTCCTTATCTTTCTCCTTATGATAAAACGCGGCATAAAACCGCAGGCCAATATAACCGTTTTTATTCCATTTTTCTTCTCTCTTGCGGTTATCTCCCTTTTCTTCCTGCATAAGGATTACAGGGTGAATGAATATCCAAGATATACGAAGATGGTAAAATATTCCGGTTTTTGGCCGGACGCTACCCGCGCCTGGGAGTGGATGGATTCAAATACGGGGGGGGATAATATCGCTTATGTAGGAAGGCCCGTGCCTTTCCCGCTGTATGGAAGCAATTTTAAGAACAATGTTTATTATGTTTCGGTCAATACCGTGGACCCGGTAAGATTACATTATTTCCCCGCCAGCGGGTACGAGTGGGGGTATGATTTTCTGGAGCTGCACCGCAATTTTACAGAAGACGGGAATTACCGCGAAAAGGCAGATTACCCCGTATGGATGGATAACCTCTTGCGGCGTGATACCGATTACCTTTTTGTGTATAGCCTGCACCAGACAAAAGAACTGGAATTTCCGCTTGAAGATAAATGGGCGATGGCCCATCCGGAAAGGTTCATTCCGGCCTTTACTAACCAGAGCGTACATATATATAAGGTAATAAAATGAAACTTACTATAGTAATCCCGGCGCATAACGAACAGGATAATATAACGGACGTGATAAATAAAATGGAGGCTATCCTTGATATCCCCCATGAGCTGGTAATAGTCAATGACCATTCTACCGATTCAACCGCGGCGCTTATTGACGAGGCTTCCCGCCGTTATCCGAATATCAGGCGGGTAGATAATCCCGGAGAAAGGGGATTTGCTAACGCTATCAAGGCCGGGTTTGCAAATAATAGCTCTGAAGCGGTTGTGCCGGTAATGGCCGACCTTTGCGATGACCTGAATACGGTCAAGGAGATGTTCAGGAAGATAAATGAAGGTTATGATGTTGTCTGCGGAGCCAGGTATATTAACGGAGGCTCCCGCATGGGCGGCTCCAGGATAAAAGGGTTTTTCTCCTGTTTTGTAGGCTGGTCAATGCGTTTCCTTACAGGTATACCCGTGCATGATGTAGCCAATGCCTTTAAGATGTACAGGAAGAGCGTGCTGGATAAGATAGATATCCGGTCTAAGGGGTTTGAAATATCAATGGAGCTGGCCTTAAAGGCGTATTACCTGGGTTTTAAACTGACGGAACTCCCTACGGTTTGGAAGGAGAGGACTAAAGGAAAATCAAGTTTTAATATGGTAAAATTGCTGCCTGGGTACCTTAGGGTATATACCTGGGCTATAGTCAGGAGGATCAGAGGATAAATATGCCGCTACTTTCAGTGATAGTCCCGGTTTACAATGAAGCAGGCACCATAAGGCAGATATTAGAGAGGATCAACGCCGTTGATATTGACAAGGAGATAATAGCGGTGAATGACGGCTCCAGCGACGGAACAGAGAAGATCCTGGGGGATATCAGGCACAATAACCTTAAGGTCATACACCACAGCAGTAACAGGGGTAAGGGCGCCGCGTTCCTCACGGGCCTCTCGCATGCGCAAGGCGAATTTGTGGTCATACAGGACGCGGACCTGGAGTATGATCCGGCGGATTACCTGAAGTTGATGGCGGCGATGAAAGAAAATAACGCCGATATAGTGCTGGGGGCCAGGTTTACCAAAGGTTACCATGGGTTATTGGTACACCGCTTAGGCAACAGGCTCCTGACGGTCCTGTTGAACCTTTTATTCAAGGTTAAGCTAAATGACTGTTTTACCTGCTATAAACTCTTTCGCAGGGATATTATAAACGCGCTTAATCTGCGCGAGCAGAGTTTTACCATAGAAACAGAGATAGTGGCTAAGGCCGCGAAAAAGGGCCTGCGTATAATAGAGGTCCCTGTTTCCTATCAGCCGCGCAGCTATTCGCAGGGTAAAAAGATAAGGTGCAGGGACGGTATCGCTGCGATAAGGAGCATAATCAGATACCGTTTTACGGATTGAAGATATGGCAAGAGCAATAAGATTTTTTGATGGCCTGACGTATTGGGCGATAATCGCACTCCCTTTCTTTATGTCTATAGCCCCTGCGCTATTAAGCACGATAGAAGGGTTTTTGATAGCCGGGTTCCTGGCAAAGAAGGCGTTAAAAAGAGAACTCTTGTTCCCGAAGACGGGATTAAACCTTGTTTTGCTGTTTTTCTTTCTGGCCGCCTGTTTTTCGTTCATTAATACTATAGACCTTAATGACAGCCTCAAGGGGCTTTTTAAACTGGCCAGGTATATCATGATACTTTTTATTATGGTGCAGGAATTGAGGGACCGCAGGCACCTGGAAAGGATATTCATCGCCGTTCTCGCCGGGCTTATGATGGCTTCCATGGATTCAATATGGCAGGTGGCTACGGGGAGAGATTTTATCAGGGGGTATGAGCCTGTTGTTAACCTTGGTATGGTGAGGGCCACTGCTTCATTCAAGGATTCCAATATTCTCGGTATATACTTGAGCGCTTTAGCGCCCCTTTTATTCGGGCTGTCGCTGTATTATTTTGAAGGCAGAAAGAAGGCGGTTATGTTTTTATTAAGCCTGATTACCCTGATAGCCGTGCTGCTTACTTATTCAAGGCCCACGCTCCTGGCGGTTTATATAGCAATATTATTGCCTGCCCTGGTAATGAAGAAGAAGAAGATTATCGTATTTATGATCGTACTTGCGCTCATCTCTCCTTTTATAGCCCCCAGGGCCGTTAAGGAGTGGGCAAAGAGCGTTGAGTATAACCCATTAAGGTTTGTTTGTAACGACGACAGGATAGCGGTTTACCGGAATTCAGCGCATATGATAAAGGACCATCCGTTCATAGGCGTAGGCGTAAATACCTATATGAAGAATTACGGCAGATACAGGGAGGTTGTGGAATACCGCGGAGTCGTTACCAAGGATTATATGTACGCGCACAATAATTTTATCCATATGGCAGGGGAGACAGGGCTGGTAAGCCTTGGGATATTCCTTTGGCTCCTTTGGGCGCTGTTCGCGAAATCGGCAAGGATATATAAGAATCTAGATGACAGGTATTTAAAAGTATTCCTTTTATCCCTTATAGCCTGCCTGGCGGCATTCCTGGTTAACGGCCTCACCGAGAGCAGCCTCTATTATTCCAGGGTAGCCGTGATATTCTGGTATAGCGCGGGTATGGCATTAGCTTTCAGGAAATTCATATATGCGGATAAATAGTGATACGGTTAAAAATATACTTGTATTGCGTAATGACAGGTTCGGTGAGTTCCTCCTCAATATACCCGCTATGCGCGCGTTAAAGGAGTCCTTCAGGGGGGCAGCGCTGACCGCTGCCGTTGATCCTTCGGTAAAAGAGCTGGCAGAGAGGGTCTCTTTTATAGATGAGATAATTGAGTGGGGCAGGGGGAGCCGCTCAATAGCAGAAAAGATACGTTTAATAAGCGCGCTTAGAAAGAAAAAAATAGATATCGCCGTGATGTTAAACCCGGATAAGGATTTCAATATCATAACATATTTATCCGGCATACCTGTGAGGGCAGGATATGACAGGAAATCAGCTTTCCTGCTTACGCATAAAATAGAAGACAGGAAGCATCTTGGCGAAAGGCACGAAGTAGAATATAACCTGGAACTGGTATCCCTTATCGGAGCGCGTACCGAAGATAAAGGAATTCTTTTAACGGTAAATGAAAAGGATAGCTGCGGCCTTTTGGACGCGTTTTCTTTAAAAGAAAGCGATAAGATTGTTGCCCTGCACCCCTGGACAAGCGACCCTGTAAAGGAGTGGCCGATAACGAGTTTTCGCGAATTATCCGACAGGTTGTCCGGATTAGCCGGAGTGAGGCTGGTTATAGTCGGGAAGAGGGAAGGGATGGATAGGGGCTCGGGGATATTTTCTGCCGCGGGCGTTAATCCTCTGGACTTGACTGGAAAAACCACTCTTATGCAACTGGCCGGGGTATTAAAAAGGTGCAGTTTACTTATATCGGCAGATAGCGGGCCGGTGCACCTTGCCTGCGCCGTGGGCACAAAGGTATTGGCGCTTTTCAGGAATGATATGCCGGGGAAGAACCCGGGAAGATGGGGCCCCTGGGGCGTTGGACATACTGTAATAGAGAGGGATGATCTTACACATATAACCGTAGATGAGGTATTCAAAAGGGCAAAGGAGGCCTTAAAAATATAGATGGATCACGCTATTATTTTAGCCGGTGGGACCGGGACACGCTTCTGGCCTTTGAGCCGTATCTTGAAACCGAAACAATTCCTTAATGTTTGTTCAGCGAGGCCTATGATAGAGGATACCGTAGCCAGGATAGGCTATCTGATCAAAAGGAAGAACATACATATAGCTTCAGGCAGGGCTTACGGAGAAAATATAAAGGAGTGCCTTAAGGGGTTGAATATACCCTATGGTAATATTTTCCTTGAGCCTGAAAGCAAAAGCACATTCGCGCCCATAGCAGCGCTATCCGGGCTTATCGCTAATTCCGAGGCTGGCGATCCTGTTATGGTGGTCCTTCCCAGCGACCATTTTATAAAGGACGCGGTAAAGTTCAGGAGGCTGTTGAAAAGGGGTATAGCCGCCGCAAAAAAAGGTTATATAGTTTCTCTCGGGGTCACCCCTGTCAGGCCTGAAACCGGATACGGATATATGAAGAAAGGGAAAAAAGAGGGGTATATTTACCGTGTAGCTCAATTTATAGAGAAGCCCGGGCCTGATAGAGCGCGCAAATTGATCAGGGATGGAGGTTATTACTGGAATAGCGGGATATTTATTTTTAGCGCGCGGAGTATGCTGGATGAGATCAGGAAGTCTATGCCCGGGGCGTACGGTGTCATAAAACGCATAAAAAGCAAGAAAGATATGCCGCGCCTCTGGAGTAAGCTCCCATCTATATCGCTGGATTACGCCATTATGGAGAAGTCGCGGAATATGGCTCTTTTGCCGTTAGATTGCGGATGGGTTGATGTAGGCAGCTGGGAGGCGTTGGGCGAGATATCCGGGAAAGACAACAAAGGCAATCTCTTTAGAGGAGATGTGATAGATATAGGCAGCAGCGGCACTATGGTATGGCCAGGGAAGCGTATGATAGCCACTGTCGGGCTTAAGGATATCATCATAGTGGATACGCCTGACGCGTTACTGGTATGCCGTAAAGATAAGAGCCAGGATGTCAGGGGGATAGTCGGCATCCTGAAAAAGAAGAATTTAAAGAGGCTGCTTTGAGAAAGTTCCTTATAGTAAACCCCTTCGGTATCGGTGATATTTTATTCACTACCCCTGTGATCAGGGCCATAAAGGATAGCGAGCCGCAGAGCCTTATAGCTTACTGGTGTAATGAGCGGGTAAGGGATATGCTCTCCGCTAACCCCTGTTTATACAGGATATTCGCCTTATCAAGGGGGGACCTTAAGAAGATATACCGAAGGTCATTATGGAAGGGGATAAGCAGGTCATTAAATTTAGTGCGGGATATCAGGAGGGAGAAATTTGACGTGCTTCTTGACTTTTCTCTTGACCACCGCTATAGTTTAATAGCATCCCTGGCAGGGATAAAAAGGCGTATCGGTTTTAACTATAAAGGCCGGGGACGGTTCCTTACCGACAGGATAGATATTGAAGGATACAGTGATAAACATGCCGTAGAATATTATCTTGGGCTTTTGAGGCCGCTTCAGATAACGCCGAATAACCTCAACCTGGAACTTTTCCTGTCTGAAGACGATAAGGGGATAGCTTCGGGTATCCTTAAAAACGGCGGGATAACCGATAATGACCTTGTGGTCGGGGTGGCCCCCGGAGCCGGCGCGAGCTGGGGTAAGGATGCCCGCCTGAAACATTGGCCTGCCCGCAAGTTCGCGGAGCTTGCAGACAGGATCGCCGCGGAGTATAAGGCCAGGATAATCATATTAGGCGATAGCCCGGAGAGGCCTATTGCCGATGAGATGATAAGCAATATGCGCGAGAAACCCCTGGATTTAACAGGCAGATTGAGCCTGGGCGGGCTGACCGCTGTGGTGGGGCGCGTTAACCTTATGATCACCAATGACGGCGGACCGCTGCATATCGCGGTAGCGTTGGGTAAAAAAACATTATCTTTCTTCGGTCCGGTAGACCCGAAAGTATACGGCCCCTATCCTGTTGATAAAAGAAGACATGCCGTCATCAGAAAGGGGCTTGATTGCAGCCCATGTTACCTGAATTTTCATCTTTCCGCCTGCCTGAAGAATAAAGAGTGCCTGGAAACCATTGATGTAGATTCCGCGTTTAAGGCAGCCGCCGGTTTATTATAAAGAAGGAGAGAGGTTTAAATGAACAGGATACCGATGCTTGATTTAAAGAAGCAGGCCGCTCCCATACGCGCTGAACTGGAAGATGCGGTAAGGCGCGTAATGGATAATAATAATTTTATCCTGGGCAGCGAGGTTGATGAATTTGAGCGCGACGCGCAAAGGTATTGCGGAGTAAATTATGCCGTCGGAGTATGTAACGGCACTGATGCTATCAGGCTTTCACTTTTGGCGCTGGGTATCAAAAGCGGGGACAGCGTGATATGCCCGGCATTCACATATTACGCCACTGCCGGGGCTATAGCCGCTATGGGCGCTATACCGGTATTCGCGGATATAGACCCGGATACTTACAATATATCCGCGGAAAGTATAGAGAAGGTATGTAAGAAAGGCCCCGGGAGGAAGGCAAAGGCAGTGGTACCCGTGCACCTTTACGGCCAGTGCGCGGATATGGGCGCTATTATGAGGATAGCCGGAAAATATAAGTTGAAGGTGGTAGAGGATACCGCGCAGGCATTCGGAGCTGAATATAAAGGCAGGAAAGCCGGGAGTATCGGAGATTGCGGCTCTGTGAGTTTTTTCCCCGGAAAAAACCTCGGGGCATTCGGCGATGCCGGGATGGTGCTTACTAATAATAAAAGGGTAGCAGAGAAGCTAAGGCTGTTGAGGAACCAGGGGAATAAAGACAGGTATTATCATCTGGTCCTGGGGCATAATAACAGGATGGACGGCATACAGGCAGCTGTTTTAAAAGTGAAATTGAAGTATCTTGATTCCTGGAATAAGGCCAGGCAGGATAACGCCGCGTATTTTAACCGGATGCTGCGGGGTGTCAATGTCAAGACCCCCTTTGTGCCGGAATATACCAGCCATATTTATCATCAATATGTCCTGCGGGTGGATAGCTTAAGAGATAAACTGTTAGAGTATCTTACAGCCAAAGGGATAGACGCGCGCGTTTTTTATCCGGTGCCTCTGCACCTGCAGAAGTGTTTCCGGTATCTCGGTTATAAGAGGGGGGATCTCCCCGAATCCGAAAGAGGGTCGCGCCAGACCATAGCGATACCGGTTCACCCGGACCTGACGGATGAGGAGAAGGGGTATATCGTTACCTTGATAAAAGGTTTTTTAGGATAAGGGTATTTATTAAGAAAGGAGAAAGGTTAAAATGAGGATATTGATCACAGGCGGCGCCGGGCTCGTAGGGAGCCACTGCGCGGAATTCTTTGCTACGGATAACACTAACAATAAGATCATCGTCCTGGATAACCTTATGCGCTCTAAGATATTCGGGTATGATAAGGGGTCTGTTGAGTATAATTGGAATTATCTGAAAAAATTCAGGAATATAGAGCGGATAAAAGGCGATGTGCGCGATGACAGGGATGTGGCGCGCGCGATCGGCAAGGGGGTAGATGTGGTTATCCATACCGCCGGACAGCCAGGCGTCCCCTCCAGCGTGCGCATGCCCAAAGAAGATTTCAGCATAAACGCTTTCGGTACCCTTAATGTCCTTGAAGGGGCGCGGAAGAGGTCAAAAGATACAATAGTCATCTATTGCTCAACGAATAAGGTTTATGGGGAGAATGTGGATAAGATAGAGCTTGCGGAGAAGGAGAAGAGGTACGTATATAAAGATATATCCGGGGTATCCGAATCCATGAGCACCGACCTTACGGGGCATACCCCTTACGGTGTATCCAAGCTTGTAGGCGACCTGTATGTCCAGGAGTACAGCCATATCTATAAGATGAAAACAGGCGTATTCCGGATGTCGTGCACTTACGGCACGCGCCAGTTCGGTTTTGAGGATCAGGGGTGGGTAGCCTGGTTTATTATCGCCAACCTTTTTGACCGGCCGATCACCATTTACGGAGACGGAAAGCAGGTGCGCGATATGCTTTATGCCGATGACCTGGTGGACGCGTTCAACCGCTTCATTAACAGCGATATGGAGAGAGGGCTCTTTAATATAGGAGGAGGGCCGGAGAATACCATATCGCTCCTTGAATTCCTGGAGGAGCTGGAATCATTGACCGGCAGGAAGCCGAATGTGAATTTTTCAGGCTGGAGGCCTTCTGACCAGAAGGTGTATATTACGGATACCTCTAAAGTGCGCAACTCCCTTGACTGGAAGATAAAGATAAGGGTTTCCGAAGGGATAAAGAAGCTCCTTGGCTGGGTCAGGGAGAATGAAAGTTATTTTAAATGAAAAAGCAGCGAGTAGTCTTCCTTGACCGCGACGGGGTGATCAACAGGTATCCCGGAGACCGCGATTATGTGAAATCATGGGATGAGTTTGAATTCCTCCCCCGGGTGAAGCCTGCCTTAAAAAGGCTGAACGAAAAGGGGTTTAGGGTTTTCATTATCTCTAACCAGGCAGGAGTCTCTAAAGGGATATATACGCAGGAGGCGCTTGATACTATCACCGGCAATATGTTAAGCGATTTGGAAGCCTTTGGTATCAATATCGCGCGGGTTTTTTATTGCATCCATCGCCAGGAGGATGATTGCGCCTGCAGGAAACCGAGGACAGGCAATATTGAGAAGGCCCTGATGATGCTTAGGAAGGAAGGTATTGAACCGGAGCTGCGCAAAAGTTATTTTATAGGAGATACCATACGGGATATTGAGACCGGCAGGGCCGCCGGCTTAAATACCATACTTGTCTTTTCCGGGAAAGAGAAGGCGGATAATAAGGAGAACTGGGTTATTACCCCCGGCCATACTGCCGATGACCTTTCAGGAGCAGTAGACCTGATAATTAACGCGGGATAATGAAGATAATAATCCTTTACGCTTCTTGCGGGGCAGGCCACCGCAGGGCCGCGGAAGCGGCATACGGTTATATTAAAGAAAAATACCCGGCTTTTGACCTGCAACTGATAGATGCCCTTCAAAAAACTTCCCCCCTGTTCAGTAATATTTATTCTTACGGTTATCTTTTTCTGGTAAATTACGGGCGCTGGTTATGGTACTTCCTGTTTAAGCTCACCTCTTTTAAATATATTAAAACCCTGTTAAATATACCGTTTATTCTGATCAGCAGGATCAGTTCCGGTAAACTGCGCAGGCTGTTGACGGATGAGAACCCCGAAGTTATCATATCAACCCATTTTCTGCCGTCGGATATAGCGGGCCGCCTTAAAATGAGCGGGAGGATCAGCTCTAAGGTTATAAACGTGGTTACGGATTTCGGGGTGCATCCTTTATGGATATGCAAGGGGACGGATATTTACGTAGCCGCGTCTGCTCCGAGCAGGGAACAGTTGATCATGCGCGGTGTCGCGGCTGATAAGATCAGGGATTACGGGATACCGATAGATACTAAATTCTCAAGAGAATATGACAGGGGCCAGTTAAACAGGAAGCTCGGGCTTGAGCAGGGAAGATTTACGGTATTGATAGCTACCGGTTCTTTCGGGATAGGCAGGATTGAAGAGATCACCGGGCTGTTGTATAAAGATACGCAGGTCCTGGTGGTCGCCGCGCGCAATAAAAGGTTATACTCCAGGTTAAAGGAGAAGGGTTATACCGGTGTGAAGGTGTATGGATTCGCGGAGAATATGCATGAACTTATGGCGGCCTCCGACATCATCATTACCAAGCCGGGAGGCATGACTATCGCTGAAAGTTTATCTATGGGCCTGGTGCCGATATTTATTACAGCTGTTCCCGGCCAGGAGACGGAGAACGCCAGGATACTCTCTGAAAATTCTATAGGCCTTACTATCTCCCGCCCCTCCCTGGTAAGGGACGCGGTGATCGGATTTAAAGATGACCCGGCCAGGATGGAAAAGATGAGATCAAGGATCAATGAGATGAGAAGGCCATTTGCGGCAAAGGAGTTGTGCGGTGTTATATGCTAAGGTTGTTTTAGGCCTGGCTGTTGAAGGGCCATTTGATTATAGCGTGCCTGTGCACATGCGCGGCAAAATAAAGAAAGGCGCGCGGGTATGGGTCCAATTCTGCAACAGGAAGAGGATAGGTTATGTGGTAGAGGTCGCCAGGAGGACTGATATTGAGCGCGTTAAACCCGTATTAGAAATAATAGATGAAACGCCCCTTATTGACGAGAGTATGCTTTTGCTGACCCGCAAATTAGCTGACTACTATTATTGTTCATGGGGCGAAGCTATTGAAGCGGCATTACCCGAGCCCTTGAGAAAAGGAAGCAAGGCCGCAAGCAGCATGAAAGTTGTAAGGCCTCCCGCGGATAAGCCCGGCAGCGCGCAGCAGGTACTGGTCCATTCCGCGGACAGGCGCGCGAGATGGGATATATACCTGGAAGCGGTTAAGGATACCCTGGATAAAGGCAGCTCCGCGATAATCCTGCTTCCCGACGTCAATTCAGCGGTGAAGGCAAAAGAAGAGTTGTCTGCCAGGCTGGGGGTTTCGCCTGTCCTGTTATACAGGAAGGAGTCAGGGGAACGGGAAGAATGGCTGAAAATAAAAGATTCAGAATTTAATCTTGTTATCGGCACGCGTTCGGCTGTATTCGCGCCTGTCAGCAGGCTGGGCCTGATAATCATAGAGGATGAACAGGACGCGGCTTATAAGCAGGAGCAGGTACCGCATTATCATGCCAGGGAGGCCGCTTTTATGCGCTGCGGGATAGAAAAGGCAGGGGTCATACTGGGGAGCGCATCCCCTTCATTAGAAAGTATATATCTTGCCAGAAAAGGGGAGATCGGATACAGATTTATTCCCGCGGCCAGGGAGCTTCCGGAAATAAAGCTTTTGGATATGCGCAGCGAGAGGCGTTATCTCAGGCAAAAAAATATAATCTTTTCGCGTTATTTGCAGGATTCAATAATGCAGGTTATATCGCAGCGAGGTAAGTCGCTCTTGTTCCTTAACAGGAGTGGTTTCGCTACTTTTGCTTCCTGCCGCAATTGCGGGACAGTATTGAAGTGCCCCCGGTGCAACGTTAACCTGGTATATCATTTTAAAGATAATATACTGAATTGCCACTATTGTAATTTCAAGATGCAGCCTCCCAGGATATGCCCTGAGTGCGACGCCTCTTACATAAGATACGCGGGAGCGGGGACCGAGAAGATAGAAAGTGAACTCTCCAGGGTTTTTCCCCAGGCAAAGATATCAATGATGGATGACCTCCCGGAAGAAGGCAGGAAAGACGCGGATATTTTTATCTCAACCGCTTCAATATTCAAGAGGGACGGCTATGATTTTGACCTCGTCGGAGTTTTGTCTATAGATAATTCCTTAAACAGGGTGGATTTTCGTTCTACAGAAAAGACATTCGGCTTGTTAACGGGCCTCCTGGCCCTCTGCGGGAAGAAGCTGATAATCCAGACAGGCCTGCCCGGGCACTATTCTTTGCGGGCGATAGAGAGCGGGAAGGCGGATTTATTTTACGATGAAGAGCTCAAACAAAGGAAACAATTGGGGTTTCCTCCATACCGCCACTTATGCCTGGTAAAGTTAAGGGGAAAGAAGGAAGAGAAGGTAAAGGAGGCAAGCGGAGCGTTATTTGATATCCTGCATAAGGGCGCCGTAAGCAGTAAGAAAGTAAAGGCCCTTTCGGTGAATCCCTCCCAGCCCGCTAAATTACGCGGTTATTTCTGCTGGCAGATACTTCTTAGCTGCGGGTCGGCATTGGCTATGGCAAGATTCCTGAAATTACACTTAAAAAAATTCCATCATTCAGGTATAATAATTACCGTTGATATGGACCCTCTTTAAATGATATGGATATAATATTCTTCGGGAGTTCGGATTTCGCGGTGCCTTCACTTAAGTCCCTTTTGGATTCCGGGCAGAAGGTAAGGTGCGTGGTCACGCAGCCTGACAGGCCAAAAGGGAGGGGCCTGCGCGCTGCAGGCACATCCGTCAAAGAGACAGCGTCGGAATACGGGATAAATATTTATCAGCCGCAGGATATTAATTCCGGGGATTCGTTGAATTTCTTAAAGGGTATTAAGGCGGACCTGTTTATAGTTATCGCTTACGGCCAGATATTATCTTCTGCGGCCCTGGATATACCGGGGTTATTCTCGGTAAATATACACGCCTCGCTCCTGCCTGAATACCGCGGGGCGGCCCCGGTGAACTGGGCAATTATAAAGGGGGAGAGATCTACGGGTGTGAGCGCCATAAAGATGGTTGAAAAGATGGATGCCGGCCCGGTACTCGGACAAAAAAAGACGGCCATCGGAGAAGATGATAACGCGCTCACGCTAGAGGCAAGATTATCCGAGCTATCCGCCGAACTGCTGCTGCAGGCTATAGCGTCCATAGAGAGAAATGATCATCACTTTGTCCCCCAGGATGAAGGCAGGGTGACTTTTGCCCCGAAATTGAAGAAAGAGGACGGGTTGATAGATTGGGAGAGAAGCGCGGCAGATATCCGCAACCTTATCAGAGGATGCCTGGGGTGGCCTGGCGCATTCACCTGTTATAATGGCAAGCTGTTGAAGATATTAAAGTCCAGGGTGGGCGCGGAGGTTGCTTCTGATGGGGGTGTTTCCCCGGGTAGAATAATGAGTGTTTCTCCTAAGGGGATAGCTGTTGCCGCGGGAAACGGAAATCTGCTGATAGAGGAGCTTCAGATGGAAGGCAAGAGGCCGATGAGCGTCTCAGAATTTATCGTCGGGCATAAAATACACCCCGGAGAAATATTCTCAAAAAAATATTTGCATACCATATAAACTGTGTTATAATCAAAAGTCTAACGTAACATAAAAGAGAGAAACAGGTATGCCGGAATTAAGAAAAGATCCGATCATAGGCAGGTGGGTGATCATAGCGACCGAGAGGGCAAAGCGGCCTGACCAGTTCAGCGGGCAGGTTGAAGAGCGCCCCGAGAAGCCGTGCCCTTTTTGCGAGGGTAAGGAATCGGAGACCCCGCCTGAAATATATGCCGTCAGGAGAGGGTATAGCGCTCCTAACGGACCCGGATGGGACTTAAGGGTAGTCCCCAGCCATGCGCCATTCCTGAAGATAGAGGGTGAATTGGAGCGGCGGGGAGAGGGTGTATACGATATGCTTAACGGCATAGGCGCCCATGAGATCATTATTGAGACCAGCCGGCATACAGCTAATATGGCCGATTTGGAAGAAGAACAGGTAGCCAAAGTGTTGACCTGTTATATAGACAGGATCAATGATCTTGAAAAAGACAAACGTTTTAAATATGTCCTGGTTTTTAAGAACCACGGATGGGTAGCCGGAGGAGGCAGGGTAAAACATTCAAGGTCGCAGTTGATCGCCACTCCCGTTAATCCCAAACGCGTAAAGGAAGAGCTCGTAGGGGCGCGGCAATATTATGAATATCACGAAAGATGCGTATTCTGCGATATGATAAAGCAGGAGCTGGATTCCAAAGACAGGCTTATCCTGGATATAGACGGTTTCATAGCTGTAGCTCCTTTTGCCTCAAGGTTCCCGTTTGAGGTATGGATACTCCCTAAAAAACACTCCTGCGATTTCACGCATATGGATATGGCGCACCGTATTGACCTGGCAAAGGTCATCAAAAAGGTGCTTTTAAAACTGAAGAAGGGGTTGAATGACCCGCCGTATAACTACATACTTCATACCGCGCCTTTCAGGCGGCCGAAGGCAGGATACTGGAAGAGCATAGAAAACGATTACCATTGGCATATAGAGATCATGCCGCGCTTAACGCGCATGGCGGGATTTGAATGGGGCACCGGATTTTACATTTGCCCTTTACCGCCGGAAAACGCGGCAAAGTTCTTAAGAGAGGTAGAGGTTTAGATGTCAGAATTAAGAAGGGATCCTATCGGCGGAAGATGGGTCATAGTAGATACCGACCATCCTTCAAAACCTGAAGATTTTGAGTATGACCCGCAATCCTGGAAAGGCGGGACCTGCCCTTTCTGCCCCGGCAATGAAACTATGACCCCTCCGGAAATAGAGGTGTTCCGCGACCCGTCAACCCAGCCTAATACTCCCGGATGGCAGGTGCGTGTCGTATCCAATAAATTTCCCGCCCTTCAGATAGAAGGAGAGTTGGACAGGAGGGGGTTAGGCATATATGATATCTCTAACGGCATAGGCGCCCACGAGGTGCTTATTGATTCCCCTTACCATAATAAAGACCTGACTGACCTCTTAGACCATGAGATAGAGCAGGTGATCACCATGGCGTGCCGGCGCTCACTTGACCTTGCCAAGGATAAACGCTTTAAGTATATACTTATATTCAAGAATTTCGGCGCTTCGGCCGGGGCATCCCTTGAACACCCGCATACGCAGATAATCGCGCTTCCTATGGTCCCCAAGAATGTAATGGAGGAGCTGAAGGGCTCAAAGAATTATTATGAATACCGCGAACGCTGCCTTTTCTGCGATATCATAAAACAGGAGCTTAGGGAAAAGGAGAGGGTAATATTAGAGAATAAGAATTTTCTGGCATTCTGCCCGTATGTCTCGCGCTTCCCCTTTGAGACATGGATAATACCGAAAAAACATAACAGTTATTTCTGCCATATGCAGATTGATGAAATACCGGACCTGGCGTCCATACTCAAACAGACGCTGATCAGGCTCAAGAAAGTATTCAGTAACCTCCCGTATAATTTCGTTCTCCATTCCGCGCCTGTTACCAATGAAGACGGCATAGAATATTATCACTGGCATATAGAAATGATGCCGAAATTGACGCGCGTAGCGGGATTTGAATGGGGCTCAGGTTTTTACATCGTTCTCACCCCGCCTGAATTAGCGGCAAAATATCTTAGGGAAAAATAAAAGCAGTTAAACAAAACTACACACGGAGGTGTATCGTGGCGGTAAAGGTAGGTATCAACGGTTTTGGAAGGATCGGCAGGCTTGTAGCAAGGGCTATACTGGAGAAGAAGGGGACTGAACTTGAGCTGGTAGCGGTGAATGACCTGACCAGCGCCAAGGCGAACGCCCATCTTCTGAAATACGATTCAATACACGGCAGGTATCCCGGAGAGGTAAAAGTAGAAGGGGAAGATTCTATATCTGTCGACGGAAAATTGATCAAGGTATTAGCCAAGGCTGACCCCGCGCAACTCCCATGGAAGGACCTGGGGGTAAGCATAGTCATTGAGTCTACGGGGCTTTTTACCATAAAGAAGGACGGGGTGAACAAGAAAGGGAAGGCCGTAAAGGGCGCCGAGAACCATATCACCAAAGGCGGGGCCAAAAAGGTCGTTATTTCCGCTCCCGCGGAAGGAGAGGATATTACTATAGTAATGGGTGTCAATGAAGACAAGTATGACCCCAGGAACCATAACGTGGTTTCAAACGCTTCCTGCACCACGAATTGCCTGGCGCCTGTTGCCAAGATATTGAATGACCGCTGGGGTATAGAGAAGGGGTTGATGACGACTATACACTCTTACACAAATGACCAGCGCATACAGGATATGGCGCATTCAGACCTAAGGCGCGCCAGGGCAGCCGCGGTATCTATGATACCTACCTCAACCGGCGCAGCCAGGGCAATAGGGCTGGTCATACCGGAGCTTAAGGGTAAGCTTGATGGTTTTGCCATCCGCGTGCCTACCCCGAATGTTTCGCTG
The DNA here is from genome assembly GCA_041653955.1 of Candidatus Omnitrophota bacterium. Classification (GTDB taxonomy): domain Bacteria; phylum Omnitrophota; class Gorgyraeia; order Gygaellales; family Profunditerraquicolaceae; genus UBA1562. The sequence goes on along the minus strand of JBAZEH010000011.1, from coordinate 9,483 downwards.
GTAGATCTTACCTGCTCAATGGCCAAGAAGGTAACGGCAGATGAGATAAATGCTGCTTTAAAGGAGGCAGCAGAGGGAAAGCTGAAGGATATACTCGGGTTTACTATGGATCCGGTAGTCTCAATTGACTTCAACCATTGCGCGCTTTCTTCAGTGGTAGACGGCCCAAGCACCAAGGTTATACCTGATAATTTTGTAAAGGTGCTCTCCTGGTATGATAATGAGTGGGGATACTCCAATCGCGTAGTGGATCTGTGCGAATATATGGTTAAAAAAGGCCTATAAGCCAACAAAGGCCGGTTTTTTTAAAAGGGGCGGGTAAAACACCCGCCCCTTTTTATTATAACCGTATTATTTGCAAAAGGTTTTCTTTCTCTTCCAGGTTCAAAATATCCTTGATTTTATTCAAAAATATGGTAAAATCAAATTTCTACCAATGTCTGTTCAAAAATTGAACAAATATCAAATATGGATAATTTAGTCAAGATACTTGATTCTGAAAAAACCCTCCATGCCCTTAGAGAAATAGAGCGTAATCCCCAGATAACCCAGCGTGACCTTGCCCACAAGCTTGATATCAGCCTGGGTAAGTTAAACTTCCTTATCAGGGCGCTTATAGACAAGGGGATAATAGAGATAAAAAACTTCAAGAACTCTAGGAATAAGCTCGCCTATACGTATCTTCTTACAACTCAAGGAATAAAGATAAAGATCCACCTTACCCGTAAATTCTTCGCCTGGAAGGCGCAGGAATACGAAGAACTTAAGAAGGAGATGGAGAGGTTAAGGGCCCAGGAGCCTGTTATCATCTCCGGAGAGGAGCCCGTTTAACTATGAAAGGTATTATTCTGGCTGGAGGCAAGGCAACAAGGCTTTATCCTATAACGCGGGGCGTATGCAAACAAATGCTTCCCGTATACGATAAACCTATGATTTATTATCCGTTATCAGTCCTGATGCTTACCGGGATAAGGGATATACTTGTGATTTCTACCCCGCAGGATACCCCAAGATTTAAAGAGCTGCTGGGTAGCGGAAAGGATTTAGGGATAAATATATCTTATGCTGTCCAGGATGAGCCTAAAGGTATAGCCCAGAGTTTTATAATAGGCGAGAAGTTCATAGGAAAAGAGAGCGTTTGCCTGATCCTGGGTGACAATATATTCTATGGCGACGGGTTAGCGGGGCTATTAAGGGACGCATCTATGCTAAGGGAGGGCGCGGTTACCTTCGGATACTCCATAAAGGACCCGCAGCGTTACGGTGTTATTGAGTTTGACAGCAAGGAAAATGTCATCTCTATAGAGGAGAAACCCAGGAAACCAAAATCAAATTATGCCGTCTGCGGGGTTTACTTTTACGATAATAATGTGGTTAAGGCCGCAAAATCCCTTAAGCCTTCCCGCAGAGGGGAGCTTGAGATCACTGACCTGAATAATGAATACCTTAAAAAGGGTAAGCTGAAGGTTAAGCTGTTAGGCAGGGGGTATGCCTGGCTTGATACAGGGACATACGATTCCCTTATGGAGGCTTCGTTTTTTATAAAAACAATTGAAGAGAGGCAGGGACTAAAGATAGGCTGCGTAGAAGAGATAGCTTACAGGATGGGGTATATAAACAGGGTGAAGCTGCGATCGCTGGCAAAAAGGATCAACACCGGGTATGGAGAATATTTGAAGAGGGTATGTGAAAATGAAAAATAAAATTCTTATATTGGGAACAGGTTTTATCGGGCAGAGGCTGCAGGGGGAGTTAAAGTGCGATATTTCAAACAAGAAAATATATAGCTACCGGGATGCTGAACAGTTAATACGCAAGTTCCGTCCTGATATCCTGATAAATTGCATAGGGTATATAGGCAGGAATGTTGATGATTGCGAGCTGAATAAAGATAAGGCGCTATTAGCCAATACTTTTGTGCCGATAATACTGGCTGAAGCGGCATTGAGGCACGGTATAAAGTTGATTCATATCGGCAGTGGATGTATCTACCATTTTAATTATCGCAAGGCACGCCCTATCAGGGAAAGCGATCCGCCTGATTTCTTTGAGCTGTATTATAGCCGGACCAAAATTTATGCGGAACGTTCCCTTGAAGCCTTAAGCGCAAAGCATAATATCCTCGTTTTAAGGATACGGATACCCCTGGATAACCGCCCCCATCCAAGAAATATCCTTACTAAATTAACCGGATATAAGAATATCATTGACCTCCCTAACTCCATCACGTATATACCGGATTTTATTAAGGCATTAAGGCACTTGATCAGGATCGATGCCCGCGGTATTTTTAACCTGGTGAATAAGGGCGGCGGCAGTTATCCGGAGTTACTGAATATCTATAAAAAATACGTCCCGGATTTCAAATATAAAGTCATAAACTACAATAAGCTGAATTTAACAAGGACAAACCTGATAATGTCAACCAGGAAACTTAAAGATTCGGGTTTTAAAGTAAGGGGTATCAGGGAGGTTATGGAAGAATGCGTAAAAGAATACATAAAATATTAGTTACCGGAGGCGCGGGGTTTATCGGCAGCGAATTTGTCCGGCAATTATCCAGGGAGTACCCTCGCAAAAAGGGGGGGCTGATAGTTGTTGATAAGCTCACTTACGCCGGAGACCTGGTAAGGCTTGCGGAAGCCAGAGGCAAGTATAAATTCTATAAATCCGATATATGCGATAAGGCCCGAATGAATGCCATCTTCAAGAAAGAAAGGCCGCAGGTTGTGGTAAATTTTGCCGCTGAAACCCATGTTGACAGAAGCATAGCTGATGCTTCTGTGTTTATTGAGACTAATGTTAAGGGAGCGCATACTCTTTTAGAAGTATCAAAGAAGTATAATATAGATAAATTCTTTCAGATTTCGACTGATGAGGTGTATGGAGATATTAAGAGGGGCAGGTTTAACGAGAATTCCCCTTTAAAGCCTAATAGCCCTTATGCCGCATCCAAAGCAGCTGCCGACCTGCTTATCAGGTCCTATGTCAGGACTTACGGTTTTCCCGCGGTTATAATCAGGCCTTGTAACAATTACGGGCCCTGGCAATATCCGGAAAAACTCATCCCCGTAATAATAAATAACGCTTTACGCGGCAGGAAGGTCCCTATTTACGCCAAGGGCATGAACCGGAGGGAGTGGCTGCACGTTTCGGATTGCGCCGGAGCGGTAATATTCCTGTTAGACAGGGCATGGCCCGGGGAAATCTATAACCTCGGAAGCGGGCATGAAGAAAAGAATATAGATGTAGCGAGGAAGATCCTGACTATGCTTGGGAAGCCACCGGCTTTAATAAAATTCGTAAAAGACCGCCCGGGCCACGATCTGCGTTACGCATTGGATTCCTCAAAACTAAGGATGATAGGCTGGGGCCCAAAGATGAACTTTTCCCTTGGCCTTGGCATTACCGTTGGATGGAATAAGGAAAACCATAATTGGCTTATCAAGAAATAGCGCCATGAAAAAGGCAATAAAAATCATTAATGTTGTAGGGGCCCGGCCTAATTTTATGAAGGTAGCCCCGCTTATTAAGAAGATGCGTTTGTTTCCGGGGCGCATAGATCCGGTCCTTGTCCATACCGGCCAGCATTATGATTATCGCATGTCAAGAGTATTCTTTAGAGACCTGGATCTGCCTAAGCCGGATATTCATCTGGAAGTAGGTTCGGGAAACCATGGCGAACAGACAGGGAGAATATTGATAAAATTCGAGAAAGTTCTGCAGAAATATAAGCCGGATATGGTGTTGGTTGTCGGAGATGTTAATTCTACTGTGGCATGCGCGTTAGCTTCAGTTAAGCTTAATATACCGGTTGCGCACGTAGAGGCAGGGCTTAGGAGCTTTGATATGTCTATGCCTGAAGAGGTAAACAGAATTGTAACGGATAGGATCTCTACTTATCTTTTTACTCCTTGCCAGGAAGCTAACAATAACCTGCTAAGAGAAGGGATAGAAAATAATAGGATTTTTCTGGTCGGCAATGTGATGGTGGATAGCCTTATGGAAGGCATAAAGAAGGCCGCCAGTATGAAAATAGCGGATAAATTGGGGTTGGAAAAGAAAGGGTATATCCTTGTGACCGCCCATCGCCCTTCAGCCGTAGATAATAAATCAAGATTATTGGGATTAATCAATGGATTATCCAGACTGTCTAAACGGATCCCCGTCGTGTTCCCTATGCACCCCAGAACTAAAAAGAACATAGCCAAATTCGGATTACGAAAATATTTTGTTGCGGCAGGCGAGGTTTCAGGCGGCGGGAAGCATAAAATAATTTATCTGGATCCGATGGGTTATTTATCCTTCCTTTCCCTTATGTCTTCGGCTTCTTTTGTGGTTACTGATTCCGGAGGCATACAGGAAGAAACAACTATACTTAATATACCTTGCATTACTATACGCGAAAATACCGAAAGGCCGATTACTATCACGGAAGGCACAAATGTCCTGGCCGGTTTGAGCAGAGATAAATTGTTGAGCCTGGCGTATTCTATAATGAATGGTAAATTCAAGCGTGCCGCAGCCCCCAGATTTTGGGACGGCAAGACAGCCCACAGGATCGTAAAGAAAATCATAGATAAAGAGTTTTCTTAAAATCCGGAGGTTAAAATGATATCTGTTATTATGCCGATGTTTAACGAGTCGGATACTATCCAACATTCTATTGATAAAATGTATTCGGTTTTAAATAGCCTCAAGGATGATTGGGAGTTAATAGTGGTAGATGACGGCAGCACAGATAATACCAAAGATATTGTTTTAAATATGGCAAAAGAAAGAGGCCGCCTTAGGTTATGCGGATATCCTAAGAATAGAGGCCGCGGCAGGGCGCTGCGTGAGGGGTTTGATAGGGCTAGAGGCGATATTATTATTACTACTGAAGCCGATTCTTCCTGGGGAACGGGCTTGGTTATGGAGTTGATTGATGGCTTGAAGAATGACCCAGGGTGCGATCTGCTTATAGCTTCACCAAACCTATCCGGGGGAGGCTACAAGAGCGTTCCGTTATTGCGCGTATTTATCAGCAGGATAGGTAATAAGATCCTTAGGGCGGCTTTTTCGGGGGATTTGACTATGGCCACAGGGATGATGCGTGGTTATAGGTCACGCGCTATAAAATCACTTGACCTTGAAAGCGACGGCAAGGAGATCCATATTGAGATATTGTCCAAGCTGATGGCGCTCGGTATGACCATAAAAGAGATACCGGGAACTATTGATTGGAGCCTGCAGCAAAATAAGAAAACAAAACGCCGCTCTACCCTTAAGATCAGGAGAACCGTCATCTCTCATTTGCTTTTTAGCTTCATAGAGGCCCCTGTTATACTTTTGGGGGTTTTAGGCGCAGCCTCTATTTTGCTCGGCATAATATTCGGGTTGTCCCTGGTTTATTCGCGCTTTACTTCAAAGGATGACTTAAGCCGCCCGATTATTAACCTGACGATATTGCTTATCATAACCGGCACCCAGCTTCTGATTTTTAGCTTCTTGGCATATCAAAACAAACGGACACAGAACCAGGTTGTCCGTCTCCAGAGGGATATCCGTCTATCTGGTCTTGGCCGTAAATCTTAAAGAATGTGCGGAATAGCAGGAATATTAAATCTTGATAAGGAGCGGGCTGTTGATCCCGGGCTGCTTCATAGAATGGCCGATATGATCAAATATCGCGGACCGGACGGAGATGGGTTCTATGTCAATAATAATATAGGCCTTGCTCACCGAAGGCTGGCAGTTATCGATACCACAGATAGCGGCAGCCAGCCTATTTACAATGAAGATAAAAGCCTTGTGATCGCGTATGTCGGAGAAGTATATAATCATAAAGAACTTAAGGAAGGCCTTTCAGGCAAGCATTCGTTTTATACCAAGACCGACACCGAGGTTGTTTTGCATCTTTTTGAAGAGTATGGCCCGGAATGCGTAAGGATGCTTAATGGGATGTTCGTTTTCGCGATATGGGACGATCGTAATAAAAGCCTTTTTCTGGCGCGTGACAGGCTGGGCATAAAAGCCCTTTATTATTATCAGGATGCCGATAAAATTGTTTTTGCTTCTGAAATAAAACAGATCTTATTGGATAGAAAGATCACAAGAGCTCTTAACCGGCAGACTTTAACTGATTTTATTGCTTTCCAGAATGTTTTAGACAGTAAAACATTCTTTGAGGGGGTTTTCAAGCTTCCCGCCGGTCATTACATGATTGTGGCACCCGGCAGGGGTACGATGTTGAAAAAATACTGGGAGGCTGATTTTACCAAGCTGCATTATGGTGAGGTTGACGAATACCTGCATAAATACGGAGAGATCCTGGAGGCCGCTGTAAAGCGGCATTTAATTTCCGATGTAGAGGTTGGTTGCTATCTTAGCGGAGGGTTTGATTCTTCTTCTGTCGCATGCCTGTCTGCAGGGCATTTGGGCTATCCCTTGAATACCTTTACCGGAGCTTTTACGGAAAAAAAGAAATATGATGAGCGGGAATGCTCGCGTGTGATAGCCGGGGCTATAGGCGGGATCAGTAACGAGATCGTCATTACGGCAAAGGATTACGCCGATAATTTTGAGAGCGTGATGTACCATCTTGATGAGCCGACCCTGGGTTCAGGCGCTTTCGCGCAATATGAGGTAGCGAGACTTGTAGGCAGCAAGGTGAAAGTAGTTTTAACGGGCCATGGGGGCGATGAACTATTCGCGGGTTACCCTGTATTCAAGGCGGCTCAATACAGAAACGCCATCAAAAAGAACCCGTTTGCTATTTTGGGTTTGATAAGGGAGAGGCAGCTTGATGAGACCTTGCGTATGCTGTATTTTTTGCTTACTCCCATTATTATGAAAGAAGTGGGGTATGGACTTTTTATTATGTTTAACGAGAAGGAGAGAAAAAGTATATTTACCGCTGATTTTGCGCATTCTATAGGCAATTATAATCCCATGAATGGTTTGTTTGATATTATCAGGCACTCCGGACTTAAGGAGGATGACCTTATACTCTACCTTTATCTTAAGACATATCTGCCTACGCTTTTTATCCAGGAAGATAAAATGGGGATGGCGCATTCGATCGAGGCACGGACCCCCTTATGTGACAATGAGTTATTAGAATTTTCTGTTTCAATGCCTTTAGAATATAAACTGGCGAAAGGAAGGCTTAAGTTTATGACCAAGGAGTTCATGCGTGATAAGCTGCCTGAGATTATATACCGCCAGCCTAAAAAAGGATTTCCTACCCCTTTGGTGCATTGGTATAGGGGGGAACTTAAAGATTTCGCCTATGACGCCTTGACCGGGGATCGGGCGAAGAGGAGGAATATTTTTAATATATCCTTTTTAAGGAATCTGTTGGATCGTTTTTGCGCGTCCAGGACAGATTCTCTCTATGATTATGTCGTGGCTAATAAGGTGTATTCATTAATAGCGGTTGAATATTGGTTTAGAATTTTTATGGATAGAGAGATTGCAGGATGAGCAAGATTATTTTTGTCAACCCTCCGCTTACGTTAAAAGACCGTTATGGCAAGTTTAACTTGGGGGGTACGGTCATGCCGCCGTTAGGGTTGACCAACCTGGCTGCTATGACACGCGAGAAAGGGTATCACACAAAGATAATAGACGGTGAAATTATGCGGCTTGATGAACTGTCTATTGCGCAAGCGATTGCCGAAGAAAGGCCTGATTATGTCGGGATTACCGCGGTAACGCTTTCTATAGCAAAGGCAGCCAAGATCGCGGGATTGATAAAATCGCTGGTACCTTCCGTAAAAGTTATAATCGGAGGACCCCATATTACGGCTCTTCCTGAGAAGACTTTCCGTATATTTAAGAATTTTGATATCGCGGTCTTAGGGGAAGGTGATATCACGGTCTGCGAGCTTCTTGAGGCATTGGATCGGAATAGCAGTTTATCAGATGTAAAAGGTATCATGTTTTGGCGTAATAATGAGCTGGTTATTACGCAGCCGCGCGAACTGATCGCCGACCTTGATAAATTGCCGTTGCCTGCGTGGGATCTTTTGCCTGACCTGCGGCGTCTTTACCGGCCCCCCATAAATGCCTTTAATAGATTTCCTGTCGGTTATTTGATAACTTCGCGGGGATGCTACGGACGGTGTATTTATTGCAGCCGCGCTGTATATAAGAATAAAGTACGGTTGCATTCCGCTGAATATATAGTGAAGATGATAAAGGACCTGCAAAATCGCTTTAGGGTCAAGGAGATACTATTTGATGACGATGAATTCCTGGTTAACAGGCAACGCATAGAGCGTTTAGCCGAACTTTTTAATACGCATAAAATACGTATTTCCTGGTCATGCCTTTCACGGATAAAAAAACTTGACCCTGACCTGCTTAGGACCCTGAAAAAGATGGGGTGCTGGCAGATAAGTTTTGGTATTGAAAGCGGAGACCAGGGTATCCTGGATTTTCTAAAGAAAGATACTACACTGACTCAGATCGAAAGCACACTAGAGGCCGCGCAGAAATCGGGGATCCGTACTAAAGGATTCTTTATGATTGGGCACGCCATAGATACGCATGAAAGCATAAAGAATACTATCCGGTTTGCCCAGAAGATTGCCTTAAATGACCTGCAATCAAGCGTGTTTACACCATTGCCGGGCTCCGAGATTTATGGGATCGCCAGGCAGTATGGAACCTTTGACGAAAGATGGGAGAAGATGAATTATTGGAATATAGTCTTTGTCCCTAATGGGCTTACTTCCGAGGAATTATTACGATATCAAAAGGAGCTTTTTACAAAGTTTTATTTTAGGGCGCACATAATCTTTTTTTATATGATGATGATCAGGAACCCTTATCAGTTAGCAAGCATTTTCAGGGCTTTTACTGCGTTTTTAAAATTCATATTCAGCCAGCGCACTAAAGAGCGAACCACGGAATTATCATATCATGAAGAGAGTATTACTTCTTAACCCGCCCGCGGACAAAATTGTCCTCAGGGATAAATATTGCTCTAGCTCATCAAAGGCGGACTATTTTTGGCCTCCGATAGACCTTTTGGCGCAGAGCGGGATACTTCACAATAAATATAATCTACGTGTTTTGGATGCCGTGGCGCAGCGTCTCTCTTTTGAAAAGGCTTTTGACATTGCATGCGGTTTCAGTCCGGATGTGGTTATATTCCTTACCGGTTCGGCTACCTGGAAAGATGATATGGATTTTATGCAGCGGGTAAAGGATAAGACCTCAGCACGCATAATTGCCATAGGCGGGAACCTGTTGACTACAGGCACTGAAATTATGCGCATGCACCATTGTATTGACGCGATACTCCTTGATTTTACCAGCTCCCAAATTATTAGTTTTATAGAAGGGGAAAGTATAACTGATTTGAAAGATATGGTCGTGCGTTCCGGGGACGATATTGTTTCAAGCGGCCTGCCTTTTAAAACAGACCATATGGATACTTTTGAATACCCTGTTCCCCGCCATGAGCTGTTCCCACTAAAGAAATACGTATTC
>JBAZEH010000010.1:0-44156 GCA_041653955.1 Candidatus Omnitrophota bacterium | reverse complement strand
AGGTATCGCCCGCTCCTTTCCTCGGCGGCCTCCCTATACCTAAGCGCAGCCGCGCGAAATCCTGGCTGCCGAGAGAACGTATTATGGATTCCAGGCCTTTGTGCCCTCCGGAAGAACCATCCGGGCGTATCCTGACCGAACCGAATTCAAGGTCAAGGTCATCGCATATAACCAGCAGGTCTTCCGGTTCTATCCTGTATCTTTTTATTAACGCGCTTACAGCGATACCGGATAAATTCATAAAAGTGAGCGGCAGCGCGAAAATGACGCTATTGCCTTCTATCTTGCCTTTTCCGCTTAACGAAAAAGCGTGATCGGATTTAAGGGCTACCTTATAGTTCCTGCCTAAGGCCTTTACTACGGAAAAACCTATATTATGCCTTGAATCTATATAAGCCCTCCCCGGGTTACCCAGGCCTACGATCAGCTTCACTTTTCTTTCTTTTCTTCTTTCGCTTCTTCACCCTCGGAAGGGACTTCCTTCTTTTCCTTGATCACCTCGGGCTCTTTAGCCTCTTCGCCTTCAGCGGCAGGCTCTGCGGCTTCCTCTTTAACGGGTTCGGTAACAGAGAGGACCATTGAATCCGGGGCATTCAATACCTTGACCCCGGCGGGGAAAGATATATCCTTTATATGTATCGCGTCTCCGATCTTCAGCTGGCTTATATCAATCTCTATATCCTTGGGGATATCGGTAGGCAAACACTCTACTTCTATCTCCCAAAGGATATGCTCCAGAGAGCCGCCCTCCTGTTTTACGCCCACGGGTTCCCCTTTGGCGACTACCGGTATATTCACCTTGATCGCCTTGGTAAGGGATATCTCGTTAAAATCAACGTGTATTATATCCCCCTTCACCGGGTCATACTGGATCTCTTTTATCAGGCAGGATTTCCCCTTCTGTTTATCCCCCGCTATCTTCAGCGTAATGACCACGCCCTCAAGCCTGTGCTGGTGTATCTGGTGCCATAACTCCTTATGGGATACCTTGATATTCTGCGATTTCTTCCCTTCCGCGTAAATGATCGCCGGTATGAAACCTTTTTCCCTTAATTCTTTTACCTTGCTCTTGCCTGTTTCTTCCCTGGGTTGTATTTCTAGGATTATTTCTTCCATTTTATTCCTTCTTCTCCTTTAATCAAACAAACAACTGACTGATTCTTCGTTATGTATCCTCTTTATAGCTTCACCCAAAAGGTCTGCTACGGATAATATCTTTATCCGGGGGTGTTTTTGGCCGTTAATCATGGGGATAGTATCCGTGATCAACAACTCATCCAGATCTTCGCATTGCCCGATCCGCTCTATGGCGGGCCCGGATAAAACTCCGTGAGAGATCGCGGCGCGCACGCTTTTCGCCTTCGCCTTCTTCAAGGCATGCACAGCTTCAATAAGAGAGCTGCCGGTGGCGATCAGGTCATCTACGATAATGGCATTCTTGCCTTCTACTTCACCCAGTATATGCATTACTTCCGTTTTCTCCGGGGAATCGCGCCTTTTATCTATTATCGCAAGGCCCGCGGATAATCTTTTGGCATAACCTCTTGCCATCTTTATCCCGCCCACATCGGGAGAGACTATCACCAAATCTTTAAGTTTCAACTTATCAAGGTATTCTATGACAACTCCCACGGCGAATAAATGGTCTAACGGTATATCAAAAAAACCCTGTATCTGTCCGGCGTGCAGGTCTATGGTCAGTATCCTGTTGGCCCCGGCGACAGTAAGAAGATTAGCCACCAATTTCGCCGTAATGGGCACTCGGGGCTGGTCCTTTCTGTCCTGCCTGGCATACCCGAAATAGGGGACTACCGCCGTGATCCTGTTGGCGGATGACCTTTTGAGGGCGTCGATCATTACCAGCAGCTCCATCAGATTATCGTTGGGCGGAGGGCAGGTAGGCTGCACGATAAAAACATCCTTGCCGCGCACATTCTCGTTTATCTTTACCCTTATCTCCCCTTCGCTGAATTTAGTGACCATAGCTTCGGACAACTTGATCTTCAGGTATTTACAAATACTTTTGGCTAACTCCGGGTTCGCGTTACCGCTGAATATCGCTAATTTATCCATCTCGCACTCGCTTTTATTGGGGATAACGGCTATTTTGGTTTCGTAATCTCGGCGCAAAAAGTAGTCGCTGTCCTTATTTATCTATTTATTATTTAAGAGGTTTGGCCGGCACGCCCATAACCGTCATGCCGCTACCGACATTCTTATTCCTGGTCACCACGCTGCCTGCCCCTGTGCGGGCGCTTTTCCCTATCTTTACGGGAGCTATCAATACCGTATCGCAGCCGATGAACGCGCCGTCTTTTATGACGGTAGTGTTCTTTTTCCTGCCGTCAAAGTTCGCTACGACCGTCCCCGCTCCTATATTGACGTTACGGCCTATGCGGCTATCGCCTATATATCCGAGATGTTTCAGGAAGGTGCCCGAAGAAACCCTTGAACGCACTATCTCCAGGAAATTACCGGCCGTTATGCCGTCCTCAAGATGCGTCCCTTCCCTTAAATGAATAAAGGGCCCTATCGAACAACGCCTTCCAATTTTAACATTACTTTCTATTACTGTAAAGGGATAAATCACCGTGTCCTGCCCGATCTTGACGCCGTAATTTATAAAGGTTGTCCCCGGGTCGGTTATAGTGATCCCTTCGCGCATAAGCTTTTCGTTGATACGTTTTTGCATGATCCGGCTCGCCTCTGAAAGCTCAACCCGCGAATTTATCCCCATCGCCTCGCTTGCGTCATCTATCTTCAGGCCGTCTACTACATATCCTTTTTTATAAAGAAGGCTTACCGCGTCGGTGAGATAATATTCTTTTTTGCGGTTATCCGGGCTGATCCGCCTTAAAACATCAAAAAGCCTCTCCTTATTAAAACATATGATCCCGGTATTGACCTCTTTTATGCCCTTTTGGAACTCATCCGCGTCCTTTTCTTCCACGATACCGCTAATCGCCCCATACTCATCCCTCAATACCCTTCCGTATCCGGAAGGTTTATTCATTTTAGCGGTTAAGAGGGTCGCGTCCGATCCATTACTTATATGGTATTCCAGGAGTTTATTGATAGTCTCTTTTTTCAGAAGGGGTGTATCCGCGTAAAGCACCAGGACGGTACCTTTAAAATCCTTTAACAGGCGAGCCGCTGTCTTTACGGCGTCTGCCGTGCCTATCAGTTTTTTCTGTATGACGGACTTTATGCCCGGCCTGAGGAACTTGCCGACTTCATGGTGTTTATACCCAAGAACGGCGATATTGCGTTTCGCCTTTAATGAATCTACCAGATCCAGGAGATACTCCAGGAGCGGCCTCCCGCAAACAGGGTGCAGGACTTTGGGGATATCCGATTTCATCCTTACACCTTTACCTGCTGCTAAAATTATAACAGCTATATCCTTGGCCACCATAACCCTCGTTTTCTATTATTTGCCGGGTTTATCCGGTTATTATATTGCCCGGTGAGGACTCGAACCTCAACAGTCAGACCCAAATTCTGATGTGCTACCATTACACTACCGGGCAGATCTTTATTGAGACCCTCCCGATTGAATTTACACTCACCCGGGCGGAATTCATGTTATACCGTAGTACCAGGACCCCTTACCTTCTCCTGTTCGTATGCCTCCAAAACCCGCTTTTGCAAAGATTCCCTGAAAGACTGAGTTATAGGATGGGCTATATCCTTATGCTCTAATTGAGCGCTGGCCTCCTGCCCTTCCGGTTGGGATACTACAGGCAATGCCGCCCCGCATTGATTGCAATATTTGGAACGTAACTCGTTCTTAAATCCGCACTTAGGACAAGGCTGCTTTATCTTTCTTGAAGGCATAGCAATAAACAGCCCGCTTGTCCCCTCTATTACTTTTATATTCCTGACTACAAAGGCATTATCAAAGGTAACGGTCACATATGCCTTCAGTTTCTTATCCGGAGAATCCTTCAAGAACACCCTAACCTCTGTTATCTCCATAGAGCTACCTCCTTGCACAGCAAGTGCAACTTACGAAAACCCGACCCCAGGAATTCGTTGGACCTAGCCGTCTATATAAAGTTAGAGCTTCCTTTTTTGAAGAAAGGAGGGCGAATACCGCGGAACCACTCCCGGACATCAGGACCGCGCTTGCTCCTAAGCGCTTAAGCCGGTCTTTTAAATGCTTTATCCGGGGGTATGCCCCTGCCGCAACCTGCTCTAAGCTGTTATACAAAAGATCGCCTGTCAAAGAAACATCGTTTCTCTTGAGCCCTGAAATTAGTATATTAACATCATATCCTGCGGTTGTCAACCTCGCTCTTTCTTTTTTTATGGCATTTTTCGGGTATTTTTTATCCCATATCCTGTAAATATAAGGCGTTGAAACCGCTATTTTAGGCACAACCAGTATATGCCAGAGTTTTACGCCATCCAGTATATCCAGCGGGAGTATCTTATCCCCCCTCCCGGTTCCAAACGCAAAAGGGGTATCGTAAATAAAAAAAGGCACGTCGGAACCCAATTTAGCGGCCAACCTGGCTAATTCTACCCGCTTAAGGCCCAACCCCCAAAGCTTATTTAACCCTGTCAAAGTGCTTGCGGCATTACTTGATCCTCCGCCCAGGCCGCTGCCAACCGGTATGCGTTTTATTATCCGGATATCGGCTCCTTTTGCGCTCTTGCAGGTATCCTGCAATAACCTGGCTGCCTGCCAGGCAAGATTAGAATTATCTCTTGGTACGGATGGAAGATCGCAGGTTACGGTTATCTTTTTATCCCGGAGGGTTTTAAAGACCATCTTATCGCATAGGTCTATGCGTTCAAAGAGGGTCTTTATATTATGGCAGGCGTCTTTGCGTTTGTTCAGGACTTCCAGATAAAGATTTACTTTTGCGTAGGAATTAAGGGTCAGAGTATTCACGTGAATGCGGCGCTAACGAGGAAAAGGGCCTATTTACACTCCGAAGTAACACAAGCCAGGGCTGCCCTTTCTACGTCCTGGCTTGTAAGATTATACTCCTTTAAAAGGGCAGCCGGATCTCCCGACTGTCCGAATCTGTTCCTTATGCCTACACGCACGACCTTGACGGGGTGATTCTCAGCCACTATCTCATCAATAGCGGATGCCAGGCCCCCTACTACGGTATGCTCTTCGCACACCACTATACCGGCAGTCTCTTTAGCGGCCTTTAATATAGTCTCGGAATCAGCCGGGCGTATGGTATGCATGTTGATCACGCGGGCTTTTATCCCCCGCGCCAAAAGGTTCTTCGCCGCGGCGAGCGCCTCCTGCACCATTATACCGCAGGCAACGATAGCGAGGTCTTTGCCTTCAGTCAATACCTGGGCTTTGCCGAACCTGAATTCCGGTTTGCCTTCTACGGTCATTACCTTAGGCCTGCCTAAGCGCACATAAAAAGGCCCTTTGTTATCCACGCAGGCCCTGATCGCATCGCGTGTCTGAGGGCCGTCGCAGGGGACGATTATATTCATATTCGGTATAACGCGCATAAGCGCGATATCTTCAAGTGCCTGATGGCTTGAGCCGTCGGGGCCAACGGTAATACCGGCGTGGGTAGCGACTATCTTAATATTAAAGTTATTGTAGGCTATCGTATTCCTGACCTGGTCCCATGCCCGGCCCGACGCGAATATAGCGAATGTGGAAACAAATACTATCTTTCCGCAGCTGGCAAGGCCCGCGGAAGCAGCCATCATATTCTGCTCAGCTACGCCGAAATTAATAAATCTTTCGGGAAATTCCTTCGCGAAGATGCCCGTGCGGGTAGAGCCCGAGAGGTCCGCGTCCAAAACTATTATATCTTTATTACCGCGGCCTAACTCAACCAATGTCTTCCCGTATATATCGCGTTGATATGCCTGTTCCATCTTATTGCAATTCCTTAAGCGCCTGCTCCGCTTCCTCTTGGGTAGGAGCGCGGCCATGAAAATCCACCACGTTCTCCATAAAAGATACTCCCTTTCCCTTTATGGTGCGCGCGATTATTATAGTGGGTTTACCCTTAGTCGCTTCAGCCTCTTCGTAAGCCGATAATATCTCTTTCATGTTATGGCCGTCTATCTGCACGGTATGCCAGCCGAATGCCTTCCATTTATCGGGGACAGGCTCCAGGTTCATGATATCGCTGGTCTTCCCGTCTATCTGAAAACCGTTATAATCCAGCATAGCGCATAAGTTATCGCATTTATAGTGGCTGGTTGCCATCGCTGCTTCCCATATATTACCCTCCTGGGTCTCGCCGTCGCCCAAAAGGCAATATACGCGGTAATCCTTTTTATCCAACTTTGCCGCCAGGCTCATCCCCAGCGATACAGACAAACCCTGCCCCAGGGAACCGGAAGCAACCGTGACCCCCGGGGTGCGCCTGTCAGGGTGCCCCTGTAAAATTGAGCCTAATTGCCTTAGGCTCCATAATTTTTCTATGGGGAAATACCCGGACTCCGCTAATACGGAGTACCAAAGAGGGCAACAGTGCCCCTTAGACATATGGAACCTGTCGCGGTCAGCCCACAACGGCTCTTTGGGCCTGTGCCGCATTACCTTAAAATATAAAGCTGTGACCATATCCGCGGACGAAAGGCTCCCGCCCGGATGGCCTGAACCCGCCTTAGCCAGCATACGGACTATCAGCCTGCGTACCTGTTTAGCTTTTTCTACCAGCTCTTTTACTTCGGTATCAGTATATGGCATTATGTGTCAAACTCTAATTAACCGCTCCTGAACCAGCGGCTATCTTATCTATCTTTGCCCTGACGCTATCCTGCGCCTCATCCAACTTCAGGGAATTCTCCCAGTTTAACCTCGCGCTATCAATATCGCCTGTCTTAAAATAAGCGTCCCCCAGGTGGTCATATATAACAGGGTCTTCCAGAAGAGAGGCCGCCTTTTCAAGCTCTCTTACCGCATCCTGCGTCCTCCCTGTTTTAAAATAAAGCCATCCCAGGCTATCCACATAAGCCCCGTTATCCGCCTGCATATCCAGGGCCTTCCTTATCATGGCCTCCGCCGCATCCAGGTCCTTGCCGCTCTCGACATAAATATAGCCCAAATAATTAAGGGCCTGGTGATTATCGGGATCCAGCTGGAGCACTTTCTTCAGTTCATTTACCGCCATCTGCCTGTTGCCCGATTCCTCGTAAATATTCCCCAGGTAAAAATGTGCCTCGGCGTCATCAGGAGTAATCTCCAGTATCATCCGGAACGCCTTCTCCGCTTCGCTGAATTTCTTCTGCTTAAGGTATACGGCTCCCAGTGTCTTATAAATATCCACGTTCCCGGGCTCGCGTTTTGCGGCATTCTTAAGGGCGGTCTCATATTCGCTTGTAGCCAGCTCCGGCTTATTTTCGGAAGAATATAAAAGAGCGAGTATCGCGTGGGGCTCGACCGCCTCCGGCTCGAGCTTCACGGTAAGGTTTAACTCTTCAATGGCTTTCTGTATTTCATTATTCTTTATATAGAGAGAGGCGAGATTTATATGTATTGCGGCGCTATTATTATCCGTTTTCAACGCCTTCTTGTATTCCTCTATGGCTGTCTCTATGTCCCCGAGATGCTCATACATCGCCGCCATGATATAGTGGCTTAACGCTGCAGAGGCCTTTCTGTCAAAAGCAAACGCCTTTGCATTCAAAGGTAGGAATATCAGGAGGCAGAAAAGAGCCGCCCTCAATGATCTCTTGAACACCGATGTCATTATAAGGATCTAACCCCAGGCCCTCTTCTTCAGATGACGAAGACGACGACGCATCTTCTTTCTTTTATGGGTCCTTATCTTCCTTCTTTTTCTTTTCTTTCCGCAAGGCATATTTTCCTCGTTGCTTTTAATAGATCACTTTATTCAAAGGGTATTCTATGATCCCCTGCGCCCCCAGCCTTCTGAGCTCAGGTATCAGATTGCGCACGACCCTCTCGTCGATCACCGTCTCTATCGCCAGCCACCCCTCTTCGCTCAAGCCCGAAATAGTAGGCCTTCTTAATGCCGGCAGCACGCCGATTACTTTTTTCAGGTCCTTCTTCTTCACATTCATCTTCAATCCGACCTTATCTTCAGCGGCTATGGCCCCTTTTAAAAGAAGCGCTATCTCTTCTATCTTATCCTTCTTCCATCTGTCTTTATAGGAATTTTTGTTGGCGATAAACTGGGTTGTTGACTCACAGATAGTAGCTATCTCTATCAGTTTGTTTGCCTTAAGGCTCCTGCCCGTCTCGGTCAATTCTACTATTGCGTCCACAAGGCCCGCGCTCACCTTTACTTCCGTCGCCCCCCAGCTGAATTCCACATCCGCCTTTATCCTGTTCTTACGGAAATAATCCCTGGTCGCGTTAACCAGTTCCGTGGCAACGCGCTTACCTGCCAGGTCACGGACAGATTTGATCCTTGAGCTCTGGGGTACGGCAAGGACCCACCTCACCTTATTCATGCTCTGTTTGGCATATATAAGGTCGGTGACCCTCACGACTTCGGATTTATTCTCAAGTATCCAGTCATTCCCCGTAATACCGCAATCAAGCGCTCCGTCGCAGATATAGCGGGACATCTCCTGCGCGCGCAATAAAAACGGCTCTATGGAGGGTTCATCTATGGACGGAAAATACGAACGCTCGCTGGAAAGGGATATATTAAAACCCGCCTTCCTGAACATCCTGAAGGTGGACTCCTGGAGGCTGCCTTTAGGCAATCCGAGCTTAAGAGTTTTATTTGAAACCGGGTTTTTACGCACTATTTTGTCCTTTTAGGGTTTTTATCCGTGAATTACAGCGAAATTAAGTTTAACATCAAGTAAAATAAAAAGCAAGGAAAATTTAGGAGAATTTATATTTGCAATAATCGTAATTTTGATTATAATGTATGGCTAGCGAGGTGCGATATGCTTAAAAAATTACGCAAAAGAAAGAACGCCAAAAAGATATGGATAGTGCTCACGGTATTGATCCTGCCGGCATTCCTTTTCTGGGGGTTCGGCAGCTTATCACGCAGTAAAGAGAATACGAATTACGCCGGCAGTATAGCGGGCAGAAAGGTCTCCCTATCAGATTATAAGGACGCCCTCTCCGCCGCGAAAAACCAGGCGATTATACAATTTGGAGACAATATCTCCGAGATAGAAGACAAGATCAACCTGGGCGCCCTGGCATGGAACAGGCTTATACTGCTTGCCGAGGCCAGAAAACGCCGGCTGAACGTAAGCGACAAGGAGGTCATAGAGCTGATCCAAAGCTACCCTTTCTTCCAGCGCAAGGGAAGTTTTGACAACCAGGTATATTCCCAGATCCTCCAGTATGTATTCCGCACCCAGCCGCGCGTCTTTGAAGAAGAGACCAGGCAAAACCTTATCCTTTCAAAACTCTATAAAGAGGTCACGGGCGATATATCTTTAAGCGACGAAGAGATAAGAAAAGAATACCTGAAGCTGAACGAAGAGCTTAGCATACATTATATCGTCAGCGTTATCTCCGATTTCACCAATGAGGTAAACCCGGCGGAAGGAGAATTAAGGAATTATTTCGCTAAGAATTCCCTGCAATTCAAAGAGCCCCTTTCTTTCAACATAGAATATATATCTCTTGACTCGGAAGATAACAGCGGTTCTCCGGCAAAAGACAAAATAAATTCTCTCGCTCTACTTTTGAGTAAAGGCGGTGACTTTGCTAAAAGCGCGGAGGAATCCGGGCTCGAGGTAAAAGAAACCGGGTTTTTCAGCCAATCTGACCCCGTGCCCGGTATAGGCTGGTCCCCGCAGATCCTCAACCTGATCTCAAGTTTAAAAACCGGGGAATTTGCCGGGCCTATATATATAGATAAGTACTACTACATATTGCGGCTCAAGGAGAAGAAAGAACCGCACATCCCTGATTTCGAGGCTATAGCGGATAAGGTTAAGGAGGCTTTCATAAAAGAATCTGCCAGGGATATAGCCAGGAGCAAAATAGAGGATTCCCTCAGAGACCTGAAGGCCGCGCAAAAAACAGACCCGAAATCGTCAGATATCTACAGGACAGCCAAGGAGCGCGGGCTGAAAGCGGATTCTACGAGTTTATTCAAATACGGAAGTTATATAGAGGGGATCGGGTCATCGGACGTATTCTTTACGGTCGCCGAAACCTTAAAAGAAGACGAAATAAGCGGGATAATAGAGATGCCTTCGGGGTTTTATATAATAAAACTTAAATCAAAGGTCCCCGTAGATGAGAACCTCTACAACGAAGAAAAAGACGCGTTTACAGGAAAACTGCTATTGCGCAAACAAGAAGCGTATTTCAATTCTTTCCTTGAAGGCCTAAGAAAAAAGGCTCAGATCGCGGGATATTAACTTACCTTAATTGCCGCTACAGGACACAGCTCAGCCACTTCCTGAAGATTATGCAAAGCACATGCCTGCGCCTTTACGTGAGCGATCCCATCCCCCCCTACCTCAAATACTTCGGGGCATGATTGTTCACACAAGCCGCAGCCTACGCAAGTAGAAACATCTACAGTCACCTTTGCCATACCAGATAACCTCCGTTATTACCTTTCCATAAGGTTTTCAAACATCTCTTCGTGATTGACCTCTTCGGACAATATATGCATTACCAACTGATGGGTAACGGGATCCTTGCCCATTGTTTTCTTGACAAGCTTATTGTAGACATCAATAGCCCCGGCTTCGGCTTCCATAACAATACGTATGATCCTGTTGATATCGGAAGTATTCTTTGGAGGCATCATATAAGGGGAATTGGCGTTCTTTTCCAACTCCATAGGATTGGCTATCGGCAGCCCCCCGAGCTTGGAGATCAGGTCTGCTAACTCCTCGGCGTGCTCAAGCTCCTCCTTGGCTATTTTCATCAGGAACTCCCGCATATCTTCGTATGCTTTACCGGAAACGGTCTGGGCCATATACCAATAAAGATAGAAAGCCAGCCATTCATCCGCATACGCCTTATTCAAGTCCTTAACCAGGTCCTTCAGACTTAACTCCACTATCGCCCTTGCCTGTTTTCCCATAACCGACCACCTCCTCTTGCTGTTTTGAAGGCTGTTTCTCTTAGCCCTTCAGGTTATATTTCTGTATATTGTTGTCCGCGACCTCCTGTATCTGCCTGATCTGTTCGGGGTCCTTTAGAAGGTGCTTAAACCTGCCCTGGGTCTTAAGGTATTCTTCTACGGGTTTAGGCTGGGGAAGCTTGCGCACTCCGGACAACACCCCATTCTCATATTCGATCAAAGGATATAACCCTGTTTCTACGGCGAGCTTTCCGACCTGAAGTGTAAGCTCCGGAGAATGGCGCCAGCCCAAGGGGCAGGGAACATGTATCTGCATATATTTAGGCCCTTTTATGGATATGGCTTTCTTCACTTTGCGCTGGATATCCTGGGGGAAAGCCGCGGAAGAGGTCGCGACAAAAGGTATACCGTGCGCGTTGGCTATCTCCGGCATAGGCTTCTTCGGACGTATATTGCCTGATAGTTTACTGCCTACGGGGCTGGTGGTAGTATTAGTGCGAAATGGGGTAAGGCCGCTGCGCTGCACTCCGGTATTCATATAGGCCTCATTATCATAACAGACATAAAGTATATCGTGGCCGCGCTCAAGCATTCCGGATAAGGCCTGCAGGCCTATATCGGCTGTCCCGCCATCCCCTGCCTGGGCGATCACATTAATATTATCTTTCTTACCCAGATATTTAAGGGCTGCCTCTACTCCAGAAGCTACTGCCGGGGCATTTTCAAAAAGAGAGTGTATCCAGGGGACATTCCACGCCGACTCAGGATACCTTGTAGTAAATACTTCAAGGCAGCCGGTATTGTTTACTATAATAGTATTGCTGCCCGCCGCCTCTATCACCAACCGCGCGGCCATTGACTGGCCGCAGCCTGCGCAGGCTGTATGCCCGGGATTAAACAAACGATTATTCTCCATATTCATCCTTGAGGAGTTCCGGTTTTAAGTCTATAAACTCCAGGTTCGCTTCTTTCTGGCTCAATTTACTGAATATCTCTTTTATGGATTCCTGGGTAATATCCCTCCCACCCAGTCCGGCTATGAAGCTGCTGACCACCTTAGGAGATTTTTTCTTGCCGAAGAATGCCGCTTTTATCTCTGTGGCGATCGGGGCATATCCTCCCAACGACACGGCTTTATCTAAAACCGCTATCCTCGGCACATTCTTTAACGCCTCACATATCCTGGCATAAGGGAATGGCCGGTAAGATATTATCTTAAGCAGCCCGACCTTCTTGCCTTTTTTCCTCATCGCGTCTACGACCTCTTTTACGGTACCACACACCGAACCCATGGCTATGACGACCTTTTCCGCGTCTTTTGTGTAATACTCCTCAACCAGGCCGTCTTTATAATCCCTTCCAAAACTACTCTTAAACTCCCCGCTGAGGGCAGGGATCACTTTCAATACGTCTTTGAATGTTTCCTGGATAGCGAAACGGGTCTCCATATAATAATCGGGGGTAGCTAAAAGGCCCATACTTAACGGCTCTGCGGGATCAAGTTTATACAACGGTTTATATGGCGGGAGAAATTTGTCTACATCCTCCTGCGTCGGAATATCTACAGCCTCCATCCCGTGGGTCAATATAAAACCGTCCATACAGACCATTGTCGGAAGCATGATAGACTTATTTTCGCTTAAACGGTAAGCGATGAGGTGCAAGTCCACCGCTTCCTGGATATTCTCCGCGTACAATTGTATCCACCCGGCATCCCTAAGCGATATGGAGTCCTGCTGGTCATTCCATATGCTTATCGGAGCGGATATCGCGCGGTTGGCGCAAGTCATAACAACCGGCAGGCGCATACCGGCGATATTGAATACAACCTCTGCCATCAGGAATAAACCCTGCGAACTGGTAGCGGTAAAAACACGCACGCCTGCTGCCGAACCGCCCAGGACCACGGAAGCGGCAGAGTGCTCGCTCTCTACATTGACGAACTGCGAGCCTAACTCGCCATTAGCCACCATCTGGGCCAGGTCTTCCACGATATGTGTCTGGGGCGTTATGGGATACGCGGAAATAACACCCGGCTTACATAGTTTTACTATCTGCGCGACAGCGTGCGAACCCTCTAAAAATTCCTTCATTTATTCTCTCCGCCTGAACCCTCTTCAACCATCTCAATATCTGCTTTAGGGCAGACTATGGCGCAAAGCCCGCAACCTTTACAATATTCATAATCACATATATAGGTATTCTTCTCTTTCCCGCTTATGCATCCTTCGGGGCAGACCAGGGCGCACATCTTACAGGCAATACAGTTCTTCTGCAGAAACTTAGGCTTTACCTTTATCCTCCAGGAACCTGTCTTATCGCCCTTGCTGCGTGATGGCCTTACTATCAATGGTCCGAACATTATTTCCCCTTTATATATTCATATCCCTGCTTAACTGCCTCAATATTACCCGCCAGCGCCTTGCCGGAGAACCTCTTTTTCATTACCTCTAATATAGTATCAAGCTCCAGTTCCCCTGTCGCGGCGGCAAAAGCGCCGATCAAGGCGGTATTACCGAGGGGCAGGCCTATAGTCTTTATGGCAATATCTGTGGCGGGAATGGCAAATACCTTTTGTTTGGCGTTTAACTTAGGGAGCTTCACGCCTTCCTTCTCGTTTATGATGGCGGCCCCATCCTCCTTGAGCCCGGAGAAACAATTGAAACCGCGCATAAGGGTTGGATCTACCACCAGCACATAATCAGGCTCATATATCTGGCTGCGCATGCGCACGGGTTTGGTATCCACCCGCACAAAAGCGTTCATAGGCGCGCCCATGCGGGCCGCCCCGAAATGCGGGAACGCATAAGGGTACACGCCCTTCAAAAAATACGCGTATCCCAATAATGCCGCGGTAGTGATCGCCCCCTGCCCTGCGCGCGCGTGAATCCGTATCTCTTTCATTAAAATTTCTCCCTATGTAAAAAAGACTTATCTATAATATAGTCTTTGTGTTCTTTTGTCAAATAATTTATTTTTGGGCGTTTTCGCGCATCCGTAAAGATGTCTCTTTAAGGAGCCCGAATATCTTCTCCGCGGCCCCCGCCTCCAGCGTGCCAAGGCCGCAGGCCGGGCTTAAAAGCATCCTCTCCGATAATAACCCCTTATCTACGCCTTTGGCGGCCAATATATCTATGCCTTCGGAGATCTTCCCTGCCAGTGACTCCGGGGTTTCTTCTCCGGAAAACCCCTGGGTAGGCACTATCCCCCAACAAAGGATACCTCCTCTTTTAAGGAACTTTTTCAGGCTATCAGCGTAAAGGACGAGCTTATCCAGGAAACCGAAGGCGTCAAAATTTATTATATCTATATTTTCCACATCGGTGAATATAGACCAGTCGGTATTACCGCAGCAGTGCACCCCAGTCAAGATATCCCCGGATTTTATCCCTTCCGTAAGCTCCTTGAGCCCGCTGACCACATCCTCCCTGTTAACGGGAGTATAAGCGGAACCGAAACATCCAAGATAGGGCTCGTCTATAAACATAATTATCTTTTTATTGAACTTCCTGAACAACTCTATCTGCCAAAGGGCCTTCATCGTCAACCCCTTTAATATGGCCTGCATAAAGACCGGGTCATGCAACAGGGCACTGCCCGATTCATTCTTTACGCTTGCGGCAAATGTGAATGGCCCGGTGATCTGGCATTTTATGAATTCTATATCTTCAAGGCTACTACCCCGCAGCCTTTGATAAAATTTATGCAGGCCTGAAGCGAAATCGCGGCTTATCCTGAAATGCTCCTTATCGCCTGAAATTATATGCTCATAGAAAATTTCTAACTCTTTTTCTTTATCTTCAAGGGGTGAGAAAAATAAACCTTCGCGGGAGACCTTTAAACAGGGGAGGTTTTCGCTAAACTGCGCTACCATCCCCTCTCTTATATCCCTCTTTGGCAGCTGCGGCCAGAAAGGTATACGCGCCAGGCACTCAAAGATCAAATCGATCGCCTTATCCGCGTCCTTATGCGGCAGGCTCCCTATTCCTGTCGCCAGCCCTCTTAAGTTTTCCATATCTTATCCTTTTATTATAGGCCGGGGAGGTTCAGGCCGGTAATGCCTTTCATCTTCGCGGCCGCAATATCGTGAGAACGCTTTATCGCAGCATTATATACGTCTTTAAGCGATCTTTCAAGGGCGGCTTTATCTGCCGCTTTCAGGTCGGCGCTGATCGTTATATCTTTTATCTCCTGCGAACCGTTCATCGTAATATTAACCGTGCCATCGGGGCTTTCAACCTTAAACTCCGCGCTATCCAGCTGGCGCTTCATCTCCTGCATCTTCTTTTGCATATCCATAAGGGCCTTCATCTTATCAAGCATATTTATTCCTTTCTAGAATCCCAGGCTCTCGCCGACGAGGACCACACTCATCCTGCTGCAAGCGGCCTCCGCTTCAATTATAAGTACCTGGCAGCACATTCTTTTGTATTCGGGAGAAAAACAAACTTCCTGGCGGCATATACCGTCTTGAAGGCAGGCGCTATCCCATTTAAGGCGTTTGCAATTAAGGGGCGTGGCATACTCCCTTGAACGTTTAAGCGCCTCCTGTATATTCGGCGTTATCTTGTTGGCGCCCGCGACGATAATAACGTTTTTGGCGTAAGAAATACCCGCCGTACGGTTCCCATAAGCGCTGAAAAATACAAGTTCCCCTTTCTCTGATACGGAGTTAGGGCTCGCCAGGTAATAATCCGCCTGCGCCGCCTGTCTTCTGATAGCCAGGCTCTCTTCTTTATCTATGCCTGCTTTATAAGGATTAAAAACCCTGCTGCCGCGCGCCTCTAAACTTTTTATTACACCCAGCTGCCCGAGGGTTTGTGAACCGGAAAACCCTACGCTGGCTGGAAGCGGAATGATCTCCAATATTTTTTCTGCCGCCGATTCTTTATTACGGAAATAAAAACCCGCGATATTCCTCTTAAGCCAGTTTTCAATAAGGGCCTCTATTTTTTTATCCATAACTCCGGATCAAACACCAAAGCGCTGCTAATCTTGATGTTTATTTTAAGATCAACTCCTCATATTCTTTCCGGGGAAACTGATTATCGCTAAAAACAATGCGGCCTTCTTTATTGACCAGTATATAGGTGGGCACGCCTATTACTCCAAATGCGTGTGCGACTTCAATATCTGTATCCAAAAGGATCCTGTAAGACACGGGGCGGCTTTCCATGAACCTGCGCACCCTATCGGAAGACTCTCCGGTGTTTACCGCGAATAAGCCCACGCCGTCTCGCTCTAACTCCTCGCGCATCGTATCCAAAAGGTTTAATTCTTTACGGCAGTAAGGGCACCAGGTCGTCCAAAAGAAAAGTATAAAAGGCCTCCCCCTGGCATCAGAGAGGGAGAATTGTCCGCCTTCCAGGCCCAGAAGGGTAAAGTCAGGCGCGGCATCAGGGGCGTTGCTTAAGGCAGGCCCCGCCGCGGACAATATACCTTGCATTAATACCAAAGATAATACGATCAGTATAATCCTTTTTATCACATGAATCTCCCGGCTTTGATCAGGAAATATTCGCCTATCGCCAACAAGATAAAACCGGATATTTTCTTAATATTTGCCGACAGGCGTTCGCCGCGCAACAGGTTAACAAATATCCCGCTGAATGTCCCTACCAGTATCAAAAGAAAACCCATCCCATAAGCAAAAACGAATAGCAGGCTCGCCCCATAAAACAGGTTCTGTTTACTGGCCACATAAAACAATATGGAGGCCAGGGCAGGCAAGGTGCAAGGGCCGGCTACCAGCCCGGAGGCCATCCCCAATAATAATGCCGAAAGCAGGTCCCCTCTTCTATTGACCTTATTCTGCAGGCGTATCCCGGTAAAATTCAGATGGATTATATCAAAGAATGACAGCGCGGCGATAATGCAGACATTACCTATGACCAGGTATGATACGGGGTGGCTTGAAATACGCCCGAATAAAGTCCCGGTCAGCGAAGCGAACAAACCTAATATTGAATAAGTAATCGCAAGGCCGAACACATAGGCCAGGCTCAATATAAAACCCTTGAAGCGCGAAGAACCACCTTTTATGCCGATAAAACCAAGTGTTATGGGGACCAGCGGATAAACACATGGAGAGAAACTTACTATGACTCCTCCGAGAAAAGCCCCGACATAACTTAGCGAATCACCTTGTAGAATCATCCACCCACTCCAGGTATCTCTTTTCTCCCGAAATGACCGGCAAGGCGATGATCTCCGGAAGCTCATAACTATGCAGAGATTTTATCTTTTTGATCAATTTATTCATCAGCGCTTTTCTGGACTTGACTATCAAAAGCGCTTCGCTTGCCTTCTCAACTTTTCCCTGCCAGCGGAATAAAGAACTAACCCCTTCTATAATATTGACGCAGGCGGCCAATCTTTCCTCAACCAGGGAGCGCGCTATCGCCTCGGCCTCCTTCTTATCCGCAGCGGTGATAAATACGACCAGGTTCATTTTAACCTCTTGACGAGTTTTGCCATCCTGGAACCCATCCTGACGCACTCTTTTTTCGAGCGGGTATCAGGGGCGTCAATAGCTACCGCGCCGTAATGGTCCCCCTGCGGGTCGCCATGAATAATCATACCATGGATGAGCATGGCGTTCAAGATATCTAAAACCGTAGTCTCGTTACCGCCTCCTATATTGGCGGAAGACGAGAATGCCGCGCCAACCTTACCATCAAGCTTACCGTGGAATTTCACCGAATCATCCAGCAGTTTCTTGATCTCCGCGGCCATTGTCCCGTAATAAGTAGGCGAACCGATAGCTATTGCGTCATATTCCAGGAGTTCGGCAGCCTTAACATCTTTGACCTCTTTTATAACTGCTTCCATCCCTTCACTTTTTATGCCTTCCGCAACGGACTCCGCCATCTTTTTGGTATTGCCGGAACGCGAATAATATATAACCAGCCCTTTAACCATCCTTCCCCTCCTTTAAATCGTTTACTTTTACCGAACCTAACCTGCCGAACTGCGCGCATGTATCAAATATTATTGTAGGGTCTTCCGCGCGCATTCGTATCCTGAAATCCCTGCCCTTCCCTTCATTATCGCGCGGTAGCTCCATGACCTCGATCTCATCCCCAAACTCCGCTATGGAATCCCTTAGAGTCTCAACGGACGCATTATATATCTTTAATATGAATTCCATGGAGTACCTGCTCATATTTATCTATTCCCGGGTCACTTTAGCATTATCACCGAGATCATGCGCCCGCTTTCACTGCCTTCCTTGCGGTAAGAAAAAAACTCTTCATTACGGCAGGCAGTGCATATACCGCAATCAAAGATATTTTTATCCTTGACCCCGCAGCCTAAAAGCTGCTCCTTATTCATACGGGCCAGGTCCAGGTAATAATGTCCGGCTGTTTCTGCAAGGTATCCAGGGCTAAAGAAACCAGCAAATTCCCTTCCTACCTCATAACAACAACCCCTTATCGCCGGGCCAAAGGCAGCATATAAGTCTTCTGCCTTGCTGTCAAACCTGTCCTGCATCATCCGCACGGATTTTACCGCGATATTCTCCCTGCTGCCTCGCCAACCCGCGTGCACCAACCCTATGGCCGGGGCCTTTGGGTCATACAAAAAAACAGGGAGGCAATCCGCGGTAAATATGGATAGGGGCAGGTTCTTCCTGTCGGTTATAAGCGCGTCTATATCGGGCAGCGCGCTATCATAAGAAAACGCGCCCCTGCCCCTTTTTGTATCGCAAATATAAGATACTGAACTCCCATGGGCCTGTTTTGCGCACACCAGCCCGCTTTGATCAACTCCTAATCTTTTCAAAAAATTCCCGCGGTTATTTAAGGCGCCTGCCGTATCGCCGCAGGATAAAGACATATTCCCGGAAACGCGCGCGCTGAAAGCAGACAACAGCCCCTCTGCGTAAGGCGGGAGAAACAAATAACAGCCTTTATTATTTTCTGCTTCATGAAACATCGGCTTCTATGACTTTATTCCTGGATTTACCGCCCTTGATGATCCTGACCTGGTATCTTTTAAGTTTAAGATGAGCGGATAATAGCTCTATCAACTGTTTATTGGCAAGGCCCTCATGCGCGGGATGGGTAAGGTATACCTTGATAAGGCCGTTCTCTTCTTTGACCTGGTTTCTGCCTGACCTGGGATAGACGCGGATATTAAAAACCACTTACTTATTCTCTATCTTCTTTGTATCCTGGATATTGGCGATGCGCTCTGAAAACCTGTCCAGCCTCTTCTGGCTCTCCTGGTATTTGGCGCTTGCCCCGTTCAGGTGTTTGCCCAGGATATCAAAATCATCCTTGAATTTATTCATCTCCAGCGTAAGCGTGCTTAAATCCCTCAGGATATTCCTGGCGTTCTCTTCTATCTTCAATCCTTTCAATCCCAGGCAGATAACCTGCAGATAGGCGTAAAAGGTGTTCGGCGAGACAGGGATCACTCTCTTGGCCATACTGTAAGAAAAGATATCCTCTTTTATGATGACTTCATAATATATGTTCTCCGCCGGTATATACATCAGGGCAAAATCATACGTATCTTCCGCGGGCAGGATATATTTAGCGGCTATCTCATCTACCCTGTTCTTGACATCCTGTATGAATTTCCTGCGGTGGATATTCTTTTGATGTTCATCCACGGCCTCCAGCATCTTCTGAAAGTTCTCAAGGCTGAACTTAGCGTCAACAGGTACTAGCCTTTCGCCTATGCGTATCGCGGCATCCACCGCGTCCCCGGACCTGAAACGATACTGCATATGATAATGTCCTTTAGGCAGGACCTGCGATAAGATATTTTCAAGAAGGGATTCCCCCATAGAACCCCTGAATTTAGGCGCGCGCAAGAGCTCCTGCAGGCTTGATATATCCCTGCTGATCTCAACGATATGCTCATTCGTCTTCTCAAGTTTTCCCAGCTGCTCCTTTACGCTGCCGAATACTGCGGTAGCAGAACCCAGGTTCTGCCCGATCACCTTATTGGATTCAAGCAGCGACTGGTTCATCTGGTTCAGCCGCTCATTGACCTGCCCGGAGATCTTAAGGACAATAGCGATGATGGCGGATGAAAACGCCAGGAATAATACCCCTATTAACCATACCATATTTTGTCTTCCAGCCTTTCCGATGCCATTATTTATTATAGCACTTTATATTGTTTCTTAAAGCAAATAATCCGCTTTTATCCTCTTAACGCTCCGGAATATATTCGTCTTCACGTCCGGGCAGGCCTTTTTCATCTCTTTGATGATACCCGCGACCTTGGCGCGGTTAGAAACTGATGAGTTAGGGCAAGAATATTTTTCTTTGGGAAACCCCGCGGACTTAGAGAAACGCCTGATCATATCTTCCTCCACATACACAAGGGGCCTGATAATAGTGATCTTGCCGCCGAATAACTCCTGCCTGGGGGACATGGCGGAGATCTCCCCGTGGAAGAACATATTCAATAGTATGGTCTCTATCACATCATCCTTATGGTGGCCCATGGCGACTTTGGTGCACCCGAACCTGTTCGCCGTTTCAAAGAGCGCCTTCCTCCTGTTCCAGGAACACCAGAAACAGGAGATATCCCTCATCTTCTTGCCTTTAAGGATATCCACCTTCTCTATACGATAGCCTATCCCGAGTTTTTTAAAATAACCGGCGAGCATCCTGGATGTCTGCCGCGAATAACCCAGGTCTATATGCACCGCGAAAATATCGTATTTTATGGGGACAAACTTTTTTCGGTCAGCGAGGACGCGTAACAATGTAAGGCTGTCTTTACCTCCGGATACCCCCACCGCGATCTTGTCTCCGTCGGATACCATCTTATAATCCATTATGGCCTTCCCTACCCTTTTTGATATATAAAATTCACTGCCTTTTAAAACCCCCATACCCCTCCTACACTCTAAGGGGACACTTCTGCGATTGGCCGGAAAAGTGTCCCCAGATTAGATCAAAAAAATGTCCCTGTTATTTTTTGTCTATATGCTTTATAATCTGCACGAATTTGGTGACTACCTTGGGGTCAAAGTGCGAACCCGAGCCATCCTTGATTATCTTGATCGCCTCCTGCGCGGGATAGGCCTTGCGGTAAGGGCGGTTGGAAGTAAGCGCCTGGTAAACATCCGCTATAGCCACAACGCGCGCGCCCATAGGGATCTCATCACCCTTGAGCCCGTTGGGGTAACCGCTCCCATCCCACTTTTCATGGTGGGAAAGCATTATAGGTATGATATTATGCAGGAATTTGATGGGCCTGATAATATCCACTCCGATCTGCGGATGCTTCTTTATCTCTTCAAACTCCTCTTTGGTGAGCTTGGATTTCTTCGCCAGGATCCTCTCGCTGATACCGATCTTCCCCAGGTCATGAAGTATGGCGGCCTGCTTAATGCGCTCTGTCTCATCATCCGGAAGGTTAAGGGCCCTGGATATCTCCGTAGCGTAATGCACAGTCATCTCCACGTGCTCTCCGGTATATTGGTCCTTCAGCTCTATGGTCTTGGCAAAGGCGAAAACCGCTTCAATTAAGCTCTGGTTTGTCTGCTTGGTCAGTTTTTGTATCCTCTCTTTAAGGATCCCTACATCTATCTTTGGTTTCCGGTTTGAGGGCTGCTTTTTCTTTATGTCAAGGGAACTATAGACATTATTGCCCCCCACCTCCTTTAATTTATCCAGGATCTTATCGGCTATCTCCACTAAGTCCATACCGTTGACTATCTTGTCTTCGGGGTAAGAGGAGACCGCTATGCTCAATTTAAGTTTTACCATATGGTTCTTGTCGCCGAAATTATACAAGGTGATAGCATCCAGGATCCTCTCCGCCAGCTTTAACGCTCCCACCCTGTCTATGCCGGGGGATATGATCACAAACTCCTCCCCGCCGAACCTTATAACTATATCATATTGGCGCACCATCCTTTTTAACTGCCTGGACAGCTGCTTTAAGACCAGGTCGCCGAAAATATGCCCGTAAACGTCGTTTATTGATTTAAAGTAATCCACATCCATCATCATAACCGAGAAAGGATGCATATAACGTTTCGCGCGGAAAAACTCCGCCTCTATAACATCCTGCAGGTAACGATGATTAAAAAGCCCGGTTTGCTGGTCGCGCAGCGCCAGCTGTTTAAGCCTTTTATTGGACCTTAAAAGCTCTTTATTCAGTAAACCCAGCTCTTCCTCGGCGCGCCTGCGCTCGGTTATATCTTCCGCGATACCGTCTACACATTGAGGGGCGCCGTTTTCGTCAAAGCCCACTTTCGCGGTTACTGAAACCCATATAGGAGTGCCGTCCTTCTTCTTGAGCCCAAGCACTTCGTCTTTAACAAAACCCTGCCTCCTGATCTTCTCGGTATATTCTACCCTTCTATGCGGATCCTGGTATAACTCAAAAAAGCTGGTCTTCATGAACTCTTCGGAAGAATCGTATCCGAATATTTTGACCATAGCCGGGTTCACATTAATAAAATACCCTTCCGCCTCATACGTACTCCTGAACACGCCTATATTCACGTTATTTATCAAAGAGCAGTATTCTTCTTTGCTTTTCTTAAGCGCGTCCTCCGCCATCCTGCGTTCGGTTATATCAATAGCAAACCCTATTACTCCTATAATATCCCCCTCTTCATTCTTATAAGGGATCTTATCAGTATCTATCCATTTCTCTCCTTTGGCGGTCATCAGGGACTCAATTATCCCTATCTTTGGATAGCCCTTATCGATAACCTCCTTATCGTCGCACCAATACTCCTGCGCCTTATCGGGCCAAAGCTCAAAGCATGTTTTCCCCTCTATTTCTTCCTTCTTCATCCCCATCGCCTCGGCAAAAGACTTATTAATGCGCACCATCCTGTTTTGCCTGTCTTTATAAAAAACCAGTGCGGGCACAGAATCAAGTATAGTCTGCAACTCGCATTGTTTTTTGCTCAAATCCTCTTCTATCTGCTTAAGTTCAGTTATATCAAACATCATCCCGTGCAAATACAGGGCCTTGCCTTCAATATCGCGCGTTACTGTGGCCGTATCATGTATCCATACTACCTGCCCAAAACGGTCCAACATCCGGTATTCCAGAAGGAACGAACCCAGGTCCCTGTGGCAACGCCGCAATTCCTCCATCACGCGCCCGGAGTCCTCGGGATGGATATGCTTGTTCCAGAATTGAGGATCAGACATATATTCTTCACTGGTAAAAGATAATATGGATTTTATCTGCGGGCTGATATAAAGCGTAGAGCTTGATTCATCAAGCGCGGCTACATAGGCAGCGACAGGCAGGGTTTCCGCGAGGATGCGGTATTCTTCATCGGAGATACGTAATACATTCTCCGCGTTCTTTATCCTGGCGATATCCTGAATAACCCCGGTATAGGAAGTTAAAACACCATCCTTGTCAAAATGGAGGGTGATAGAATTCTTTACCCATCGCAGGACCCCGTCTTTCCTGATAATGCGGTGCTCAAAAGAAGGGGCCCTCTTCCCGGACAATATATCCGAGATCCGCTCAGTTACCATTTTCCGGTCATCCTTATGCACCATCTTGATCCAGAGAGCGGGGTCAGAGTCAAACTCCCGGGGAGAATAACCGGTAACCTTTATAGAGGCAGGGGTATGGGTAGTTTCTACGGGTTTGCCGTCTTTGATACGCACGGTAAAAAGATACTCCGCGCCTGTATCGCAGGCACTATTATCATCCCTATCTTCTTTGCCTAATAAGCGCTTCTCCCGGGCTATGCCTGTTTCAATCTTAGAGATATCCTCTCCGATACAGATCAATTTCTTTATAGCTTCTTCTTTTGCGTTGTCTCGCTCTTTCATATTTTATTTTATATCAAAAATAAAGGCAATCCCTTTCCTGTAAAGGATCGCCTTCTCTTGACTTCTTTTTTATTGCCCTGTAACCATCTACACCTCTTTATATGACAATCACGTTAAGTATAACATAAAAAGGCCGGAAAATCAAATATAAATCAGGAACAAAACCTGTTGATTTTAAGGAAGATAGGTATTAAATCTCTTAATGCCCGAATATAAGATGGAGTATCTTCTCCATCCAAAAGAGGGAGATAATGGCGGCCAATGATAAAAATGGGCCGTAAGGGATAGTGTGGTCTTTTTTAACCAGAAGATTTATAATGCCTATGGCCGCCCCCAGAAAGGGGGCAAGGAAGAAAACGAATACCGCATTCTGCCAACCGAGAAAAGCGCCGATCATCGCCAACAACTTGACATCCCCCCCGCCCATAGACTCCGTTTCCCCCTGGATCGGAGGTTTTTTCAGGATCCCGAAATATACAAAGTCAAAGAGCTTCCCTGTCAGATAGATGATCCCGCCTCCGACAAGTATACCCAGTAAAGAAGAAAACATATAACCGGGCTGGTAACTGAATGGTTTCAGGTCAAAGCCCTTTATAGAGGTCAATATGAACCCGAATATGATCCCCCCGACGGAGATCTCATCGGGGATAATACGATGTTGTATATCTACAAAAGTGGCAATAACCAGGCCGCAGGCGAATACGGTAAAAATGAAAAAATCATAGGTTAACCCGTAGCGGTTAAAGACCGCCAAAAATAAAAGAGCGGTCAACAACTCTACCAAAGGATACCGGGCCGGTATCCTTGTCTTACAGAAACGGCACCTTCCTTTTAAAAGAATATAGCTTAAGAAAGGTATATTATCGTATGAGGGTATCTTCTTCTGGCAATTAGGGCAATGCGAATGGGGCCAGACTATGGATTTACCCAAAGGCATCCTGTAGATACAGACGTTCAAAAAACTTCCCACAATAGAACCGAAGGTAAAAACCAATATTTTCTCTATCATCTGCTCATTGCTTCTATCAAAGCGCTATGCATTACTTCAACCGGAGCCTTTACCCCCGTCCATAATTCAAAAGCGGATGCCCCCTGGTGCAAAAGCATACCCAGGCCATTGGATACCATAGCCCCTCTTTGCGCCGCCAGCCTCAACAGTTTTGTCTGGCCGGGATTATATATCAGGTCATATACCAGAAGGTCTTTATGGATAGATTTACCGTCAACAAGGCAGGGATCTTCTTCTTTCATGCCTACGGGAGTAGCGTTAACAAGGAGCCCCGCGTCTTCTATTAAAAGCTCCCTGGGCGAACCGGCATGCCTGAACTCTACGCCGCTGAAATTATTTCTTAAATGGTTTACCAGCGCCTGCGCCTTAACCTCATCGGCGTCATAAACACTGATAGACCTGGGCCTCTCCTGGCTCAAATAAACACAGACCGCCCTGGCAGCGCCTCCTGCCCCGATAACGGAAATATCCTTGCCGGCAGGAAGGAATTTAAGGTCCACCTTAAGGTGCTCTATAAAACCCGCGCCATCCGTATTGAATCCCTCTAAAGTGCCTTCCCCCGGTTTGATAGTGTTTACGGCCCCGATAAGCCGGGCCTGAGCGGAGACCTTATCCATAAAAGGAATAACCTTTTCTTTATACGGGATAGTCACATTCAGTCCGAAAATACTGTTTTTCTTAAGTTTCGCGAAGAAACCCTTGAGCCCGCTTTCTTTTAAAGGGAATAATCTGTATTCAGCGTCTATATTCAGGCTGCGGAATGCGGCGTTATGCATGGCAGGAGAAAGGCTGTGTTCCAGCGGGTATCCGATAAGACCGTAGATATGGGTTGAGGCCATTTATTTGGATTTCAGTTTATTAACCGCGTCAAGGTACGCCCTTACCGAAGACTCTATAATATCGGTGCTTGAGCCCCTGCCGGAAGCGGCCTTCCCCTTTAATTCCAATTTAAGGCTGACCTCGCCCAACGCGTCCTTACCTGAAGTAACCGCCTCTAAGCGGTAATCCTGAAGTTTCGCTTTTATATTTATAGCCTTGTCTATCGCCTTAAAACAGGCATCAACCGGGCCGTCTCCGGAAGAAGACCCCGATAATATCTTCCCTTTCTTCTTCAACCTCACCGTAGCCACAGGCGTAATATGCGATCCGGAGTTAACCGTAAAATCCACGAATTGCCACAACGGCTTAACCCCCCTTATCTCATCTTCCGCTATAGAGACCAGGTCGTCGTCAAAGATAGCCTTCTTCTTGTCGGCGAGCGCCTTAAAACGCGTGAATGCCTTATTCAACTTCTCCTCATCCAGCTTCAGGCCCAAAGACTTTAACCTTTGCCGGAACGCGTGCCTGCCGGAATGTTTTCCCAATATCAGGCTGCTCTCGGATATCCCCACATCATGAGGGTCCATGATCTCATAGGTGATCCTTTTCTTCAATATCGCGTCCTGGTGTATGCCGGACTCATGGGCAAAGGCATTCTTGCCTACGATCGCCTTATTGGGGGGCACTACAAAACCGGTCGCCTTACTTACCAGGCGGGAGGTAGGGTATATCTCCTCGGTACGTATATCTGTGTAAAATCCGCCAAAAACATCCTGGCGGGTCTTCATTGCCATCACTATCTCTTCTAAGGAAGCGTTACCCGCGCGTTCGCCGATACCGTTGACCGTGCAATGCACCTGGCGGGCCCCGGCGAGGACCGCTGAAAGAGAGTTGGCCGTTGCCAACCCCAGGTCATTGTGGCAATGTATAGCGATAACCGCCTTATTTATATTAGGCACATTATCCTTTATATCCGTGATCAGTGAATATACCTCCTGCGGATAGCTGTAACCTACAGTATCCGGGATATTTATCGTGCGCGCCCCCACACTGATAGCCATCTCTACCATACGAAAAAGGAAATCCTTATCCGTACGGGTGGCATCCTCCGAGGAAAACTCGATATCTGAACAGAATTTTCTGGCCCGCGAGATGGAACTGCGCGCTATCGCTACTATCTCATCTTCCGCTTTTTTAAATTTATATTTCAGGTGTATTCTGGAGGTCGCCAAAAACAAATGTATGCGCGGATATTTCGCCTTCTTCAGGGAGTTGCCTGCGTATTCTATATCTTTTTCTATGCAGCGGGCAAGGGCACAAACAGCGCTTTTCTTGGCGTTCTTAGCGATAGCGCTTACAGCCGCAAAATCATCCGGAGAAGCTATTGGAAAGCCCGCTTCAATAATATCAACCCCCAGCTTTTCAAGCTGGCTGGCCACCTCCATCTTCTGGAAGCTGTTCATTGACGCCCCGGGCGCCTGCTCTCCGTCGCGAAGCGTAGTATCAAATATTATGATCTTTTCCATGGTTATGCCTACTTTTTCATCCAGGGCATCATTTCGCGCAGATGCTGGCCCACCTTCTCAATCTGATGCTCATCCCCTTCCTTGAGCAGCTTGTTAAAGTTCGGCCTGCCCTCTTCATTCTCCCTGATCCACTCCCTGGCGAACTTACCCTTTTGTATCTCCTTAAGTATCTTGCGCATCTCTTTTCTGGTCTTCTCGGTGATGATCCTTTTACCCCTTGAAAGGTCCCCATAGCAGGCGGTATTGGATACCCTGCGGCGCATACCGGATATACCCGTTTCCTGTATCAGGTCAGTGATAAGTTTTAATTCATGCAGCACTTCAAAGTAGGCGATCTCAGGCTGATAGCCGGCTTCCATAAGCGTATCAAAGCCCGCCTTGATCAGCTCGGTCACCCCGCCGCACAGCACTGCCTGTTCCCCAAAAAGATCAGTTTCTGTTTCTTCTTTGAATGTAGTCTCAATAACACCCGCCTTGGTTGCGCCTAATCCCTTGGCATAAGCCAGGGCGAGTTTGAGCGCCTCTCCCGAAGCATCCTGGAATACAGCTACCAGTGAAGGGACACCCCTGCCCTCTTCATACATCCTCCTGACCAGGGCGCCGGGGCCTTTGGGCGCGACCATGAAAACATCCACCTTTTTAGGCGGTTTTATCTGTTTAAAATGTATGTTGAAACCATGAGAAAAACATAAGGCCTTACCTTTTGTAAGTTTAGGTTTGATAGATTCCTTATATACCTTGGCCTGAACATGGTCCTGCGTCAGTATCTGTATTATATCCCCTGCCTTGGCGGCCTCAACTACGGAAACAGGAGTAAAACCGTCTTTCTTGGCCTGTTCGTAATTAGGCGTGCCTTCAAGTTCTGATATTACCACTTTGCATCCTGAATCACGCAGGCACAGCGCCTGCCCCCGGCCCTGTATGCCATAACCGATTATCGCTATAGTCTTGTCTTTTAAAAGGTTCAAATCCGCGTCCTGATCATAATAGATCTTTGCCATCTTCATACCCTCCTTATATAGTTAATATACACCGATTTATTAAATTAAATCGGGCGCTAGTTTAATAACCGACTGCGATCCTGCCCGTTCTCGCCAACTCTTTGACCCCGAACTGGCTAAGCTCCTGGAGCAGCTGCCTGATCTTCTCCTGCTCATCCACCGCCTCTATGATCGCGATCTCGCCCTTATGTTTAATCAATTTGGCCATATATTTTTTTATGACCCCTTCCAACTTCCCCTTTTCCCTGGCGGAATATTCTACCTTGACCAGGATAAGCTCCCTGTCAATATGCTCTTTTTTGGTAAAATCCGTGATCGTGATTATATCTATTAACTTATTCAACTGTTTCTTGATCTGTTCAAGCACCTTCTCATCCTGCGCCTCTACCACCATCGTAAGATAAGATATGCTCGGATCCAGAGTCTCACTTACCGCCAAAGACGCTATATTATATCCGCGCGCGCTGAATAGCCCGGAGATACGCGCCAGGACCCCGGGTTTATTTTCAACCAATACAGAAATTGTGTGTCTCATA
The DNA here is from genome assembly GCA_041653955.1 of Candidatus Omnitrophota bacterium. Taxonomy (GTDB): domain Bacteria; phylum Omnitrophota; class Gorgyraeia; order Gygaellales; family Profunditerraquicolaceae; genus UBA1562. Next base: position 15,489 of record JBAZEH010000010.1, on the reverse strand, counting down.
TTATGCTTAAGAAAGCCTCCGTTATTTCGGGGTCATAACGCGTCCCCGAATATTTTCTTAATTCCTCTTTCGCTTCATCTATGTTTAAGCCCTTATGATAAGGCCTGTCAGTGCTCATGGCATCAAAAGAGTCAGCCACACATAATATCTTAGCGCCTATGCTGATCTCATCCCCTTTAAGCCCGTCGGGGTATCCTGTGCCGTTGACCCACTCATGGTGGTGCCTGACTATCTCGCAGAGGTTTGACAGGCGGCGCACAGGCTTAATGATCGCCTCTCCTATAAGGGGGTGTTTATGCATGACGCGAAACTCTTCCTCGCTAAGGGGGCCCGGCTTTTTAAGGATCTCATCGCTTATGCCTATCTTGCCTACATCATGCAGTTCGGCCGCGTCTTTTATATCTTTGGTTGCCTGTTCATCAAGGCCTAATTTACGGGCTATCTTAACCGCGTACTCGGAGACCCTGTCTAAATGCCCGCGGCTGTAAGTATCCCGCGCCTCAACCGCAAGCGCCAGCGCAGAGATCGTCTCTAGATACGTTTCTTCTGCATCGTGGTTCAGCCGCTCATTCTCAACCGCTACGGCTGTCTGCGAAGCGAGATTAGAAACGATGACCACTTCATCCTCTCCGAAAGAACCGCCGCCTATCTTGCCGCTTACCGCAAGCACGCCTACCAGCCTGTCCTGGTACATCATAGGGACGCATAATAAAGGAGGGACAAAATAGTCATCCTCCTCTCCCGGCTTCAGTTTCTGCAGTTCAGGGACCAATAGGGGTTTTTTATTCCTGGCTACCCATCCCGGCCCTTCCTCGCCTACCTTTATGCGCGGCCTGTTTGAACTATTGGTAAAACCGGATGCCGCCTTGGCATAAAGCTCATCCTTATCCTCATCCAGCAGCATCAAGGTGCCCTTCTTGGCGTCTAATGCCTGCGTAGTGATCTCTACTATCAATTCAAGAAAAGTATCTATTGTATGAGGCGATGATATCCCCAGGGCGATCCTGGATAATACATATTGGATAGTCTGCTTAGACGCCTCAAGGCGCTTTATATTCTTCTCCAGGTTGCTGGTGACCTCATTAAAAGACCTGGCTAACTGGGCGACCTCATTCTCATCGCCCCTGCCCGCTCCTGAACCGGGCATAACTTTTTCCAGGGCTTCTTTGGTCTTGCGGTTTATATCCTGGATCTTGATGATTGACCTGCGCATCCCCCAGAATCCGGCGAGGGCCCCGATACCTGTAAGGGCCAGCAGAATGAAAAGTATATTCTGCTGTATCAGTATCATGCCCGACTCATGGTGCTGGCTGAACAGATAGGCGATAACGATAAAGGGCAGAAGCGACATCACGATAAAGAGCACGGTGAATTTTCGTATCAGCGACGCGTTCTCTATCGAAGTCAGCTTGGGCCTTAACTTCATTACGCCATGCCTCCTATCATCCGGTTTATAGCTTCTCCAGCCGGGACCATAGGAAAAACATTCTCTTCCTGCTCTATATGAAAATCTATCAGCACGGTATTATCCGTGGAAAGCGCCTTATCTATAGCCGGGCGCACCTCTTCATTCCTGGTGGCCCTGATACCTACCGCTCCGTAACTCTCGGCTAATTTCACAAAATCCGGCCCCGTAATACAGGTATGAGAGTAGCGCCTCTTATAAAACAGCTCCTGCCATTGCCTGACCATACCTAAATAACCATTATTCAGTATGGCGATCTTGACATTTATCTTATTACAAACGCAGGTAGCCAGCTCCTGTATATTCATCTGTATTGAGCCGTCGCCGGCTATATCAAAGACCACCTTGTCCGGGCACCCCACCTTAGCCCCCATAGCAGCGGGAAAACCAAAACCCATAGTGCCTAATCCGCCGCTTGATATGAACGTGCGCGGATGGATATACTGATACCACTGCGCGGCCCACATCTGGTTCTGCCCGACTTCGGTAGAGATAACCGCCTCCCCTTTTGTGGCTTCATATATCTGCTCTATGACATATTGTGGTTTTATCTTAGAGCCCTCCTTATAACTCAAGGGATGCTTTTTTTTCCACGATTCTATGGTCTTCAGCCACTCCGAAATATCGGGCGCCTTCCCTATGGCTTCGGTAAGCTCTCCCAGTATATTCCTGGCATCCCCCACTATCGGGATATCGACCTTGACGTTCTTGCTTATGGATGAAGGATCTATATCAATATGTATGATCCTGGCGCCCGGAGCGAACGAATCAAGCCTGCCGGTAACCCGGTCATCAAACCTGGAACCCACGGCAATAATCAGGTCCGAATCCATGATAGCGTGGTTGGCGTAAGCGGTGCCATGCATACCAAGCATACCTAAAGAAAGCTTGTGCGTAGACGGAAACCCCCCCAGCCCCATAAGGGTCATGGTCACGGGCACCTGTATCTTTTCGGCAAACTCCCTTAAGGCCGTATGCGCCCCGGAAGAGATTATGCCTCCTCCGGCATAAATGATAGGTTTCCTGGACTCAGAGATAAACTTAGCCGCCTTCTTGATCTGCCCGGGATGGCCGAAATAAGTAGGCTTGTAGCTGCGCATCTCCAAAGTCTCCGGCCAGATAAACTCTGCTTCCTGCATCTGTATATCAGAAGGTATATCTATGACAACCGGGCCCGGCCTTCCGCTTGAGGCAATATAAAAAGCCTCCCTGACGGTCCTGGCCAGGTCTTTTATATCTTTCACCAGATAATTATGTTTTGTTATCGGACGGGTGATACCTGTAACATCCGCTTCCTGAAAAGCATCATTGCCGATAAGATGAGTTTTCACCTGCCCGGTAATAGCGACCATGGGGACGGAATCCATAAAAGCCGTGGCAATACCGGTCACCAGGTTAGTGGCCCCCGGGCCGCTTGTTGCCAAACAGACTCCGACCTTACCGGTAGCGCGCGCGTAACCGTCTGCCGCGTGCGCGGCCCCCTGTTCATGCCGGGTAAGTATAAACTTTATACCGCCGTCATAAAGGGCATCAAATATAGGTAAAACTTGCCCTCCCGGATAACCAAACATGACCTCCACGCCTTCGCGCTTTAAACACTCTATGAATATCCTGGCACCTGTCATAATAAAACCGCTCCTTTATCCGCGGAACTTACCAATCTTGAATAGCGCGAAAGATAACCGGTCCTTATCTTTGGCGCGATTGGTTTCCAGCCCCTGAATCTCTTTTCTATTTCAGCCTTTGTCAGTTTTGCCTCTAATTTCCTTCCCGGTATATCTATGTTAATTATATCGCCGTCTTTTAATATCGCGATGGGCCCGCCGGCTGATGCCTCAGGAGAGATATGCCCTATGCAGGGGCCTTTAGTCCCTCCGGAGAACCTTCCGTCGGTGATCAACGAAACCGAATCTGCCAGGCCCATACCTACTATCGCCGAGGTAGGGGCAAGCATCTCGCGCATACCAGGGCCTCCTGAAGGGCCCTCATAACGGATAACTATGCAGTCCCCCTTCTTTATCTTTCGGTTCAGTATCGCCTGCATCGCCTCCTCTTCGCGGTTAAAGACGCGCGCCCTGCCCGCGAACTTCATCATCTTGGGGCTTACCGCCGACTGCTTTATGACCGCGCCGTTAGGGGCGAGGTTGCCGTATAAGACAGCGACACCACCCTGTTTGTGGTATGCCTCATTTAAAGGGCGTATAACATCTTCATCCGCTATCGCTGCATTATCCGCTATATGAAATATATTGTTGCCGCTTACTGTTTGAGTATTACTCAACTTGCTCTTTAGCCTCTTTAAGACCGCCGGGATCCCCCCCGCGTACTCCAGGTCCTCCATAAAATGAGTGCCTGAAGGCTCTAAGTTTGTAATATGCGGCGTAGCCTTACTGATCTTATCAAATACCTTAAGGTCCAGCGCTATACCCGCTTCGCGGGCAATACTCATCAGGTGCAGGACCGTATTGCTTGAGCCTCCAAGGGCCATATCCACAATAATGGCATTCATGAAAGCGCTCTTATTCATTATCTTAAGAGGAGTAATATTCTTCTTCACCAGTTCCACTAACCTTTCCCCGCTGGCCTGGGCAATGCGGCGTTTCTTGGCCGATATAGCTAATGCCGTAGCGCAGCCCGGCAAAGACATACCCATAGTTTCTGTAATGCAGGCCATAGTATTGGCTGTATATAACCCCTGGCATGATCCGGCTCCGGGACAGGCCTCCATCTCAAGGCATGTCAATTCTTCAGTCGATATATCGCCTTTCTTGGCCCTGGCTAACCCTTCATAGGTATCATGGACAAAAGCAAGTTTCCTCTGCTTATAGCGCCCGGAAAGCATCGGCCCGGCAGTAACGACTATCGCCGGTATATTCAAGCGCGCTATACCCATAAGCATACCTGGAGTGATCTTATCGCAGTTAGTAAGGCATACTATTCCGTCTAACTGATGCGCGTTACAGACTGTTTCTATGGTATCGGCGACTATCTCCCTTAAAGCCATCGGATAACACATACCCAAGTGGCCCATAGCAATACCATCGCAGATCCCCGGGACCCCGAAAAAGAAAGGGACGCCGCCACCGTAACATACACCGCGTTCAATAAACCGCTCCAGGTCGCGCATGCCTACGTGACCGGGAATAAGGTCGGTAAAGGAAGTGGCGACCCCGATAAATGGCTTATCAAAATCTTTTCTGCTTAAACCCGTAGCGTGCAAAAGCGCCCTGTGCGGGACTCTCTCTAAACCTTTCTTTGTTTTATCCGAACGCATAGTTTACCCCTTTTTATAGGGACGGTTCTCAAGCGCAAGCGAGAACCGTCCCTAAGTTTTTAGTCAGCGCCTTCGCCGTCGTGGAGTATCTCTTTTTCTTCTTTGCGCTTGCGCACGATAACGCGCTTTAAGGTCACGTATTTATCCACCAGTTCCTTATTATTTACGGCGTTCAATTGTTTAAACAAAAACTCAAATTTCTCCTCCAACTCCGCCGCGATCGCGTCCCTTGTCTGTTCAGGCAAGCCCATAATATCCTTCTTAAAAGGCCCCAATGCTTTCTTGCGGGTTTTATAGAAAAATTGTTCTTCGGTCTCCCCTTCTTTTGCCTCGGAGGCGGCATTGGTTTTAAGCCACTCGTATATCCTGTTCTTAAGCTCGGCCGGAAAATGCCTGCTGTCAAACATCATGTTTTGAAACCCCGTAGCTAAATGCACTTCTGCCGCTTCACATTCCGGAAACTTGTGGAATGCCTCTTCAGGAAGGGTGGATGCCCCATGCTGCACTGCCCCGGCCATACCATATTCCTTCCTGGCGATATCAGAAAGATTCCTTAAGGTCTCAAAATCAAGTTTTACCTGCGCTACCGTCCCGTCAGGTAGAACAACACCACCGTGGGAGGTCCCTGTCTGGATAGATATTTTGCTTATGCCTGTTAAACCCTTACGCAGCCTCTTCTGATAACCTTCCATGAACGCGCGCAAGTCTTCAGGAGTAGAGTTCTGATGGCCTACTTCCCCTATCTCCCCGCCCACGGAGACCGTAACGCCCCTGGGTTCTATCTTTCTGATGAATTGCGTTAGTTTCGCGCACACCTCGGAATTAAAATGCTGCTGCTGTTTTATCTTCGGCTTTGAGAGGTCCACAAGAGTAGATGAATCAATATCTATATTGTAGAATCCCGCGGCTATGGAATCAGAGATCAGCGCCTTCAAACCGTCCAACTCCTTTTCAGGGTCCTCCTTGAACTTTTTGGCGTTCGCCTGAAAATGGTCCCCTTGTATGAATACCGGACCGGTATACCCTTCTTTTATCGCGGCTGCCAGGATCACTGACGCGTATTCCACCGGCGGTTGCGCGGTATAACCCATCTCGGACTTAGCGATCTCAAAAATGAACGCCCCCGAGTTATTTTTTTTGGCGACCTTGAATATGGCACGCGCCAGGTCGTAAGTCATACTCCTTAAATTTATCGCCGGCACGGTGAAACCGCCGAACCCTTCCCTGCCGCGCGCGGTATAAAACTCGTGTATGCTGGAAGAATATATTCCTTTTTTATAAGCGATACCCGATATCTTTCTGGCAAGCTCTCTCTTTACAGCCATATCGTCGCTTAAAATCAAATCCATTATGATCTTGTCTACTCCCAAAGCTTTCCTGCCCATGACTCATCCCCCTTAAGTTAATATTTTGATTAAATTGTATATTCTTTCCACATCATACTCTTTTTTCTTCGCTGCCTCATCAAGGCCTATAAGCGCGACCATCCCGTCCTTTATAGAGACGGCCTTATCCGATTCCCCTTTAAGCAGGGCCTCTACTGCCGCCTCTCCCAGGGTCGCGGCCTGAATACGGCTGAAAGCGCTCGGCCGGCCTCCCCTTTGGATATGGCCCAAGACAACCGGACGTGTTTCAAGATCGGTCATATCGGTTATCTTTTTAGCTATATCTTCCGCCTTCCCTGCTCCTTCTGCTACGATAATTATCCAGCTTATTTTACCCCGAAGGTTGCCTTCTACTATATCGCTGCATATATTATCAAGGTTGAATTTTCTTTCCGGGATTATAACGTCTTCGCATCCTCCGGCTAGCGCCACCTGTAAAGCGATATACCCGGACTCTCTTCCCATTACCTCAACCACGAAAACCCGCTCCATGGAAGTGGCGGTATCGCGGATATTATCAATAGCGGCAAGGGCGGTATTTATAGCGGTATCCGAGCCTATGGTAATATCTATGCCGTTAATATCGTTATCTATGGACGCGGGTATCCCGATGCATGGCACATTATGTTTTTTCCCGAACGAATGAGAGGCCGCGAAACTCCCGTTCCCGCCGATAACAATAAGGCCTTCTATAGAGTTCTTTTTTATCGTATTCAGGGCCCTCGCCTGCCCCTCTTCACTTTTAAAATCCGGGCAGCGCGCGGTCTTTAAAATTGTCCCCCCCTGGTTTATAATACCCGATACAGAGCGGTCATCAAGGAATTTCAGTTCTTCATTAAGGAGGCCCCACCATCCGCGGAATACCCCGATCACTTCCAGCTTATTACGCCTGGCCGAACGCACCACGGCCCGTATCGCCGCGTTCATTCCCGGCGCGTCTCCTCCTGTAGTCAATACCGCGATCCGCTTCATTAAGTGCCCATCTCCCAACTTGCCAGGTATTTCTTCTGTTCCGCGGTCAAGTTATCTATCCTGATACCTAGAGTTTTTAGTTTCAACTGCGCTATATTTCTATCTATAGACTCAGGGACCTTATAGACCTCTCTTTTTAATCTCTTGTGGTTTTCGGTTATATACTCTGCGCTCAACGCCTGGTTGGCGAAAGACATATCCATTACCTGCGCAGGATGCCCCTCCGCTGCGGCAAGGTTTATCAACCTGCCTTCACCCAATAAATATACCTTGCGTCCGCTACCCAGCGTATACTCATCCACAAAATCGCGTATCCGCCTCTTTTTTTTGCTTATCTTCTCTAATCCTTCTATATCTATCTCGACGTTAAAATGACCGGAATTCGCCACTATAGCGCCGTCCTTCATATTCTTAAAATGCTCTCTGCGTATGACATTGATATCCCCGGTAAGAGTAATAAAGATATCCCCTATCTTTGCGGCGCTTGCGATAGGCATAACCCTGTACCCGTCCATATTAGCTTCTAACCCCCTTAAAGGATCAACCTCTACCACGATAACCTTGGCCCCCAATCCCGAAGCGCGCATGGCGACTCCCTTGCCACACCATCCGTATCCGCACACCACCACATTTAACCCGGCGATCAAACGGTTGGTAGCACGAATTACCCCGTCAATAGTAGACTGTCCGGTGCCGTAACGGTTATCAAACAGGTGCTTGGTCTGGGCGTCATTAACAGCTACGATCGGATATTTGAGGACGCCATCCTTCTGCATGGCGCGCAGCCTGATTACCCCCGTAGTCGTCTCTTCAGTGCCGCCAAGCGGAAAAAACTTCTTCTCCTTATGAATAACCGAAACAAGGTCAGCCCCATCATCCATAGTTATATTAGGCCTTGCTGCCAACACGGATTTTATATGATTATAGTAGGTTTTGTTATCTTCTCCCTTGATCGCAAAAACAGGAATCTTCATCTTCTTAACCAGCGCAGCCGCAACATCATCCTGCGTGGAGAGCGGGTTAGAAGCGCAAATATACACCTGGGCCCCTCCGGCCTTAAGCGCACTGGCTAGATTCGCCGTCTCGGTTGTGACATGCAAACACGCGGCAAGGCACACCCCTTTTAAAGGTTTCTCTTTCCTGAAACGCTCCTCAATAAGCCCCAGCACAGGCATATCCTGCCGTGCCCATTCTATCCTCAAGATCCCCTTATCCGCTAACTTAATATCTTTAATATCATATCTCATATCTCTCCCCAATCTCTTTTTAGAGACGCTTTCTGATGCAATCGGGAAACTGTACCCTCAAGGGGACAGTTTCTGCTTTGGCTCAGAAAGCGTCTCTATATTTTATAATCTGGATGACTGTTTCTTTAACGCCGCCGCCTTATCCGTCATCTCCCATTTAAAACCGCAATCCTCCCTGCCAAAATGTCCATAGCAGGCAGTCTTTCTATATATAGGGTTCAGCAGGCCGAGAGAGCTGATTATACCCTTAGGGGTAAGTTCAAAATTTCCCCTGATGAGTTTTTCTATCTTCTCGTTGCTTAATTTACCCGTGCCCTCTGTATCTATATAAATAGATAACGGGTCGGCGTAACCGATAACATATGATAATTGAAGCATAAGTTTTTCTGCTATCCCCGCGGCAACGATATTCTTGGCGATATAACGGCACATATAAGCCGCGGAGCGGTCAACCTTGGTCGGGTCCTTGCCTGAAAATGCCCCTCCGCCGTGCGGCACACTCCCCCCGTAGGTATCCACAATGATCTTCCTTCCGGTCATCCCGGTATCTGATTGCGGCCCGCCGATTATGAATTTACCCGTCTGGTTAACGTAAAACTTGGTATCCTTATCTATAAGGCCCTTCAATATAGGCTTTGCTACCACGTCTATCATCTCCCTGCGCGCCTTTGAAGTGATATGTTTCCCGCTCTTATCAAGTATATCCTCGGTATGCTGGCAGGCAAGGACTACCGAATCCACGCGCTTTGCCTTCCCGTTCTCATACTCAATACTTACCTGTGACTTGCAGTCCGGGCCAAGGTATTTTAATATATTGCCGCGGCGCACATCCGCCATACGCTTCACCAGCCTGTGCGCTAATATTATAGGTAAAGGCATATATTCTTTGGTCTCGGAACACGCATACCCAAACATGATACCCTGGTCTCCCGCGCCTCCCGTATTAACACCCTGGGCTATATCAGGCGACTGGCTGTTTATCGTATTAATGATAGCGCAGGTCTCATAATCAAAACCGTATTTAGGGTGGGTATAACCTATATCCTTGATCACGTTACGCGCGAGCTTCTGGATATCTATATACGCGTTAGTGGTTATTTCGCCTCCGACGATCAACAAGCCCATGGTTACGTATGTTTCACAGGCTACCCTGCTTTTCTCCTTATTAGGGTCCATCTTAAAAACCTCATCCAAGACGGCATCAGATATCTGATCGCATACCTTATCGGGATGCCCCTCGCCTACTGACTCTGAAGTAAAAAAATGCCTGCGCTTGCTCATCAAACCTCCTTATATTTATTAAAAATCCTCCTGCGCCTTGCGGTAAAATTTGTGGTCTCCTATATCATACCAGACGCCTTCAAATACGAACCCGTAAACCGCGGTCCTCCTCCTTAACCAATCTATATAAAAACCGGTAGCATCATGCTTGTCGCTTGCCCTATTACGCAAGTACTCCTTTATCAGGCTTAATTTGTCTTCGGGAAAATAATAGATGCACATAGCTATCAGGGATGAACCCGGGTCCTTCGGCTTCTCTTTAAAATCAACGACCCTTTTACCCTTATCCAGCCTGATGACCCCGTATTTTCTGGCTTCGCGCTTATCCTTTATATTATACGCCCCGATAACCGGCCCCTTGCACCTGCGCGCGAAAGAAAAGAATCTCTTCAGATTACCGCTGAAAATATTGTCTCCTCCGACCACCAGAAGGTCATCCCGCAGGCGCTTCTTTCTAATGACGAAATTCATATCTCCTATCGCCCCGCGCCTGTCGCCGTGGCTCTTTGTCAGGTCGTTTATCAGCGTTATCTTCTTTTTTGTTTTCAAGCCCTTCTTCCATTGCCTGAAATGCGGCATGAATTTACTGTTCGTCACTACCAGTATCTCGTCTACGCCGTCTAACCGTTCAAATTTATCAAGTATATGGTCTATTATCGGCTTCTTGCCTACTTCAAGAAGAGGTTTAGGGTAATCTTTGGTTATAGGGTATAACCTTGTGGCATATCCTGCCGCCAAAATCAATGCCTTCATTTGCTTTCCGCTAATCTCTTTTTTAAATAAGCGACCTTATCCACGGGAGTAGGGTCGACCCCATATATTATAGCCAGATAAAATGAAACAAAATCGCCTATATATATAAGCGAGAATATCCTGCTTAACAGGCTCACCCCCCGCGATGAAACTTCCAGGATGTCAACTCCTTCTTTTTTGATGATATCCCTGCTTATATCCATCCTGGCAATGATCCTCTTGTGCATACCCTTATCCCTAAGCATCAATACCGTAAGGTCCTTAAATAATCTTGCCGGGTTCTGCCACCCCATAATCTCGTTATGGTTCATCTCGGGGAACACGTGACTTAAAGCCAGGGCCTTGGAATTTTCATTGATCTGGCCCCGCCAGCGCGTTACTACCGCGTCAAAATATATTGAGCTTGAATAGATGACCGGCAGTTTGTTAAATAGCTTATCTGCTATATATCTGGCGATATTATCTTTCTTATTTATGCGCGGATTAAGGGATTTATCCCTGAGTTCCTCCAGCACCGTTGCCGTTTCAGCTATATCTGCGCTCATATCTGGGATCAGGCCCAGCTTATTCAATACTACCAAAGGTATAATACTCAAATATCCCAGCGCGCACCTGGGGGGTACTCCTTTGGGTATCTCAATAAAAGCAATATTATCTTTACCGGCAGATTCCTTAAGCTCGCCGTCCGAGGAGATAACGACCAAAGACGCGTTGCTTCTCTTCGCCTGTTCATAGGCGCTTATGGTCTCTTCGGTATTCCCGGAATAGCTCAAGATGAATACCAGGGTAGAGCTATCCACATAAGCCGGCAATTCATACTCGCGGCACACGCTGATCGGAAGCCTGCTCTCAAAATATAGGTACGATCTCACAAGGTCAGCCCCGATAGCCGAACCGCCCAACCCAGCGAAAACTATCTTTGTAAAATCTTTCCTTTCAAAGAAAATCTTGCTCCCCAGGCCAATATCCCGGGCCTGACTGCACTGCGCGGGAAAATTAGAAAGGAGATCCAGCATCCCCGCCTTGTCTATCCTCTTTATATTCGCGGGGCTGACAGATACTTTCACCCTATGATCTCCTTTAATTTGGCCCGGCTGAACTCTTCTACCTCTTTGCCGGTAGATAACTTCAGGACTTCTTTGGCTATGGCTTGCGCGTCGCTAATCCTGATAGAGCGGATAATATACTTGACTTCAGGGATAACAAAGGGCGGTATGCTGAATTCATCCAGCCCTAAACCCAAAAGCACCAGTATAAAAGAAGGCTCTCCGGCCATCTCTCCGCACATCCCAACCCATATACCCGCATTATGCGCCGAGTCAATTATATTCTTGATCAACCTTAATACCGCCGGGTGCGCGGGCTCATACAGATAAGCCACCTTCTCATTGGTCCTGTCAACTGCCAGGGAATACTGGATCAAATCATTGGTCCCTATGCTAAAAAAGTCTGCTTCCGTAGCCAAAAGATCAGCGGTCATGGCGGCGGAAGGCACCTCGATCATCGCGCCTACCTCAATATCTTTGTCAAAGGGTATCCCTTTATTGGTTAAGTCCTCTTTCACCTCTCCTAAGATCTTCTTGGCCTGTATTAATTCTTCCACTCCGGAGATCATAGGGTACATAAGCTTAAGTTTGCCGTGAGCCGACGCGCGTAAAATAGCCCTTAGCTGCACCTTGAATATCTCAGGGCGCGCCAGGCAAAACCTGATAGCGCGCCAACCAAGGAAGGGCTGAATATCCTTTGGCATTTCAAACTGGGACAAAAATTTATCTCCTCCCAAGTCCAGCGTGCGTATGATCACCGGATAAGGTTTCATCTCCTCTGCGACATACTTATAGGCCTGGTAATGCTCTTCTTCCGTGGGAAAATCCTTCCTGTTCATATAGAAAAACTCCGTGCGATAGAGCCCGATACCCTGCGCGCCGTGGAGCTTTACCGAAGAAAGCTCTTCCGGCAACTCTATATTAGCGACTATATCAACTGCCTTGCCGTCAAGGGTAACCGCCGGCAGGTCTTTTGCCGACAGGAACCTTTCTGTTACGCCTTTAAGTTTTAACTCCTCGCGCTGATAACTCTGCAGGGTTTCTTCATCGGGGTTTACGATAACGGTACCCGTAGAACCATCTACTATCAATATATCTCCGGGTTTAATCTGAGAAGTCGCCTCCTCAAGCCCTACGACTGCGGGTATCTCAAGCGCCTTTGCCATGATCGCGGTATGCGATGTTTTGCCTCCTATATCCGTGACGAACGCGCAAACATTCCTTTTATGCATCGCCGCGGTGTCAGAAGGCGATAGGTCATGCGCGACCACCACCACCTTCTCCTTCAGGTCTTCCAGGCCCCTGCGTTCTTTTCCCAGGAGATTACGCAGTATACGCCTGCCAACGTCATTTACATCCGACATCCGCTCTTTTAAATATTCGTCTTCTATCCTGGAAAATACGCTGATATATTTCTTTAATACCTCAGAGAATATATACGCTACATTAACACACTCCTGTTTCAGGCGCAGGATCACCTCTTCTATGAGCATGCGGTCCTCAAGGACCAGGAGGTGCGCGTCAAATATCTCGGCCTGCTCCTGCCCCATATCTACCGCGATCCTCTTCTGCAATTCTATGATCTCTCTGCGTGTCTTGATCAACGCCTCTTCAAAGAGCTGGATCTGAACGGGTATCTCTTCCGGTTTTATCGGCTGCCTGGAGACAACGAACTCCTCCCTGCCTACCTTATGGGCCGGCCCCACGCTGATACCTCCTGCCGCCGCTATACCTTTAATTTTTATCATATCAACCTTCGCTGTTGATCAATTTTTCCAGTTCCGATAGGGCCTCACTGGCGTCCGTGCCTTCGGCTTCTATTATTATCTCACTGTCTTTTTCCGCTCCCAGCATAAGGATACCCATTATTGATTTACCGTTGACCCTCTCATTATCATGTATGACCGTTATGCTGGAATCAAATTTATTCGCCATCTGAACAAAAAGTGCCGCCGGCCTGGCATGAAGGCCCTGTTTATTCCTGACAATCAATTTCTTCTTAATCAACGCCATATACAGGCCCCTTATGATCAGACCTCTTCAATAAAACCCATTATTACTCTGGCTAATTTAGAAGCATCATGCCTGACGACATCCATAGCTATAATGATATCGTCTTCAATAGTGCGATAACCCATCTTTTCTATCTTCTTTGTATCGTTCATAACCGGGTATGAATCATCCTGCGCGTAACGCTTAAGCGCATCCTTGGATATCTCTCCGGTATTTAAAATACAGTAATCTAATATGCGCGGGTGGCTGTGCTGCGTGAGCGCTTTTATATGGTCGGAAGCGCTGTAGCCGTCAGTTTCTCCCGGCTGGGTCATGGCGTTACAAACGTATATCTTGATCGCTGCGGAAGCGACTATGGCGTCGGTTATCTCCTTTATCAGCAGGTTAGGCATAATACTTGTATAAAGGGACCCCGGGCCCAGGATTATTATCTGCGCTCCCTCAATAGCCTTTATCGCCTCAGGAGTAGCTATGGAGGCGTCTTTTGATTTAAGGTAAACTTTATCTATAGGAAGGCGCGCCTTCGGTATCTTATCTTCACCTTCCGTGGTAGTCCCATCCTTGTGCAAAGCTACAAGCGCGACATTATTCAGCGTAGAAGGTATCACCTGGCCCCTTAACGCCAAAACCTTGCTTGTTTCCTTGATCGCCTTCTCAAAATCACCGGTCAACCTGGTCATTACCGTAATAAACAGATTCCCGAAACTGTGCCCGGAAAGTTCAGAACTCTGGTCGAAACGGAACTGGAACAGGTCGCGCATCAAAGTCGAGGCATCAGCCAAAGCTACGAGGCAGTTACGTATATCACCCGGAGGCAATATATCAAACTGCTGCCTGAGCCTGCCGGATGAACCTCCGTCATCGGCGACCGTGACTATTGCGGTAATATTGGAAGAATACTCCTTCAGCCCGCTTAAAAGCACTGATAAGCCTGTGCCTCCTCCGACCGTAACGATCTTCGGACCGCGCCCAAGTTGTTTCTTGTGATAAAGTATATCTACGAGTTCATCGCCCTTGGAAGAAGGTATGACCGCCGCGATAAAAGAGTGCACAATATGCTTTATCCCTAATATCAATAATATAATGCCGGATGCGACTACTACGGCATACAATATCTGGACAAACCAGTAGTCCTCTGTCCGCAGGCTTACGGAACCTATAATAACCAGGAATATGCCGAAAGTACTTAAAGCTACCCAGCGTTTTATGCCTATGCCCGGGTATAGCCACTTAAACATACCCTTGACCCTGGCTAATCTTATATTCCTGGAGTTAAAGCTTTTTTTCATCTTCTTGTGAGATGATCTTTATTACGGATTTGTCATCCATGCAGGCGCGAAGGCTGTCGCGGAAATATTTGTCTTTTAGCAGGCGGGAGATGCGCGCTAGCGCCTTTAAATGCGGGCCGGCAGAATCCTGCGGGGCGACCAGTAAAAAGAATATATACGCCGGTTCTCCGTCTAGCGAATCAAAGTCAACGCCTTTTTTGGACAACCCGAAAGCAGCAACAAGTTTATCTACGCAATCCGATTTCGCGTGGGGTATGGCTATCCCCTGCCCTATGGCAGTAGAGCCCAGCGATTCCCTGGTCATCAGTGCTTCGATCAGCTTAGCGCGGCTGCGTTTATCTATCTCTCCGCCTTCAACCAGAGCATCTACGAGTTCCTTGATAACTTCTTCTTTCTTTACCGACTGCAAGTCCGTCAGTATCGCCTTTTTTGACAAGAAATCCATTATCTTCATCTCTCTCTCCTTTAAATGAGCACATAACTTACGAATGCGACAGCATGAGTAAGTTATAAGTGCGAATTTACACCCTTCCTTATTAAGAACTGTAAGCGGTGTTAAATGAGCACATAACTTACGAATGCGACAGCATGAGTAAGTTATAAGTGCGAATTTACACCCTTCCTTATTAAGAACTGTAAGCGGTGTTAAATGAGCACATAACTTACGAATGCGACAGCATGAGTAAGTTATAAGTGCGAATTTACACCCTTCCTTATTAAGAACTGTAAGCGGTGTTAAATGAGCACATAACTTACGAATGCGA
>JBAZEH010000009.1:0-44682 GCA_041653955.1 Candidatus Omnitrophota bacterium | reverse complement strand
TTCTATAGAGGCAGGCGATATCTCAGAGGGGTTGATCAGTAAGATGGCAGTTTCTGGAAAGTTATGCCGGCATCTGCATATACCCATCCAAAGCGGAGATGATGATATCCTCAAGAAGATGAACCGTCGTTATAGCCGCGATGATTACCGGGCATTGATCAAGAAAATAAAAGACAGGATCCCGGGGGTAGCTATTACTACCGATATCATGGTGGGGTTTCCCGGAGAAGGGGAGAGAAATTTCCGCAATACGCTGGATCTGGCCATGGAGATCATGCCGTTACGCGCGCATATATTTCCTTACAGCAGGAGGCCCGGGACTTCTGCTGCTCTGTTAAAAGATGGGGCAGGCCCTGTTGCGATAAGAGAGAGGATAGGGCGGCTTAGAGAGGCCGTTAAAATATCCTCTTTTGCCTATAAAAAACAGTTTAAGGGGAAAGAGATGGACCTGCTTATAGAGGAGCGCAGCAAACGGGATAACGGATATTGGGAGGGTTACACCGACAATTATATCAGGGTAAAAGCCAGATCAGTTAATGAGCTTAAGAATAAAATTATAAAGGCCCGGTTAGAGAAAGTAAACGTAAATAAGGATTGCATTGAAGGTTCTTTTATCATAAAATAATGAATAAATAGGCCGCCAGGCATATAAAAAACGGAGGTGTTGTATGCGTAGATACGCCGGTATTATTATGATTGCCGTATTTTCTCTCTTTCTTTTATCCTGCGCAACAGTTTACGCGGAATCCCTGACTATTACCACCTATTATCCGAGCCCTTACGGCAGCTATAATGAGCTTTCCGTTACAAATAGCATGACAATCGGCTCAAGCGGAACAGCGTTTACGGGGCTTCTGCATGGAGCAGTTGCTGTTAATCCCCCCTCAATTGCAGCGGCAGCCTCTACTACGCTTACGGTAACCGTTACCGGCGCCGCCACCACAGACAGGATATTCCTTACACCCCCAAGCGCTATTGAAGCTGATCTTTTTTACCAGGGCGCTACCATAACATCAGCTAATACGGTTACCATAAGAATAGGTAATGAAGGCACTGGAGCTGTTGACGGAGCGTCGCGGAACTGGACATACCTGTTAATAAAGTCGTAATCCCAGGGCAAGAAAGCGCTTTCCTTGACATTACCCCTTTTATATGTTATACTTTTAGAAATTTCCCCCTAACTATATAAAAAATATGGCTTTACCAGACACCTTAAAGCAATTCAATTGGGTTGATATATTTTTTGTAATCCTTTTTATGCGAGTATGTTACGTCGCTATAAAAAACGGTTTTTTCGCTGAACTGTTCAGGTTATTAGGCGTTATTTCAGCGATATATATATCCTTTCATTATTATATAAATCTTTCTGATTATGTAGGTACTTTTATGGGCTCAAAAAATATGCCTTTGGAGTACCTTTCTTTTTTCTCATTTCTTGTTCTTGTGTTCGCGGGCTATTTTATATTTGCCTTGATCGGAAGGTTTTTCTCGCGTTTTTTCAAGGCAGAGGCAGCTCCCAGGCTTAACAGATGGGGCAGTTTTATCTTAGGGATATTCAGGAGCCTGCTTTTGATAAGCCTGATCGTATTTATATTTTTGGTAGCTCCGGTCGGATACTTCAGGGATAGTATTGCTTCTTCCTATTCCGGCAAGCGCCTCGTCATGGCCGCGCCAGCGGCATATACCTGGTTATGGGAGAGCGTGGTCTCTAAATTCAGGCCGCAAGAGAAATTTAACGATACTGTCGTTAGAATCCAGGAAAGTCTCACCAAACAATGAAACTCGGGCATATATATAAACAGATAATAAAGTTTGGGAAGGAGCGCGACCCCAGAAAAAGCAGGGCTATAACTTCTTTTGAGGATACCGCTCTGTTATATGGTAATCCCGGCACGGATATAAAAAAGATCATGGTCGGGATAGATGTTGAGGTACCGGAGTTGCTGCTGGCGGATAAGATCCGCAGCCGGGAAGGGCTTGACCTGGTTATCGCCCACCACCCGGAAGGGAGCGCCTACGCGGTATTTTATGAAGTAATGCGTTTGCAGGTTGATCTGTTGGTTAAGGCCGGTATAAATAAGAAAGTGGCCGAAGGGCTGATAGAAGAGCGCAGGCGCGAGGTAGGAAGAAGGGTAATGCCGCAAAATCATATGCGTTCAGCCGATGCCGCGCGCCTGTTAGATATGCCTTATATGTGCGTGCATACTCCGGCGGATAACCACGTAGCGTATTTTCTTGAAAAGTTATTCAATAGAGAGAAGCCCAAAAGGGTAGAGGATATACTGGATATCTTGAATGGTATCCCGGAGTATAAGGGCGCGGCAAAAGATAATGCCGGGCCGCGGATATTGCTTGGAAGCCCTAAGAGGCGTGTAGGCAAGATCTTTCTTGAGATGACCGGAGGGACAGAAGGGCACAAGGATATTTACGATAAGATGTACCAGAGAGGGGTCAGGACGCTGGTTTCAATGCATTTAAGCGAAGAGCATTTAAAAAAGGTCAAAGACGCGAACCTTAATGTGGTTATCGCGGGGCACATATCTTCCGATACCCTCGGGCTTAACCTGCTTTTGGACAGGATAGAAAAAGAAGAAAAACTGGAAACTATAAATTGTTCGGGATTTCGCAGGATAAGGCGATAGATATGGCCATAGGACGCATA
Source organism: Candidatus Omnitrophota bacterium (assembly GCA_041653955.1). Taxonomy (GTDB): domain Bacteria; phylum Omnitrophota; class Gorgyraeia; order Gygaellales; family Profunditerraquicolaceae; genus UBA1562. Next base: position 42,020 of record JBAZEH010000009.1, on the reverse strand, counting down.
CCGGATAATATATTAGAGGATATTTTAAGCCGCGTGGATATAGTCGAGGTTGTTTCCGGGTATATACCCCTTAAGCGCGCGGGGAGGAATTATAGGGCCTCATGCCCTTTTCATCACGAGAAGACCCCTTCTTTTATGGTTTCTCCGGACCGGCAGATATACCATTGTTTCGGGTGCCATGCAGGAGGGAACGCCTTTAATTTCCTTATGCAATATGAACGCCTTGAGTTTCCTGAAGCAGTAGAGATCCTTGCTAAAAAGGCGGGTGTGGTTTTACCGGAGAGCAAGCCGCAGGACCCCAAGGCGGCAGGGCTCACAACCCAGCTCTATAAAATAAATGAGTCGGCACTTTATTTTTATGAGCATACCCTGAATTCGCAGGGCGGGCTTAAGGCTAAAGATTATCTTTTAAAGCGCGGCATTAAAGAAAGCACGATAAGGTCGCTTAAGTTAGGTTATGCCCCTTCGGGATGGGATGGTTTGATGGGTTATGCCAGAAACAAAGGGTTTAATCTTTCCCTGCTGGAGAAGGCCGGCCTTATATTGCCTAAGGCAGGCGGCGGATATTACGACAGGTTCCGCGACAGGATAATTTTTCCTATATTTGATATAAAATCAAGGGCGCTGGCTTTCGGGGCCCGCCTGTTACCGGATAGTCCCGGTAGGACAGGCGCAGCCGCGCAGGCTAAATATGTTAATTCCCCGGAAACTCCTATATACGTAAAAGGCAGGAATCTTTACGGATTGAATTTCGCCAAAGACGCTATCCGTGATAATGATTATGTTGTAGTTGTGGAAGGGTATCTGGATTTCGCGTTACCATTCCAGGAAGGGCAGCAGAATATAGTAGCTTCCCTTGGCACTGCCCTGACCAGCGAGCAGGCCAGGCTTATAAAACGTTATACCAGTAACGTGGTAATGGTATATGACGCCGATGATGCCGGGCAGATGGCAGCCTTAAGGAGCCTGGATATATTTATAGAAGAAGATATGAACGTAAAGGTAGTTTCTCTGCCGGAGGGGTTTGACCCTGATACCTTCGTGCGCAGGCACGGTATCGCTGAATTCAGCGAAAGGGTCCGGCAGGCGCAGGGGTTATTTGATTATAAGCTTAAGATATTGAAATCGCGCCATAACGCCAGGGAGATAGAAGCAAAACGCGTTATTTCCGATGAAATGCTGGTTACCATAAATAAATTAAAGGACGCGGTCTTAAGATCAGAATATATTAAGAAACTCTCCCAGGAGTTAGATATAAGCGAAGACGCCTTATGGGAGAAGGCGAATAAGGCGAAAGGTGCCAAGAGTTATGCTGATAACGATAAAGGTGCCCGCGCAAAACAGGCCCCGGATATAAATCCTACGGAGAAGCTGCTGTTGAAATTAATGCTGGAAGAGGGTGAGTTGATCAGGGATATAAGGGACAGGATCGAACCGGCGGATTTCCAGGATGAAAGGACCTCCCGTATTGTTTCCATCATGTTCAACCTTACGGAGCGCGGCAAGGAGATAGAGCCCAATAAACTGATAAACTATTTAAATGACGACAATATTGCCAGGATCATATGCGAATCGACTTTACTGCCGGAAATACCGCAGCAGAGCCGGGACGGCATAGTAGATGATTGTATAGCGCGCCTGAAGAGTTCCAGGTTGAAGGCCAGGAAACAACGCTTGCACGAACAGATCAAGGCAGCGCAGGAATCGGGCGATGAGGATAATTTGCACAGGCTTATGCAGGAGTTCCATTGTTTAACTAAAGAGAGGTAAGCCATATGAAGAAGAAAGAATATACAAAGAAAGACGTAGAGAAGATCATAGTCCTGGGAAAACAGAAAGGTTATCTTACCTATGATGAGGTAAATGACCTGCTGCCCGACGGGGTTTCTTCTTCGGAAGAGATAGACCGCATACTTGATATCCTGGGCGATGAGGATATACAGGTGATAGAGAACGGCGAGGAAAAAGAGGCTGAAAAGCCGGCCGAGATATCCAAGGAGGAGATGTTAAATGAACAGGCAAAAATAGAAGAGCGTTTTATGCCTCTTGATGATCCTGTTAAGATGTATCTTAAACAGATGGGGTCTATCTCTCTGCTTTCCAGGGAACATGAGATTGAACTGGCTAAAAAGATAGAAGCCGCGGAGGATAAATTTAAATTGACCGTACTCGCCACAAGGTTTGCCCGCCAGGAAGTATTGGCCGTAGCGGACGATATATTAAAGGGTAAAATAAATGTTGAGGAAGTGGTAAAAGAAGGCATCAAGGTCAGGAAGAACAACATCCTTAAGAGGTTTAAAAGGATCACGCAGTCTATCAGGGCGACGCGCAGCGAAACCAAGACTATAAATCTTATACTGCAGTTCAATTTTACTACTTCGGTGATTGAGGCGATACTGCGTAAACTCGGGGCGCTGGTCAGGGAACTTGATTATATCGGGCGCCGGAAAAAAAGAAGCGGCTCTTTTTCCAGGATCAAACAAAGGCAGGTAAACATCCGTAAGCGCGTCATCCTTAGAAAGCTTTGTGAGCCTTACCCTAAGATAAAAGAACAGATGAAGCTGATCAAATCAGCGCATATAAAATTTAACCGCACAAAAAAACAGCTGGTTGAGGCTAATTTGAGGCTCGTTGTCAGTATTGCCAAGAAATATACCAACCGCGGCCTTTCTTTCCTGGACCTTATCCAGGAAGGGAATATAGGGTTGATGCGCGCGGTGGAGAAGTTTGAATATAAGCGGGGGTATAAGTTTTCTACATACGCCACCTGGTGGATAAGGCAGGCGATAACCCGCTCTATCGCGGACCAGTCGCGCACGATAAGGATACCCGTGCACCTGACGGAAACGATAAATAAGATAATAAGGCTTTCGCGTATCTTTATCCAGGAGAACGGGCGCGAGCCGTCCCCCGAAGAAGTTGCCCAGAAGATAAAACTTCCCCAGGAGAAGGTAAAAGGTATACTGAAGATCGCCCAGGAACCTATATCATTACAGATGCCTATTGGGGACGAGGGGGACACTCATTTCGGGGATTTCATCCAGGATAAAAAGGCGGTCTCTCCCGCTAACGCCACGGTAAGGACGATGCTGAAAGAGGAGATGAACTCCGTGTTGAGCACGCTTACGGATAAAGAAAAAAAGATACTCATTCTGCGTTTTGGCATAAATGACGGCTGCCAGCGCACCCTTGAAGAGGTCGGCAATATCTTCAAGGTTACGCGCGAGAGGGTGCGCCAGATAGAGGCTAAAGCCCTGAAGAAATTAAGGCATCCTACGCGTTCAAGGAGGCTGCGTAGTTTTCTGGATATGGCTTTGGTGCATCAGAGGGAATAGGGGGACTGCAAGGATATGAAAGAAACATTCCATCTTAATAACTCTACGGCTGACAGCCTGGGTATCGGCCTGTTTAAGTGTACGGTCAAGCCCCTTGGCAAGTTCATAGTAGTTAACTCAACTTTGGCTGCCATCCTGGGGTACTCCTGTAAAATGGAATTAAAGAGCAGGAATTTCAAAGAACTTTTTGCCAGCGGTAAAGATGCCGAAAGGCTATTTGATATAATCCTTAAGGAAGAAAAGATAAATTTCTTTGAGGCTTTATTCAGGCATAAGGACGGTAGCGAGGTCTGGGCAGCGATAACTGCTTCAAAGATATCCGAGGAAGGGAAAAAAGATTATATAGAAGGGATAATTGAGAATATTTCCGCGCATAAGGATATGGAGGATAAGCTTACCCTGGAGAAGGACCTTACGCAGGGGCTCCTGGATAATATCCCGGATGCCATATATTTCAAGGACCGCGATAATCGGATAATAAAAGTGAATAATTTCTATGCCAGGGGGTTTGGGCTGAAGCCACATGAGGTGTTAGGCAGGACGGATTTTGATTTTTTCCCTCCAGAGCAGGCAAAGAAGATGTTTGAAGACGATAAGTACGTCCTGGATACGGGAAAACCTATTGTCGGCAAGATCGAACGGACCCTGCTGCCTAACGGCACGTGGAACCAGGTTATAACCACTAAAGTCCCCATGTATGACAAAGAAGGCAATATCATCGGGACGATGGGTATAACCAGGGATATGACAGTCTACGCCCACCTTGAAAAGGACCGCCTTACTATGTTAAGGAGCGCGTTTACCGCCCTTGGCAAGACCCTTGAGATACGCGATCCTTACACCTTCGGGCATAATCATAATGTAGCTAATATATGCGAGAAGATAGGCAAAGAGCTTGGTTGGGATGATAACCGCATTTTAACTATAAAACTTGCCGGGGAACTTCATGATCTCGGCAAGATCTCCATACCTTTGGATATATTGAACAGGTCCGGAAAATTGAACGAGGCGGAATACAGCCTTATACAGGGGCACGTAAGGACATCTTACGATATCGTTAAGGATATCAATTTTCCCTTTTCCCTGGCGGATATAATATACCAGCATCACGAACGCATGGATGGTTCAGGTTACCCCCGTTCTTTAAAAGATAAGCAGATACTTCCTGAAGCGCGCATACTCGCGGCAAGCGACGTGCTGGACGCGATGACATCGTACAGGCCTTATCGCGAGAGCCTGGGTATAGAAAAAGCGCTTGAAGAGCTTAAGAAAGGAAGCGGGACCCTGTATGATAAGCAGTCGGTAGATATAATATGTAAATTAGTTGATGATAACGGCAGAAAGCCGTTCTGGTTGGATAATTGAGTGTATCCCCGCGCCTTGCGTCCCTCCCGCAATTTATTCTTGCCAAAATCTATTTATTGAAGATAATAGAAGGTAACGCTAAAAAGGAAGGATTATGCCGATCTGGTTATTTTGGGCGATATTTTCTACATTAATATTTGTCAGCGGGTATACCCTGTATGATTATTTCCTCGCTGCTGGCTCCGATAAAAGGGAGGAGAAGCGCAAGAGGAAGATAGTGGACCAGGAGGTATCCGTAAGGCAGGAAAAGATAGCAAGGCTTGAGGGCGAATTAGGTTCACTGAAGAACGAGCTGGAGAAATCCAGGGCAGACCTCTTGAAGTTGCAGGATGAGCTTAAAACCGCGAAAGACAAAGAGTCGCGGCTGAATGAAGAGCTGGTAAAAAGAGAAGAGTGGGTCGCCAAGAGCGACGAACAGCTGGACAAGATAAAAAATGAGAAGGCCGGGTTTGATAAGGATCTGGCAGGCAAGAGCAGGGAACTGCATGATGAATTTGAAAAGAATGTAGGGCTGACGAGGCAGTTAAGGGATGAGCAAGAGAAGTATAAGCTGCTGGAAAGCGAAAATAAAAAGAGGGCCGATGAGATCCAGTCCCTGAAAGCGAAAATAGAAAAATATATAAAGGAGGTAGAAACGCGCGATAAAGAGATCGCCGCGCATAATAAGTCTATCTTCGAGATGAAGAAATACCAGGAGCAGAATGACTGGGTATCCAGGCATGAATTCAACAGGCTTAATGATGAATACGATGTGGTGGAAAAAGAGCTTGAAGAGAAGGATGAACGCGTAAGGCAGCTTAGCGAGGAGATAATAAATCTAAAGAATGAGATCGGGAAGGGGCGCGCGCCTGCAGCAGCGCAGGAGCCGGCGGCATCGGCGCAAGAGCCTGAAGTTTTGGTAGGGCATCCGGAAGTACCCGCGCAAGAGCCGGAGGTTCCTGCAGGGCATCCGGAAGTACCCGCGCAAGAGCCGGAGGTTTTGGTAGAGCAGCCGAAGGTATCCGTAGAGCAGCCGAAGGTTAAGGCCCCGGAAGAAGAAAAGAAAGAGCCGGTCGAAGAGAAGAAAGAAAAGAAGCCCGAAATAAAGCCTGTCCCTAAGTTTGACCTGGCTAAGACCAGGAATATAGGGATCATGGCCCATATCGACGCCGGAAAGACCACCCTTACCGAAAGGATATTATTTTATACCGGTAAATCGTATAAGATAGGTGAGGTGCATGAAGGCAAGGCGCAAATGGACTGGATGAAGCAGGAGCAGGAGCGCGGGATCACTATAACCGCGGCAGCTACTACCTGTTTCTGGAAAGACCACCGTATTAATATTATTGATACGCCCGGGCACGTTGATTTTACAGTTGAAGTTGAGCGCTCATTAAGGGTATTGGACGGCGCTGTAGCGGTCTTCTGTGCCGTAGGGGGGATTGAGCCGCAGTCGGAAACCGTATGGCACCAGTCAAATAAATATGAGGTCCCAAAACTCGCGTTTGTAAACAAGATGGACCGCGTAGGGGCAGATTTCTTCGCGGTATTGAAAGGCATAGAAGAGGAACTCGGAGGAAACGCCGCAGCTTTAGAGCTTCCTATCGGGGCGGAAGCGGAATTTAAAGGGGCGATAGACCTGATAGAGATGAAGGCTATTATGTATTCAGATGAATCTCAAGGCAGGGAGTTTAGGATAGAGGATATACCCCCTGAATATAAGGAGGCAGCGGAGAAATACCGCCACGCGTTGGTTGAAAAGGCCTCTGCTCTTGATGAGGCGCTGACTAAGAAATATCTGGAGTCGGCAAGTTCAATTACTAATGAAGAACTGATAAAGGCGATACGCTGCGCTACGATAGCCAATAAGATGGTGCCTGTTTTCTGCGGGGCCGCATTTAAGAACAAGGGAGTGCAGAAATTACTGGACGCGGTCAATATGTATCTTCCTTCTCCCCTGGACCTGCCGGCGGTAAACGGCCATGACCCGGAGAATCCGGAAACTGCTATTGCAAGAGGCCCTGATACTAATGAACCGCTTACGGCGCTTGCATTCAAAGTGCAGGCTGACCCTCATATGGGCAAGCTCGTTTACGTGCGTGTTTATTCCGGCGTGCTTGAATCCGGGACATATATATTTAATGCCACCAAGGATAAAAGGGAGAGGGTAGGCAGGATAGTGCAGATGCACGCAAACCAGAGGGAGAATGTTGATTATGCCTTTGCGGGGGATATAGTAGCCGTTATAGGCCTTGAACATACAGTGACCGGGGATACGCTTTGTGAATCTGATAATCCCATATTGCTTGAGGCGATACAATTTCCTGTACCCGTTGTTTCTTTGAGTATCGCCCCCAAAAGCCGGAGCGACCAGGATAAGCTTGGCAAGGGGTTAGCGAAACTCGTTGAGGAAGACCCTACATTTATGGTCCAGACTGACGAGGAAACAAGAGAGACCATACTCACCGGAATGGGTGAATTGCACCTTGAGGTTATTGTTGACAGGTTAAAGGTGGAGTTCGGGGTAGAGGCTGTTGTAGGCAAGCCTAAGGTCGCCTACCGGGAGACGATATTAAAGGCGGCTAACGCGGAAGGAAAATATATAAAACAATCCGGAGGCAGGGGCCAATACGGCCATGTAGTAATGGAGATATCCCCGCGCCAGGCCGGAGAAGGTTTTGAGTTTGTGGATAGTATTAAAGGAGGAGCTATCCCGAAGTCGTTTATCCCCGCCATAGAGAAGGGGGTCATAGAGGCTATGCAGAAGGGGGTCTACGCGGGGTACCCGATAGTAGATATCAGCGTAAATATTGTTGACGGTTCTTTCCATGATGTTGATTCATCCGAACTGGCTTTCAGGATGGCCGCCATACTAGGTTTTAAAGAAGCGTTCAGGCAGGCGCAGCCTGTTCTTCTTGAACCCACAATGTCCATTGAGGTAACTACGCCCGAGGAGTATCTTAACAGTATAGTAGGCTATATATGTTCATGCAGGGGCAAGATACTTATAATGGATACTAAAGGCAAACAGAAAGTTATCTCGGCAGAGGCCCCGCTTTCGGAGATGTTCGGTTATGCCACGAACTTTCGCTCTTTAAGCAGCGGGCGGGCCAATGCCTCAATGCAGTTTGCCAAATATACGCAGGTACCCGCGGAGATCGCCCAGAAGGTAATCGCCCAGAAGGAAAAGAAGGCCAAGGAGGGCTAAATACAGGAAATAAATCCTCCGGTTGTGCCGCCCTAACTCAATGGTAATCCAGCGTTTACCCACCCGAGATTTTTTTAATTTTTATCTTGCCAAAAACCCTTTGAGATAGTAATATATAGTGTTAAGTTTTTGGGCCCATAGCTCATCCTCTCTTCGGGGGATCTCGCTATGGGGTGGTATAAAACATAAATTTTTGGGCCCATAGCTCAGTGGTAGAGCAGGTGACTCATAATCACTTGGTCGGAGGTCCGAACCCTTCTGGGCCCATAAATTCTGCTTTAAGCATCACGAAGAGCTCAATATCCAGGGCGCATGGCTCAGCTGGTTAGAGCGCCACACTCACATTGTGGAGATCATAGGTTCGAATCCTATTGCGCCCACCATGAAAAATAGTGGTTCAAAGAAGGGGAGACGTGCTAGATCTAAAATCTCAATTAAGGGAGTTAGTAGGTTTACAGACCCTCGATAGCGAGATCTATCGTTTAAAGGGCGAAAAAGAAGCAAAACCTAAAGAGATGGAAGCTATTGACGCGGCTTTTGCCGAGAAGAAGAAAAGCCTGGCCGTGCTTGAGGAGGCCTTGCTTTCTTTTCAGAAGCAGAGGAAAGACAGGGAATTGGAGCTGGCCTCCAAGGAAGAAGCTCGCAAGAAATTAGAGGCGCAGCTTTATCAGCTCAAGACAAATAAGGAGTACCAGGCGATGTTACAGCAGATACAGGATGCCAAGGCGGACGCTTCGGTGATAGAGGACCAGATCCTGGGTTCTTTTGACCAGGTTGATAAGGCAAAGAATGATATAGCGAAAGAGAAAGAGAAGCTTCAGGAAGAAGAGAAGGTATTCCAGTCCCAAAAGAAGGTCGTGCAGGACAGGATAAAAGAGATAGATGACCGTATAGCGCAGCTTGAGGCAAAAAGGCAGCAGGCGCTTCCTAATATCGACGGCAAGATACTAAGCCAGTATGAGAGGATACTCAATAACCGCGACGGGCTCGCCATAGTGAGCGTTAAGGATAATTCCTGCGGGGGGTGCAATATGTTCGTCCCTCCCCAGACGATAAACCTGATAAAGATGTATGAACGGATGATTACCTGTGAAGTCTGCAACAGGATACTCTATATAGATGACAGCACAGTTTAAGTTTTATATCGACGGAGCATCAAAGGGTAATCCCGGGCCCAGCGGCATAGGGGTCATTGTTTGCCGCGGCGGCGAAACGGTGAAGAATATATATAATTTTATAGGTAACGCCACAAATAATGTGGCAGAGTATACCGCCCTTATCTGCGCGCTGCAGGAAGGGGTTGCCCTTAAGGCAGAAAGCATAGAGATAAACAGCGACAGCCAGCTTTTATGCCGTCAGCTGAGGAATATCTATAAAGTAAAAAGCGGGAACATACTGGAATTATACAAACAGGCCAAGCGCCTTATGGCGGCTTTTCAAAATGTGTCTATAAATCATATCCCCCGCGAAGAAAATAAAGGGGCGGATAGGTTGGCAAACAAAGCTGTCAAAGAAGCGGTCTTTGATAAAAAGGGCAGGTAGAATGTGGCCGCTCCCGTGTCTCGATGCGGGAGAGGAAAGTCCGGGCTCCGGAGGACAGCGTAGTGGGTAACGCCCACCCTGTGTATGTATTGTGCACAGAGGACAGAGCCACAGAGACGAGACCTTGGCACCTATGGTGTCAAGGGGTGAAACGCGGCAATCTCTACGCGGAGCAAGGTAGAATAGGAGACGAGCACCGGTCCGGTGCGTTTTTCGCTTTTCGCGGATACCGTCGGCTATGAAAATAGCTTTACGGGAATCAGTCTCGGGTAAGCTGCTAGAGTCCCGGCGGTAACGCCGGGATCGAGAGAAATGGCCACTAAAGATGCGGATAATCGTATCAAGACAGAACCCGGCTTATTCTCGCCTGCCCATTTTTTAAAAAACATAACGCATATAATCTAAGGAGGATCAAAAATGTCAGGTCATTCAAAATGGAAGACGAATAAAGGGAAAAAAATGGCGGCTGACGCCAAAAAAGGCGCAGCCTACACAAAACTTATCAAGGAGATAACGGTGGCGGCCCGCGAAGGAGGCGGGAACCCCGATACCAATATCAGGCTGCGCACAGTTATGTCCAGGGCCAAAGAAGCCAATATGCCTTCGGATAACGTGAAGATGGCGATAAAGCGCGGGACAGGGGAGTTGCCGGGAGTAGTTTATGAAACGGTTACCTACGAAGCATACGGTCCGGGAGGCATAGCCATACTTATTGAAGCGCTTACGGACAATAAGAACCGCACTACCGCCGAACTCAGGAATATAATGTCTAAGAAGAGCGGTAATATGGCGGGGGCAGGCTCTGTCAGCTATATGTTCACTAAAAAAGGTTATATACTCCTTGATAAAACACAGATCAAGGAAGAAGAACTTATGGATATAGTCCTGGACGCCGGAGCCGAGGATTTTAAGTCGGATGATAAGAATTACGAGATCACTACCTCCGCGCAGGATTTTGAAAAGGTTAAGCAGGCCCTGCAGGATAAAGGGCTTAACCCGCAGACTGCGGAAGTCACCATGATCCCTTCCTCTACTATAAAGGTGGCCGGAGGGGACGCAAAGCAGGTATTGGCATTGGTGGAAGCTTTAGAAGAGCACGATGATGTGCAGCAGGTATATGCTAACTTTGATATTCCCGATGAGATCCTTGAACAGATAAGCAGCGAAGAATGAGAAGATGAGAATCCTGGGTGTTGACCCGGCCCTTACGGTTACCGGATACGGGGTCATCGATTTTAAAAAGAATAAGTTCTCCTTGCTGGAAGCCGGCATAATCAGCACTGACCCCGGAGAGAAGACAGCCCGGCGGTTGAATAAGATATACGGGGCGGTAACAAAGCTCGTGTCAGATACCGAGCCTGAAGTAATGGTCCTTGAAAAGTTATACGCGCATTACCGGCATCCTACTACATCATATATTTTAGGGCAGGCGCGGGGAGTAATATGCCTGGTTTCGGCCAGGGAGGGTATTGAGCTCGTTGAATATGCCGCCACGCGAGTGAAGAAAGCAATAGTAGGAAATGGCCTGGCCTCCAAATACCAGGTCCAGAAGATGGTGGTGGATATGCTCGGCCTTAGTAGCCTGCCTAAATATATGGATGTGACCGACGCGCTGGCATTGGCCATCGCCCATAGTTATATAAGTAAGGGGATAAGTTATCCGTAGTAATCCTGGCACCCTGTATAGCCGTTAATAAGGAAGGGTGTAAATTCGCCCAAATAACTTACTCATGCTACCGCATTCGTAAGTTATGGGATACAACCTGGCACCCTGTATAGCCGTTAATAAGGAAGGGTGTAAATTCGCCCAAATAACTTACTCATGCTACCGCATTCGTAAGTTATGGGCTCATTTATGATCGCACGTATTTGCGGGAAAATAAGCGAAAAGGGAACGAACCATATCATCATAGATATCCACGGTATCTGCTATAAGATATTCGTGCCGCTTACGGTGATGCAAAGGCTTGATGAGAGCCTGGATCCCGAAGGAAGGGTGAGCCTGGTGACATACCATTACTTTCAGGTAGAGCCCTCTAAGAGCACGCCCATGCTGATCGGTTTCCTTAATGAGATCGAGAAGGAGTTCTTTGAATCTTTTATTACCGTTTCCGGCATAGGGCCGAGGGCGGCGCTTAAGGCATTGAATAAGCCGATATCGCAGGTGGTGCGCGCGATAGATGAAGGGGATATAGTTTTTCTGCAGTCTATGCCCGGGATAGGGCAGCAAAGGGCAAAGGAGATAGTGGCAAAACTGCAGAATAAGCTGGGTAAGTTCGGCCTGATACAGGATGAGAAGGTCAGGGAGCAGAAAGCAAAGGCCATAGATATTGAAGATGAAGCGCTGGCGGTATTGATGCAGTTGGAGTATAAGAAATCCGAGGCAGCCGCGATGATAAAGAAAGCCATGGAGAGGTCTTCTGATATATGCACTACCGAAGAGCTGCTTAATGAGGTATATAAGCAGAGGAAGGTCAAATAGCGATGCCAGAGAATAATATTAAGGCGGCGATAGAGGCCTTGTTATTTTCAAGCGAAAAACCGCTGATGCTGGAACAATTAAAGCCGGCGCTGGATAACCTGCCGGCGGATGAGATCCGCAATAATATCGGTCAGCTTAAGGAAGAATACGAGAGTTCCGGACGCGGGATGCGCATTGTTGAGGTTGCCGGGGGGTTTCAGATGGTGACCGCTCCGGCATTCGCTTCTTTTTTGAGAAAACTGTATAAACAGCGCAGGGCGGAAAAACTCTCTACCCCCGCCCTTGAGACTTTGGCCATAATCGCTTATAAGCAGCCGATAACAAGGCTGGAAATAGAGTCGATAAGGAATGTGAATATTGATGGTATGATGAAGACTTTTCTGGATAAGGGGCTTATCCGCGTTTCCGGCAGAAAGAAGGCGCCGGGCAGGCCCAGGGTTTACGGCACCACGCGGCAGTTCCTGGAACATTTTGGTTTAAAGTCTCTGGATGAGCTGCCTAAAATAGAAGGTTTCTTAACGCCCGAGGCTATCGGAGAGAAATTGGCGCAGGTGGAGAATTCCGCGATGGCTCCTGGTGCGAAGGAGGGGACAGATGGACCTGAAGGCGTTGCGCAAGAGAATTGACGATATAGATAAGAAGATAACCGGGCTGCTGAATACGCGCGCCAGGACCGCTTTGGATATTGCTAAGGTAAAGCGCAAAAACGGCAAGAGCGTTTATTCTCCGGAGCGCGAAATGGAGGTTTTGAAGAAATTAGCCGTTATGAATAAAGGCCCTTTATCAAGCGGGGCGTTGCAGGCCATATACCGCGAGATAATGTCCAGCAGTTTTTCTCTGGATAAGCGGTTAAGGATAGCTTACCTTGGCCCCGAGGCCACCTTTACGCATCTTGCTGCTTTGAAAAGGTTTGGTTCCCAGGTTGAATATGTTGCCTGCAATAATATCGGGGATGTCTTTGTTGAAGTTGAGAAGGAGAGCGCGGATTACGGTGTAGTGCCTATTGAGAACTCCGTGGAAGGGGCTGTAAGCCATACTTTGGATATGTTTGTGGATTCGGAACTTAAGATATGCAGCCAGACGACACTTGATATCTCGCACCATCTCCTGGCAAATTGCCCTAAAGGCAAGATCAGGCGCATATATTCCAACCCGCAGGTTTTCGGGCAATGCAGGATCTGGCTTAAGGAAAATCTTCCGGCAGCAGAGATGATCGAGGTTTCCAGCACCACGCGCGCCGCGCAGATCGCGGCAAAAGAGAAAGGCAGCGCGGCGATAGGGTCTTTATTGGCGGCAAAGGTTTATAAGTTGAGGGTTATAGCTTCGGATATAGAAGATTCTCCGCATAACTTTACGCGTTTCCTGATAATCGGAAAGACGGATGTGCCCGCAACCGGGGATGACAGGACTTCGATAATGTTCTCCATTAAAGATAAGGTCGGGGCCCTGCATAATATGCTTCTACCTTTCAGGAAATATAATATTAACCTTACTAAAATAGAATCCAGGCCTTCCAAGAAGAAAGCATGGGATTACTACTTCTTTGTCGACCTGGATGGGCATCGGGATAATCCCCGCGTTAAGAAAGCGCTCATGGAATTAGAGAGCAAGTGCACTTTTTTAAAGGTGCTGGGATCGTATCCTTTGGGAGGATAGGGAGAGTTTTTGCTTTGGCTCAGAAAGCGCCCCTATAGAAAACGGAATGACTGAACAGATTGTAAGAAAGAATATACTTGATATAACCCCTTATGTGGCGGGTAAGCCCATAGAGGAAACAAAAAGGCAGCTTGGTTTAAAGAAAGTCATAAAGCTGGCTTCAAATGAAAATCCTTTGGGCCCTTCGCCTAAGGCAATAGAGGCGATAAAAAAGAATTTATCCGGGGTCAACCGTTATCCGGACAGCCACGGTTATTACCTGAAGAAAAAGTTATCGCGTTATCTCAACGTCGGGCCAAAGAATATCGTTCTCGGTAACGGTTCGGATGAGCTCATTGACATCATTATAAAGACATTTGTTGAAGATGATGAAAATATCATTACTGCTGATACAACCTTTTTGGAGTATGAGATCATCGCGAAGGTCAATGACCGGCGCGTTATTACCGTGCCTTTAAGGTATTTTAAATATGACCTGGAGGCGGTAAAGAAGAAGATAGACAAGAAGACTAAGCTTGTTTTTATCTCTAACCCGAATAACCCCACAGGCACTTACGTCACTAAATATGAATTTAATGATTTTATGCGCACCCTGCCGGAAGGGGTGCTTGTCGTTTTGGATGAAGCGTATGATACCTTCATTGACATTGATGATTTTCCGGCGGGTTTGACGTATCTCAGGAATAAGAATGTTATATCGCTGAAGACATTCTCTAAGGCATACGGATTGGCGGGGTTAAGGGTAGGTTACGCCGTAGGCGACACCGAGCTGATCTCTTATATGGAAAAAACAAGGCAGCCCTTTAACGTAAATATCCTTGCGCAGGTTGCCGCGTCAGCGGCGCTGGATGATACGGAGTTCCTGCGTAAGACAAGAAAGGCGGTCCTCACAGGTAAAAATTATCTTTACGACGCATTGAACCGGTCGGGTATTGTTTATGTCCCCAGCGTAGCCAATTTCATACTTATTGACACCGGTAAAGAGGGCGTAGGCGTTTCCCGGCTTATGCTTAAATACGGTGTGATCGTAAGGGATATGGCGCAGTACGGATTGAAGAATTTTATCAGGGTGACCGTGGGAACCAGGAAAGAGAACGAAAGGTTTATCAGGGTCCTAAGAAAAATACTATAAACGGAGGAAGTGTATGATCATCGTTTTGAAGCCGGATGCTACTGATGAGCAGATAAACCATATAATCAGCAAAGTGCAGAAATTAGGCCTGAAACCGCACGTTTCAAAGGGGACGGAGCGTACCATAATCGGCGTGATCGGCCCGGAAGAGGTATTGGCAGTTACTCCTTTGGAGGTATTCCCGGGCGTAGAAAGGGTCATGCCGGTATTGTCGCCTTTTAAACTTGTTTCGCGCGAGTTCAAGGATGAAGGGTCTACAATAGACCTTGGCAGGGGTATTAAGATCGGAGGCAAGAAGATAGTGGTTATGGCCGGGCCTTGCGCGGTTGAGGATATAGAGACATTAGAAGAGATAGGTTCTATAATCAAGAAAGCCGGCGCTACGGTATTGCGAGGAGGGGCTTTTAAGCCGCGCACTTCACCTTATAGTTTCCAGGGTTTAGGGGAGGAGGGGCTTAAGCATTTAAAGAAAGTCGGGGATGGGCTCGGGCTGGTTACTGTGAGCGAAGTAATGGATACCCGCGACGTAGAATTGGTTGCTAAATACGTGGATATACTCCAGATCGGAGCGCGTAATATGCAGAATTTCAACCTTTTAAAGGAAGTCGGGCAGACCAAAAAACCCGTATTGCTAAAACGCGGGCTTTCTTCTACGATCAAGGAGCTGCTTATGTCCGCGGAGTACGTATTATCCGGAGGTAATTTTAATGTGGTATTGTGCGAACGCGGGATCAGGACGTTTGAGGAGTTTACGCGTAATACCCTCGATATAAGCGCCGTGCCCGCGGTCAAACAGCTTTCACATCTGCCTATAATAGTAGACCCCAGCCACGCGGCCGGTAAATGGGGGTTAGTGCCTTCGCTTTCTAAAGCCGCAGTCGCATGCGGGGCTGACGGTTTGATCATAGAGGTGCACAGCCATCCAGAAGATGCTAAATCCGACGGAGCGCAATCGCTCGTGCCCGCCAATTTCATACAACTTATGGAAGAGCTCAGAATGATAGCAAAGACAATAGGAAGAGAGATCTGATGAGTATGTTCAATAAGGCGGCGATCATAGGGACAGGATTGATCGGCGGCTCAATGGCTATCGCCATAAAGAAGAAACGCCTCGCGCGCGAAGTGATCGGAATCAGCCGCCATAAAAGCACCCTGCTATGGGCAAAGAAGCGGCATTGGATAGATAAGGGCTCACAGGATCTAAGCGCTATAAGGGGTTCTGATCTGGTGGTGCTGGCTGCCCCGGTAAATACTATATTAAAACAGGCGGATACTGTTGCCAGGTTTGCCGGCAAAGAGTGCCTTATTACCGACGTAGGGAGCTCAAAGAAACAGATAGTTAATAAATTGAGCGCGATCTTCCCGAATTTTGTGGGGGGCCATCCGCTGGCTGGTTCGGAAAAACGCGGCATTGTGAATGCCTCGGAGGATATATTTAAAGATTATCTGTGCATATTGACCCCCGGGGACAAGACCAGGGCAGCGGCGCTTAACAGGATAAAAAGGCTTTGGCTTGGGTTGGGGGCGAGGGTGGCGGTAATGGACGCGGAAAAGCACGACAGGATACTTTCTTTTGTCAGCCATCTGCCGCATGCCGTAGCGTTTTCTTTGATAGGCATAATCCCGCAGGAGTATATTAGATTCGGCGCAAGCGGCCTGAAGGATACTACCCGCGTAGCGTCCTCAGATCATAAACTATGGTCGGATATCTTCTTAAGCAACCGTAAAAATATGATAAGTTCCATGGCGGCCTTTGAAAAGAACCTGCGCCGCATAAGGAGCGCTATTTTAAATAGAGATGAAAAGACGCTTGTTGCGATCTTAAAGAAAGCAAATATAAAAAGAGAAGCCTTAGGATGATCGTAGCTATTGACGGACCGGCTGGCGCGGGAAAAAGCACCGTTGCCAGAATAATAGCCCAGAGATTGGGCTTTATTTATATTGATACGGGAGCGATGTACAGGGCGCTTACCCTGAAGGCGCTGGATAATAATATAGGCTTAAGCGATACGCCGGCGCTTATTGAGATAGCCCGTTCTTCAGCGATAGACCTTTTTAACAACCCGGATGGTTCCTTGAAGGTATTATTGGACGGTAAGGATGTCACCTCTGCCATAAGGGAGCCGCGGATAACTAAGTCAGTTTCGGATATAGCCAAGATAAAAGAGGTAAGAGAGGCTATGCTGCAATTGCAAAGGGGCCTGGGCAGGCAAAAAGACAGTGTCCTGGATGGGCGGGATATCGGGACTGTGGTTTTTCCGGAGGCGGAGAAGAAATTTTATATAGACGCTGATTTTAACGAGCGCAGCAAGCGAAGGCATAAAGAACTGATAGAGGCAAAACAGAAGGTTACATTAGGAGATATTGAAAAAGACCTGAGCAACAGGGATAAGATAGACTCCACGCGCGAATTCGCCCCTCTTAAGAGGGCCGAAGATGCCGTTTACGTGGATACCACTGACCTCTCTATAGAAGAAGTAGTGAATAAGGTGTTAGGTTATATAGTAGATAAAAATGGATAGATCATTGATCCGCAATTTCAGCATAATCGCTCATATTGACCACGGAAAGTCAACCCTGGCGGACAGGATACTTGAAGTTACCGGAGCGGTGGATAAAAGGCATAAACGCGACCAGCTCCTTGATGATATGGATTTAGAGAGGGAGCGCGGTATAACGATCAAGGCCTCGATGGTCAGGTTATCTTATGCTGCCGGCGACGGGAAGGAGTATGTGCTTAACCTTATTGATACTCCCGGCCACGTTGACTTTACCTATGAAGTATCAAAGTCCCTGGCTGCCTGCGAGGGGGCGGTCTTGGTTGTGGATGCCGGGCAGGGGATAGAGGCCCAGACTGTCGCCAATTATTATCTCGCGCGCGAGAATAAACTTACGGTAATACCGGTCATAAATAAGATAGACCTTTCTTCCGCGGATACGCAGCGGGTTAAGGAGCAGATCATAGATGTGCTGGGTTTTAATGAAGAAGATATAATACTTGCTTCAGCCAAGGAGGGTACCGGCGTTAAGGATATATTAGAAAGGATAGTAAAGGCCATACCCCCGCCGCAAGGAGAGGAGGGCAATAAGTTAAAAGCCCTTGTCTTTGATTGCCGCTTTGATATCTTTAAGGGTGTAGTGGTTTTTGTCAGGGTTGTCAACGGCGAGATAAATATGAATACGGATATAAAACTGATGCATTCGGGCAAGAACTATAAGATGGAAGAGCTTGGAGTATTCAAGAATCTCCAATATTCTAACGCTGATTCCCTCTCATGCGGAGAGGTCGGTTATCTGACCGCGAATATACGCGACCCCAGGGAGATAATCATCGGAGATACTATGACCGATATGCGTAATCCCTGCGATGAGCCTTTGCCCGGGTACAGGAGATTGAAGCCGCTGGTATTCTGCGGCATATATCCTGTGAATGCGGGTGATTTTCCGAAGTTGCGCGACGCGATGGATAAGCTTAAATTATCCGATGCCTCTTTCGTGTTTGAGCCGGAGAATTCACAGTCTTTCGGCTCGGGATTCAGGTGCGGGTTCCTGGGGCTTTTGCATATGGAGATAGTGCAGGAGCGCCTGGAGAGGGAGTATGACCTGAATTTGATATTGACCGTGCCTAACGTAGTATACAGGGTGCGCAAGAGGGACGGGGAGGTAATAGAGGTTGATACTCCTTCAAAGTTTCCCCCGACGCAGGATATCCAGGAGTCGCAGGAACCTTACGCGAGCTTATTAATGATCGTTCCGGTTGAAAATATAGATCCCGTCTGCGAACTCGCCAAATCCAGAAGGGGCTCCTTTGTGTCCAGTGAGTACCTGGGGACGGACAGGGTTAAACTTATATTTGATATACCGCTTTCCGAGATAATCGTTGATTTTTATGACAAGATGAAATCGGTTACCAGGGGGTACGGCTCGCTGGATTATGAATTTAAGGGTTACCATTCGGTGGAACTGGTAAAACTTGACGTAATGCTGAACGGCGTTATATGCGACGCGTTTTCTTCCCTGATGAATAAAGAAAAGGCCAGCTATAAGGCCCATAATCTGGTGTTAAGGCTTAAGGAACTTATACCCCGGCAGATATTCGAGGTAAACATACAGGCGGCGGTAGGTTCCCAGGTAATAGCTTCGCAGAAGGTAAGGGCAGTAGGTAAACACGTCACAGCCAAATGTTACGGGGGGGATATAACCCGTAAACGCAAGCTTTGGGAGGAGCAGAAAAAGGGCAAGAAACGCCTTAAGCAGTTTGGAAGAGTAGAGATCCCGCAGGAGGCGTTCCTGGAGGTGCTAAAAATATGAAGAAATCAGCAGCCAGGGAGTGGATAGAGTCCATAGTGATCGCTTTTATTTTAGCGATGGTCATCCGCACTTTTGTGATCCAGGCTTTTAAGATACCAACGGGCTCTATGCGCACTACTCTCATTGAAGGCGACCTTA
This sequence comes from Candidatus Omnitrophota bacterium, assembly GCA_041653955.1. GTDB lineage: Bacteria > Omnitrophota > Gorgyraeia > Gygaellales > Profunditerraquicolaceae > UBA1562. The sequence continues at coordinate 22,872 of JBAZEH010000009.1, read as the reverse complement.
TCCTGGTAAATAAGTTCATTTACGGGGCGAAAATACCTCTTACGGAGCGAAACCTCCCCGCGGTAAGGCAACCTAAAAGAGGGGACGTGGTAGTTTTTATATACCCGGTAAACCCCAAGAAGGATTTTATAAAACGGCTGGTAGGGCTGCCCGGAGATACGGTTGAGATCAGGGATGGCACTATATATATAAATGATAAGCCATTATTGGATAATGTGTTCAGCCTAAGGTACTATTATAACCGGGGAGATTTTGCCGGTGAGGGGATGAAGATAAAAGTGCCCGAAGGTAATTATTTTGTTTTGGGGGATAATTCGGCCTCTTCTCAGGACAGCAGGTATTGGGGGTTTGTCCCGCGAAGCAATATACTTGGCGAGGCTTTGGTCATCTATTGGCCGCCCAAACGTATCAGGATCATAAAGTAAGATGAATTTCGCTAATAAGATATCGACGTTTAGGATATTAACCGTGCCGTTTTTTATAGCGAGCCTGATATATTATTCCTGCGGGAGGGAGTATTTAAGGTTCGTAGCTTTGGGTATATTTATACTTGGGGCTGTTTCGGACGCGGTAGACGGATATATAGCCAGGAAGTCAAAACAATTCTCTAAGGCGGGCCTGGTCCTTGATCCTCTCGGAGATAAGCTCCTCCTGATGAGCGCTTTTGTCTTCCTTACAGTTAAAAGCGAGTTTATCCTGCGTTTCCCTATCGGTGTTACGCTGATAGTGATCAGCAGGGACGTGATAATACTGCTGGGCGCGCTCGTTATCTATATTGTCAGGCAGGATATAAATATCTCTCCTACGCGATGGGGTAAGCTTACGACTACCTTTCAGATATTTTCTGTCATAGCCGTGCTTTTGCAATTATCCATTTCACCTTTACTATGGTGGGTAGCGGTGTTTTTTACGCTGATATCCGGCATAGACTACGTAAGAAGGGGGTTTAAAACACTGTATGCTTTGGATAATCACAGGAACGTTCATTAGTTATCTCTTAGGTTCCATACCTACCGCTTATATATTCGGCCGCCTGATAAAGGGGGTGGATATTCGTAAATTCGGATCCGGTAATGTGGGCGCGACGAATGCTATAAGGGTCCTGGGTAAACCCGCCGGTATATCCGTGCTCCTGCTGGATATATTAAAAGGATTTGCGGCAGTATCCTTTTTGGGCGATATTATAGTGCCGAGGGCCCCGGGGACCACTGAAACCGTATTACGCCTTATACTCGGCTTCTCCTGTATTGCCGGGCACAATTGGACCATATTTCTCGGGTTTAAAGGAGGCAAGGGGGTAGCCACGACCCTGGGCGTATTGCTCGGTTTAGCGGTTGATATACCCGGGATAAAGATGGTATTCGCGATGATGATCTTAACCTGGCTGATAGTATTCGCTGCTGCCAGGATAGTATCGCTTGCCTCAATAATAAGCACCGCGGCGCTGCCGCTGTATATGTTTTTATTCAAGCAGCCGCCGGTCCTGATATACTCAAGTATACTGCTTTGCGTTTTTATTATCCTGCGCCATAAATCCAACCTGAAAAGATTGATGGATGGCAAGGAAACCCGCCTGAAATAATACGCCTCTCGCCGGTTTAATCAAGGAAAGCCTTTTCTTGATTTCATGCTATTGGGTTGAAAATAAGAGATCCGCGGTGTTATACTTTAATCGTAAAGCGGGTCATTTTTTTTGGGCGCTTCCTTAAGAATTTATAAAAGTATTAACAGCTGTTATATAGATTCCCCGCCAGCCGTAGGGAGAGAGGGGGATAGCCGGGTTGCTTGGATCAAGGAGGAATAATAGTTTGCGCAACCCGGCTAACATTATTGAAAAAGAGAAGGAGCGTAATATGCGCGACCTGCTTTTTAAGAATCTTACTTCCGATGACAAGAAGAGGAAGATACTGTCCAGTTCCGAGGTCAGCGATAAGCAGGGGGTGCGCAGCACTATTCACCGTCATTTTGTTTGTATCATAAAAGAGATAAAAGACAAGGATATATCCAAACCCAAGCCGTATCTTTATGTTTTAAAGGAGCATAACAATAGAGAGCAGAAGGAGAAATTTTTCTGCAGGATAAAAGGGAGCATATATGCCGCCCACCAGGGAAAGCTGTTCCTTTTGCTCTTTATGCATTCCTTAAAGATCAGCCTTGTGCCTACCCCGCAGGATTCGCTTAGTTATCAGTAAAATATAGGATTTTAATAGGGATTTTCTGGCCGGATCGGGAATCACCTCGATCCGGTTTTTTATTTTACCGCAACTTTAGTATAATCAATAGCTTAAGTTAATATTCAATCTTTACCCTCCAGGATATTTTCCTTGACGTATAGAAAAAATAATATATAATAATGCCATACGTATCAACAGGTTAAAGAATATATGAAGCCAAGACTACTTATAAAAGTAATATCCCTCTTATTATTTACGCCTTTCTTTTGCCCTCCTGTTTTTTCCGCTACTCCTATGGCAGAATATCTATGCGAAATGGGGGCTGTATTTTATAAGCAAGGCAGGATGGATGAGGCGCTGATGGAATTTAATAAGGCGCTGATCATTGACCCGGATAATCCTACCGCTAAAAATTATATCAGTAATATTTTTAAAAAAGATATGCAGTCTCTTTCTTCAAGAGAGAAGCCTGTCTTTGCCGCGCAGCAGGGCGCCCCCGCTAAAACCGCGCAAATTCATTCGCGTGAAGATATGATGAACAGGGCCCTGAACGATTTTAACAGAAAAGATACCCCGGCGCATAAGCCGGTGCCAGAAAAAGACAAGAAAGAGGGGCTTCAGATAAGCGGAGAGGCGCAGATGAGCATGGGTGTAACTTCCGATCATTTCTACTGGAAGCGCGCCAATTACGACCTGAATGAGCGCAACTGGCGCATGAATTCTAATGCCGCTTTGGATAGGGGTTTTAATACATACAACCCTAATATTTATCAAGGCGTTGACCTTAACCTTGATACCGCTAATGAAGAAGGTTTTAATTTTCATTCCGGCATAGCGATAGACCCCTGGAGTTTTACCGGCAAAAGCGATAAGAGGACGCTGACCACGGCTTTCGGGGATACCGTAGACGTTCAGTTGAAATACTGGTCAAATACGGGTTATACGGTAAATGATATTCTCTATTCTAACCGTTTTGGCAATACCTTCTCGGTGCCGGAGTTGAAGGTAGTTGACGGGAAGGTGAACGCGTTCACCTTAGGGGGTGCCTTTTCCCCCGCCGATACATTAAATGTTGAAGCTACCGATATAGATATGCGGTTTCAGCCGGTGCGCGAACTTTGGGTAGATTATACGAATGACGGAAACAGCTTAAGGGTTTTTCCCATCGCCTATCAGGACCAGGCGTTTACTTCAGATGACCCGCTGGCGATCACCAACCACCATAAATGGTGGGAGGGGAGCCTATGGCTGCGTACTTATAAACCCGGCACACTCAATTCAGGGGCTTCTCCGCAAGATTTCAGAAAAGGTTTCTGGGATAATTCACTTGTCGCTTTATCCAAAGACGGCGACGGCACATACTTAACAGCCCTGCGCGGGGCTTCATTCACCCTGCAGCCGTTTGAGGGGACAACTTTAAGTTCAACTGTAGCTACGCCGAAGAATCTCTGGCAGGAATACGGGGAGGTTGATAACGCTATTTCGGCAACGCGCCTGAAACAGGCCGTCGGAGACCGCCTGGTGATCGGTTCCACGCTTACCACGCGCCATGGGTTTTTGACCGATCCTGACAGTAAACTTGACAGCGAAAACTATGTTGCCGGGGTTGATATGGGGTATGAGTTGATTGACGGCGTAAAGGCGCAGGCAGAAGTGCTGGCTTCCCGCTCGCGCTATGACTTGAGTGATTCGGAGTATGAGACCAAGTCGCGCGGGAGCGCCTACTATTTTTCTTTAATGACCCGTTACCCCAGAGAGAGCCTTAAGGACGTGGAGTTTGGATACGACGGTATCAAGAGGGGCAAGGAAGAAGGATTTTTATTCAAGACAAAGTGGTACGGAGCGCATTTAGACGACGGCTTTGATTCGGCGTTATCATCATTCAGGAATACAAGGGATGATATGTTCTGGTCGCGCTACATAACATTCCGCAAGCCTTTCAGCCATTTCGGAGGTTACAAGGGTTCGGGCGCTAATTTTGACGAGGTGTGGGCGACCCGCCTCGGAGACGGCATAGATACCGGGCGTAATGTTTTAGGGACTCGCCTGGAGTTTCAGTATGAGGACGCCTTCAGCAACCTCCTTGATGTCCGTAATGTCCACGATAATGACGGTAAATTCATTGAGAATGTGGCCCGCGATGAAGCGACGCTGAAAGTAAACGATAAATTGACGGTTAAGGGGCTGGGTATATATCATAAGCTCCCGCGGACAAAAGGGGGGATCGATCCGTTCATGTTTGATGTAAACACGGGCAGGTACCTTGCCAACTCTTCGGTCCCTGACGGAGAGGAGTGCTCTTTGAAGACCGGGGCAATAGGCCTTGAATACGCGTTTTATGACTGGCTGGTATTGAACGGCGTTTACCAGAGGACAAACGACTACTATCTTATGTACGGCAATTTTCCTAACGGCGTATACAACTCTTCAAACCTCGGGTATACTTACAGCGAATATGACAGGGTATACCGCGATAACCTTCCGTTCCTTTACGACCAGGGGTATTTCCCCCAGGCACCTTACTCCTTTTATAATATATTCAAGTCCGGATTAAGGATAGTGCCTATTGCCAATAAGCTGGAGATATATCTTGATTATACGCGCAATGAATTTGAGATGGCAGGGCAGAATTCGGAGAATATGAACCATATCGGGTGCGAATTTGTCATTACACCGACCGACAAGCTGGGGCTGGTATTTAAATATAATTTCTCCCGCGCCAAAGAGGTAGCGAAACTGATAGCCGGCAACAGCAAGATGATAAACCACCATAATTTTTTCAGCGAACTATACTACTCTTTTTCGGAAAACGACCTGTTCGCCCTGCAGTATGGAGAGGGATATATAAGCGGTTCTGGGTTGAATTATACGCTTGATCCTTTTGGGGGCAGCCTTACCACGCTTGACACGCAGCATATCATCCGCGCGTATTACCGCCGCAAGTTTTAATTCCGCGATTATTCCAGATAAATATCTATTTGATTGATTTGACGGGACCTTACCTGTTGGGCGTAAGGGTGAGGTATCGTGTTTGAGGTTATCTCTACGGGGCCTCCCGCGCTGTCCTTGAAACATATCCTGGCGGGTAGCGCCGCGTTCTTGCCGAACGTATCTTTTCCGGCGGGGTTGTGGTAGACCACTTTTACCTTGCTTAAGAAATTAAAACTGTATGTTTTATTTTTACCGCCAAAGAGCCATCCCGCCAATATGGGCTGCAGGCGCAGGTTAAGCTCCCCTTTTTCATTAATCAGGAACGGTTTGTGCCCGGCGTTCATTATCAGCCATATATGCAGGAACTCGGCGGTAGAACCGGAGAGCCTTGCCACAAAGCCGTTACCATGAAGGTTTTTATCAGGGAAGGCGCTGCTTACCAGGAATGAGGAGTTTTCCAGGATACTGCGGCCGTATCTTTTGGGGTCCTGGAATGGGATAAGTATATCCGTGAAATCTTTATAGAACTCCTTATAAAGCCCGCTTTTTAAGGTCTCCAGCAGGAACTTATACTCCATATGCAGCCATATTGATTCATGCTCAAGCCATCCGGGGGTGAATACGCGGCACCTGCCTATTTCTTCCGGCGCGCCGATGAGGGAGACCGTGCTCTTATACATCTTAAGTTTTTTGTCGTATAACCCGCTCTTTTTTACCGCTTCATAAAGGGCCTTTGCTTTATCCGCATCCCCGTTAAGCCTTAACGCGTGGACCTGCGCCTCCAGAAAAAGAGGGAGCCTGGTCTGCTTAAACCTTGTAGGTTTTACGGAGGAAGAGGCCAGGGTATATTCGGACACCTCATTTATAAAATAAGAGCAGTAGATACCGGTTTTTTTGTCAAACGCCTTATCCACGCCGCATTCTATTTTTTTAATAGAATCGGTGAGGAACCCGGATAGCCACCCGGTTTCTATGGCGTCCTCTTTGCCGCTTACGCCGAATTTTGTTTTTTCCCGGTAACCCTCTTTCAGGGAATAACTTTTATCCCAATAATCGTAATCCTTGTTTTTCTCCGGCGAACAAAGGTATTCTTTGATCAATTTATCCAGCTCAAAGAGGAAGGCGCTTATCTCTTCGCTGACGGTGATCTTTTCTACCGCGCATTTATCAACGGCATCTTTTATAAAAAGCAGCATCCTCTTTAATTCAAATGTCTCATTTACGGATGAGCCGAATAAGCCGGGAAGGCCGTTAAGGGCGTCAAACCAATTGGGTTTGTCGGCTTCCATCTCTATACCGCAGCCAAAGGGGTCAAGGGAGGCGAGTTTATTAACCGCCAGGCATAATAGCTTGTTTATAAGGGTAGTGCGATAGATATTGCCGCGCCCATATTCCGTCCTTACGGTATTGGGGTATTTGCCCCTTTTCTTGATAAGCTCCTTTTTGGCGCTTGATGGCCTTACTGAATGCAGCTGCCTTGGTTTTCCGTCATAAAGCACGTATTTTTCCGCCCTGGGTTTTACGATCTCGGCATTGTCGTAAAAAGTGAAATCGCGTTTTTCGCATATAAGCTCCCTTAATTTTTCAGGATATACGCCCAGGTAGGAGATTAAAAGGTCAATATTGTAAGCCCAGTGATCGGTCCAGAAACCTTCGCCGTGTTCTGCTTCCTGGTTTTTTCGGGAACGGGATAGCAATATGTTCAGGAATTCATCATAAGAGATATTAAGCTTGATCTTGTTTTCTTTTATGAATAGTATTACGTCCCCGGGGGTGAACGGTTTATCAAGGAGGGAGGCCAGTTTCGCGGTATCACCGTTGACCATATCTTTTAGCGCGCCGCCGAAACCATCCTTATCTTCGAGCGTGAAGGTTATCCCTTTTATTACCAGAGGATTGAAACCGTCTGTCTGGATAAGGTTGAAGAAAGTGGTTATATTATCGTCTTTAATCGCGGGGTTAAACCAAACATCTGTCCTGCGGTTCTGGTTCATGTCGCGGTAATTGCCGTTACCCTGGGAAAAGTAAGCAGGTTGTGTCTGGAATTTATTGTAGTCCCTTTCAAGGTCGCCGTGTTTCCTTGAATACATATAGAATACTGATTCGCGGTGGCCTGACTTAAAGATTGCCGGGTAGCCTCCTCGCATTATATTGTCCAGGTAGGTTTGCCGGGTATAAAGGTCTAATTCTTTTGAACTGCTTTCCGTAGTTATATCTTCCTGCAATTCTTCTATGATCTTTTTGTTTTCTTCTTTTTTCTGGAGTATATATTCAGCGCTGGCGATCCTGCTGATCGTAGAATTGAGTATCTGGCGGCTGCGCATATAGCCGATAATGGAATAGATATTTTTTTCGGCATTCTTTTTTAGCTCGAATCCCAAAAGCGACATCCCGCAGGGCATCTTATTTTTGGTGAGCTTATCGATTGGATGGATAAAATTCCTTTTGGAGAGGAATTCTACGGGGCAGGAGAGGTCGGTGACCGCGCCGAATACAGACTCCGGGTCAACGATAGGTTTTATGATCTTTGGTTTTCCCTGTTCGCAGGAGAATCCGAGGTAGAAGTTGCCTTCTTTTATATGTACGACCTCCGGCCTATCGGAGGGGTCAACATCAAGTTTATAAAAAGGGACGTCCTTATCAAGGTTTTCTATGTTCATCCAGGCCTCGACCGTGCGGCCCAATTTCTTTAGAAAAAGGTCATTCGTCCCGAAGGGCACGATCTGGGGGAGGCCGTCTATCATCTGCATTTTCTTGGCGGAGGTATTCATGTTTTTAACGGTCACTATCCTCGCCAGGGCGGAGTAGGAGTCATTAGGTATGGTAAAATACTCTACTTTTACGGAAATGCCAAGCGATATGTTATCTTCTTCAATGGACATGCCGTAAGATGTAAGGCGCATCCGGTTGGCAAGCTTATATCCTAAATTGGTGAAGCCGTTATGGAAGGGTTCGTAGAGCAGGAAGCTGCCGGCGGTATATATTTTTATAAAGGTGCGGAAACCGTGCAAGGACACCATCTGCCAGGCCTTATTGGCGGGGAAAAATTCCAGGATGGCGCGGTCTTTATCTTTTGTGCCGAAGCTGGCAATACCCTGCCCGCGGTTGACATAAAAGACCCACATCGGTATGCCGTATTTTCCCGCTATGCCGGGGAAGAAATTCGCGAAGGGTTTCGCGAGGTTGTAGTTCTCAATTATAAACTCTTTGTTCTTCGGGTCCAGGCGGTAGCCCGGTTTTCTGTTTTTTTGATTTTTGACCATATTCTCCTCTTGTTGATTAACTTACATATTTTACATATTTTATTGTGTTTGTCCACAAAAACTTTTTAAGGGGCACTTTTCCGGTTGAGTTAAGAAACGTGCCTTATTTATGTTTGACTTTTCAGGGAAAGGGTGTTAATATTAAAAGCTTAAGGAGAAATATAGATGGCGATAAACGAAGATACGGTAAAATATGTGGCTCATCTGGCGCGTATTGACTTATCCCCCAAAGAGTTAGAAAAACTTTCGCATGAACTCAAAGAGATACTTGAGTTCATCGATAGGCTGACAAAAGTAGACATAAAAGATATTGCTCCTACAAGCCATATCCTGCCTGTTAACAATGTCTTAAGAGAGGATAACCCGGCCGCATCATTACCTTCTGATAGGGCGCTGGATAACGCTCCCAAAAGGCAAGGCAGTTTTTTCGCGGTTCCCAAGGTAATAGAATAATCGCTGCATTAAACTAAAATAATGGATCTAAGCAAGCTGACCGCACACGAGCTCACCGTAAAGATCGATAAAGGGGAGATCACTCCCGCGGATATCGTCCAATCTTTAAAAGAGAGGATCAAGGGCGCTGATGCTAAGAATAAGGCGTATGTAAGGATCCCCGATGCCCTGGAAGCACAGGTAGAAACAGGAAAGGCTGATTCTGCATTAAGGGGTGTGCCGGTATCAATCAAAGATAATATCTGTACAAAAGGGTATAACACGGAATGTTGCTCAAAGATCCTGTGTGGTTTTAAACCCCCTTATGACGCTACTGTTATCCGCAAGTTGAAGGAGGCCGGGGCGACGATATTCCCCGCAAAGACCAATATGGATGAGTTTGCTTTTGGCTCATCTACCGAGAATTCCTGTTATGGCCCTACGCGCAATCCCTGGGATCCGGATACCGTGCCAGGGGGTTCTTCCGGAGGTTCTGCCTCGGCCGTGGCTTCTGATGAGGCTATTATGGCGCTGGGTTCTGATACCGGCGGGTCTATACGCCAGCCGGCGTCATTCTGCGGAGTAGTAGGCCTTAAGCCTACCTATGGGAGGGTATCGCGTTATGGCCTTATAGCTTTTGCTTCCAGTTTAGACCAGATCGGTCCTTTAACCAAAGATGTGCGTGATAGCGCCATACTGATGAATGCTATCTCCGGGCATGACCCTCTTGATTCTACTTCTGTTGATATCGCTGTGCCGGATTATACGCGCGCCTTGGAGGGGGGCGCTAAAGGCGTAAAGATAGGCATACCCGGGGAATATTTCGCGCAGGGGCTTGATAAAGAGGTTAAGGCGATAGTAGAGGAAGCGATAAACAAATTAAGGCAGCTGGGAGCTGAAGACGCGCAGGTTTCTCTACCGAACAGCCAATACGCAATCCCGGTCTATTATATCGTAGCTACTGCCGAGGCGAGCTCCAACCTGGCAAGGTTCGACGGGGTCCAATATGGTTTCAGGAAGGCAGACCCGAAGGCTGCTCTTATAGATATGTATAAGGGGACCCGCCGGGAAGGGTTTGGCGATGAAGCTAAAAGAAGGATCATACTCGGCACATTCGCGTTATCGCATGGATATTACGACGCGTATTACCTGCGGGCGCTTAAGGTAAGAACACTTATAAAAAATGATTTTGACAGGGTGTTCTCTGAATTTGATTGCGTGGTTACGCCTACATCGCCTACAGTTGCCTTTAAGATAGGAGAGAAGGCAGCAGACCCTCTGGCTATGTATCTTTCCGACATATGCACTATATCGGCAAACTTAGCCGGCATACCGGCGATATCCATACCTTGCGGTTTTACCAGGAAAGGGCTGCCTGTAGGGCTGCAGATACTCGCAAAACCATTTAATGAAGAGTTATTATTCAGGCTCGCTTATGCCTACGAGCAGGGCACGGATTGGCATAAGATGAAACCTAAATTATAAGCCATGTATGAAGCTGTTATAGGTTTAGAAGTCCACGTGCATTTAAATACCAGGACCAAGGCGTTTTGCGGGTGCTCTACCGAATTCGGCAGTGAACCTAACTCGCAGACATGCCCTGTATGCCTGGGATTTCCGGGGAGCCTTCCTGTCTTAAACCGGGTCGCCCTTGAATACGCGGTAAAAGTCGGGCTCGCCCTGAATTGCAGGGTGCAGGAGTATACTAAATTTGACCGCAAAAACTATTTCTATCCTGACCTTCCCAAGAATTATCAGATCTCGCAGTTTGACCTTCCGGTTTCTTTAGCCGGGTTCCTGGATATAGGGCCCGAAGAAAACGTTAAGCGTGTGCGTATCAGGCGCGTGCACCTGGAAGAGGATGCCGGAAAGTTAATACATAAGGATGAGATGAGCCTCGTGGATTTTAACCGTGCCGGGATACCCCTCCTTGAAATAGTAAGCGAACCGGATATGAACTCTCCCCAGGAGGCATATGAATATCTTACAGCCTTAAAGAGTATTATAGAATATCTGGAGGTATCTGATTGCGATATGGAGAAAGGTTCTTTGCGCTGTGACGCGAATATCTCCCTGAGAGAGCGGGGCACAAGCGGGCTCGGGGTCAAGACAGAACTTAAGAATATGAATTCATTTAAAGCGGTGAAGGACGCGTTAACTTTTGAGATAGAACGCCAGGCGCGGATGTTAAATAACGGGGAGACCCTTCTTCAGGAGACCAGGTTGTGGGACCCTAAGGGCCTTCAGACAGTTCCTATGCGCACAAAAGAGGAGGCGATGGATTACCGCTATTTCCCGGAGCCTGACCTGCCGCCTTTTATGATCAGCAGGGAGAAGATAGAAGATATAAAGAAAGGTATTCCGGAATTGCCTAAAGAGAAAATGATTCGTTTTATAAAAGAGTATCCCGGCATATCGGAATATGAAGCCAGGATACTTGTTTCTAATAAGAGCTGCGCATCTTACGCCGAAAAGTTATTCAAGGAGTGGCCGGACCGGAATAAGAAACCTGTCGCAAATTGGCTGATCGGTCCTTTAGCCGCGTTAGCCGCGGCTAATAACAGGGAGATCGCGGATACAAATATAACGGCGAGTAACCTGCTTGAGTTGATAAAATTGGTTGAGAAAGAACAGGTAATATCTAATTTGACAGGGAAATCAGTTTTAGAGGAGATGTTTTCTACGGGTAAGCCGGCTTCGGCCATAGTAAAGGAGAAAAACCTGGCGCAGGTCTCCGATGAATCCGCGCTTGAAGAGGTGATAGCGGGGACCATAAAAGAAAATCCTAATTCTGTTGAGGCTTTCAGGTCCGGAAAAGAGAACGCGGTGATGTTCCTTGTCGGCCAGGTAATGAAGAGGTCCGGCGGCAAAGCGAACCCCAAGGTGGTGCAGGATATATTGAGGAGGAGGTTGAAGGATGCGTAATAGATTTGTTATTGTGATGATTTTTGCTTTACTTGTTTTCGGGGCGTATTCCTTTGTTTTATCCGCCGCGGAGCAGGATAAAACGGACAAGAAGACGAAAGACGAACTATACCGGCAAGTGGAGCTTTTTTCAGATACCCTGGCTATAATACAGTCGGATTATATGGACGAGACAAAGCCGCGCGAGCTGATATACGGGGCCCTTAAAGGCATGTTGTCTTCTTTAGATGCCCACAGCCAGTTTATGGATCCCGATACTTATAATGAGCTGAAGGTAGATACCGAGGGGAAATTCGGAGGGCTGGGGATAGAGATAACTATCCAGGACGGGCTATTAACCGTAGTTACGCCCATAGAAGGGACGCCGGCATGGAAGGCGGGCTTGAAACCTAATGACAGGATAGTTAAGATCGGTGATGAGTTGACCCGCGATATCACGCTTACGGATGCCGTGAAGAAGCTCAGGGGCAAGCCGGGGGAACCTGTTAATATAACCATACTCAGGGAGTCAGAAAAGAAAGTCCTGGATTTCAAGATAGTGCGCGATATCATCAAGGTAAACAAGATAAAGAAAGCATTGATACTGCAGGATAATATAGGGTATGTGCGTTTGGGTGAGTTCGGGGAGAGCACGAATAAGGATATGGATGCGGCATTGGGAAAACTTAAGCGTGAGGGTATGGACGCGTTTATACTGGATCTGCGCAACAACCCCGGAGGGCTCCTTGACGCCGCGGTAAGGATATCCGAGAAATTCCTTGAAAAAGATAAACTCATAGTTTATACAAAGGGCCGCAAACCTGACCAGAATATGGAGTTTTTTTCCAGGGAGCCGCGCCCTGTCACAGATATCCCCATGGCGATATTGATAAATGAAGGCTCTGCCTCCGGAAGCGAGATCGTAGCGGGGGCCCTGCAGGACCATAAGAGGGCCATCATATTAGGCACTAAATCATTCGGTAAGGGGTCTGTGCAGACTATAGTGCCGTTAAGTGACGGTTCCGCGTTAAGGCTTACCACGAGCAGGTATTTCACTCCGTCCGGCAGGCAGATACACGAGAAAGGGATAGTGCCCGATATCATAGTAGAAGAGGGCAAGATAGAGCTTCTTCAGGAGCCGGGCTCTGCAATCCAGAAACCGGAAGATATATTCGAGCAGATAGAACAGAAGGAGAAAGCTGCCGATACAGAAGATATGAAGGAGTATACTTCCGACAACCAGCTTATGAGAGCCGTGGATATATTAAAGGCAGTGCGTATCTATAAAAAAGAGGATAAGAAGCAGTGAGAAGGAAGCCTCCATACCGCGTTATCACTTTTATTTTATTGCCGCTGGTCATTGTAGAGTCCGCGATGCTTATCTATTTATGGGCGAGCCGCCCGGCGAAAAAGAAAGCCGCGCGCCCGGCGGCCATAAAAGGAAAGATAGCTATAGTTATAGATGACTGGGGGTATAACAGGGATAATCTTGATATAATTGAGCAGGTAAGGTATCCTTTTACGGCTTCGGTCCTGCCCGGGCTTGACCATACCGGTCCGGTTGCCGAGAGCCTGCACAGGATGGGGTTTGAAGTGATATTACACCTGCCTATGGAGCCGCGCGAAAAATGCAGGATGGAGAAGGATACGATCCTCACTTCCATGAGTGAAAAGGAGATAGTAGATATTATTGGACGGGACCTCGCGGATCTCAATTACGCCGTGGGCGTATCTAACCATATGGGTTCAAAAGCCACCGAAGACCCGAAGATAATGGCTATCGTTTTCAGGGAACTGAAGAAGAGGAGGCTTTTCTTCCTGGACAGCTTTGTTTCTTCTAAAAGCATATGTTCAGCACTCGCCGGTAAAACCGGGATAGGTTTCGCGAAAAGGGATATTTTCCTGGATAATGAAGAGGATCCCGGATATATCAAAGGTCAGCTGGCCCAGTTAAAAAAGAAGGCCCGTTCGCGCGGTTACGCGGTCGGGATAGGCCATGACCGCAGGAATACCCTGAAGGTCTTAAGCGAAATGATGCCGCAGATGGAAAAGGAAGGGTATAAATTCGTTCCTGTTTCGGAGCTAATAAAATAATGTTCGTATTAGGGATAGAGAGTTCATGTGATGAAACTGCCGCTTCGGTGGTGAAAGATGGCAAGTATGTCCTCTCCAGCATAGTAAGCTCAAGCCTTAAGGAACATAAGAAATACGGCGGGGTAGTCCCCGAGATAGCTTCGAGGATGCATCTTGAGAGCATCTCGCGTGTAGCGGGCAGCGCCGTGAAAGAAGCGGGCATTAAAATGAAAGACCTGGGGTTGGTGAGCGTTACGGCAGGGCCTGGCTTGGCAGGTTCTTTACTTGTGGGTATATCGTTTGCTAAATCTCTCAGCCTCGGGCTTGGGGTCCCGCTTTTAGGAGTGGACCATCTCGCCGGGCATATTTACGCGAACTTTCTCGGCCCTTCCCCTTTAAGGGCGCCTTTTGTGGCGCTTATAGTATCAGGGGGGCATACCACTTTATTTTACGTAAGAGATCTTGACAGGATAGATATTTTAGGGAAGACATCTGATGATGCCTGCGGCGAGGCGTTCGATAAGGTGGCAAAAATACTTGGTTTGGGGTATCCGGGGGGGCCGGTGATCGAGCGTGCGGCCAGGTCAGGAGACGCGGGCAAATTCAGTTTTAGATGTTCCAATACTCACAATCCTCTTGATTTTAGTTTCAGCGGGATAAAAACAGCTGTCCTGTACGCGGTGAAAAAACATCCGCATAAAGGAAAACGGTTCATACGCGATATCTCGGCTTCCTTCCAGGAGGCGGCCGTAGATACGCTGGTCAATAAATCATTATATGCCTGCAGGCTTAAGAAGGCGAGGCGCCTTGTTATCGGCGGAGGCGTAGCCGCGAACAGCAGGTTAAGGGAGAAGATGCGCGTTGAATGCGAAAAAAGGGGAGTGGAACTGTTTTTCCCTTCGCTGTCATTCTGCCTTGATAATGCCGCGATGGTCGCGGGGCTCGGTTATAGCCTTTTTAAAAAAGGACACAGGTCAGGTTTGGAGCTGAATATAGCGGGTAACTAAAAGGAGGGCAGGGGAAGATGCTTAGTGATATAGAGATCATTACGCGTTTGGTTTTGGCGCTTCTTTTAAGCGGTTTCATAGGATTAGAGCGCCAGGTGCATCGCAGGACAGCGGGCCTGCGCACCCATATCCTGGTCAGCCTGGGTTCGTGCCTTATAATGTTGACATCGCTGTACATTTTTGATATATATAAAAATGAAACCCCGCTGGATCCGGCGCGTATCGCCGCGGGAGTGATCACGGGTATAGGTTTTCTTGGAGCGGGAACTATTATACGCGAGCAGGAGGGCATAAGAGGCCTTACTACCGCTGCCAGTTTATGGGTAGTCGCGGGTATAGGGCTTGCTACGGGCTGCGGGTTTTACAAGGCAGCCGTCTTTGCTACCGCGCTGGCACTGGTGACCCTTTTCTGCCTTAGGTATATTGAGAAGGTAATACTTGGCAAAGAAGAGCGGGGATGAACATTAAAAAGGAGGTACGGTAATGGCATTTAAAAAGAAGATAGAGGAGAAGATCCTGGATGTTGATGTGGCTATGCAGGGTAACCTGGTCTTTAAAGATGCCGTTAACCTGCGCATAAACGGTAAATTTGAAGGCAACCTGCAGACGAAAGGAAACCTCACTATCGCCCCCACGGCTGTTGTCCTGGCGGATATCAACGGAGATAATATAATAATTGACGGCAAGGTAAAGGGCAAAATAGTAGCCAAGGAACGCTTGACACTTCTTCCTTCAGCGGTAGTGGAAGGCGATATATACCCGGCTAAATTGAATGTCGCCGAGGGGGCCGTCCTTGAAGGAAGATGTTATATGCTGCATGATTTTATGAGCTCGGAAGAACTCGCTCATTATTTAGAGGTAGACCTTAATTCTATTATGGAGTGGGCAAATTCAGGGAAGATGCCCGGGTTAAAAGAAGGCAGCGGCTGGCGGTTTGAAAGGAAGACCATTGATTCATGGGTCGCTTCCGGCAAAGTAGGAAAGTAGATAAAATTCTATGTCTGAAAAACTATTGACCGTAAGGGATGTGTCTTTGGCCCTGGACATCTCCGAAAAAGAAGTGATGGACCTTGTAGAGAACAAGCAGCTTGAGGCATACAGGGTCGGGGGGGTATATCTAAGGTTCAAACAGGAACAGATAGCCGATTTCAAGAATACCTTTAAGCATGTTACGCATAAGCATAAGGCCGATGCCCCGCGCAAACTTACCTTAAAAGACAGGGTTAGTGATTTTTTCTATTTTAATGATTTCTACATATTAGCCGCGCTGATCATATCGCTCGTACTGGTTATTATATTTCAGGAATATTAGTTCGGCCCGTAACCAGCCGCACGCAATCTTTATTAAAATGAAACATAAGGATATTTTTTGCCAGAAGGGCTTTGTTAATATTGATATTGACAGGAAGGAGCGCCGCGGATACTCCGAGGTTATATATTCACCGGGGAAGACCAGGGAGCAATTAAAGCGCATAGCGCATGAATTATCCGGGAATAAGCAGGATATTTTATTTACCAGGCTTGACGCAGATAAGTTCAGGTATTTGAAAAGGTCTTTCCCGAAATTAAAATATAATGCCGCGGCCAGGATAGGTTATCTTGTTAAGAAGGCCGCGAGCCCGGGGAAAGGGCTCGTCGCGGTCATCTCCGCCGGCACTTCGGATATGCCTGTCGCTGAAGAAGCGGCGGTAACCCTGGAGATCATGGGTAACCGCGTGGTTAAATTATACGACGTGGGGGTTGCCGGGGTGCACCGCCTGATGAATAATATAGGCCTTATCAGAAAGGCGAAGGTGGTTATCGTGGTGGCGGGGATGGAGGGGGCCTTAGCGAGCATTGTGAGCGGCCTGGTAAGTTCTCCGGTAATAGCGGTCCCCACCAGCTGCGGGTATGGAGCTAATTTCGCAGGGCTATCCGCGCTGTTAACTATGCTTAACTGTTGTTCGGCAGGGGTTACCGTGGTCAATATTGATAATGGTTTCGGGGCCGGGTATTTCGCGGGCCTTATAAATAAATAAGAGAAATTACCGGCGCAGCTTGCCATATTAAAAGGAGAGTAGATAATGGCGCTTTCAGGTTTAGATATCTATAAGCTTTTACCTAAGACTAATTGCCGCGAATGCGGTTTTGTTACCTGTCTTGCTTTTGCCATGCAGCTTGCCAAAAAGGCGGTGAGCGTAGATAAATGCCCTCATCTTAGCGATGATGCCAAGAAGGCGCTGGAGGCATCTTCCCAGCCGCCGATAAAATTAGTTACACTGGGCGAAGGTGATAATAAATTAGAGATGGGCAATGAGACAGTGCTTTTTCGCCACGAAGAGAAGTTTTACCACCCTGCGGGATTGGGCTTTATTATTGAAGATATTAACGCGGCCGATCTTATAAAGCAGAAGATAAACAGGATAAATCAACTCCGGTTTGAACGTGTAGGCCAGGAGCTGAACGTGAACGCGGTAGCTGTTAAAAATAACGCGGATAAGGGAAAATTCGCTGAGGCAGTCCGGATAGTGGCGGAGAATACGCGCCTGGCTATTGTTTTGATGAGCTCTGATCCTGCGGCTTTACGTGAGGCCTTAAATATAGCCGCCTCAAGAAAACCCTTAATATACAGCGCGACAAAAGAGAACGCGGCAGAGCTTTCTAAGCTGGCAAAAGAGTTTGATGTGCCCCTGGCTGCTTCAGCCGCGGACCCGGATTCCCTTTCTACCCTGACTAAGGAATTAAACAGCCTGGGGGTGAGTGATATAGTTATTGATACAGGCAGGAAGCCGCTTAAGGATAAAATATGGGACTTAACACAGATCAGGAGGCAGGCGCTTAAGAAGTCTAACCGCAGCCTCGGTTATCCTGTGCTTACTATAGTAGATACGAAGGACCCTTACGAAGAGGTAATGGAGGCAGCTACATATATTTCAAAATATGCAGGGCTCATCCTGGTCTCGGGCGTAGAGCCGTGGCAGGCGCTTTCGCTTTTAACTTTAAGGCAGAATATATACACCGACCCGCAAAAACCGTTACAGATAGAACCCAAGCTTTACCCTGTGGGGGCTGTGACCAATGATTCCCCTGTTTTAGTGACCACTAATTTTTCATTGTCATATTATACCGTATTAGGGGAGGTAGAGGCGAGCAAGATCCCCGCTTATATAGTGAGCGTGGATACAGAGGGTATGTCGGTCCTTACTGCCTGGGCTGCTGAAAAATTTACCCCTGACAAGATAGCCGATTCAATAGATAAATTCGCGGTAAAAGACGCGGTCTCGCATAAGCGGATGATCATCCCCGGATATGTCGCGGTGCTAAGCGGAGACCTGGAGGATAAGACCGGTTGGCAGATAATGGTCGGGCCCAAGGAAGCCGCCGGCATCCCCAGCTTCCTCAAAAACCTTTAGGGACTTCTTCGGCGTCCCTCATTATTAGGAGAGATGGAAAAATTCAAGGTTACATTTTATCCGGATAATAAGAGCATAGAGGTGGAGAAGGATAAGACTATTCTTTCTGCCGCCATATCCGCGGGTGTTTATATCAATACCAGCTGCGGAGGGGATGGGGTTTGCGGCCGGTGTAAAGTGATCTTAAGAAAAGGCGAAGTTTTTACCCAGCCGACAGGAAGGATAAGCGTTGAGGAAAGGAAGAGAGGGGTTCATCTTGCCTGCATGACTACTATACAGGGAGACCTGGAGGTAGAGATCCCGCCTGAGTCCAGGCTTGGCCTTGAGAAGTTGACCCCGGAAGAGATGGAGCTTAGGCTTAAAGGGCTTTATTCTGAGTCGGAAGAGATAGAGCCTGCCGGGCCTATTACGGGCGAGAAACTATTCACGCATTCCCCTTTAGCCACTAAACTTTACCTGGAGCTGCCGGTTCCGGGCCTTGACGATAAGATCAGCGACCTGGAAAGGTTATACCGTCAGATACGCAGTATCCAGGATATAACTGTAATGCAGACCGGCCTGACCAATATCAGGAGATTGGGAGAATTATTAAGGGCCTCTGACTGGAAGGTCACCGTGACTTTAGGTAAAAGGAACGGCACTACCGAAATAGTCCTTATTGAGCCCGGGAATACTGAAAATAAAAATTACGGGGCAGCCCTTGATATAGGCACTACAACTATATCCGTGCAATTAGTAGACTTAAACAGCAAGAAGGTTATCGGGACCAGGGCTGCCTATAATAAACAGGCTGCTTTTGGAAGCGATATCATTACGCGGATCATATACGCGAAAGAGCAGGATGGCTTAGAGAAACTTCATCACGCGGTAATTGACGGTATAAATCAGATGATCCATGAATTAATAGGCGAACACAATATTGACCTTAATGATGTAAGTTGTGTCTTGTGCGCTGGAAATACCACTATGGCGCATCTGTTATTGCGCGTAGACCCGACCTATATCCGCAGGGAACCATATGTGCCGGTGGCGAATTTTGTCCCGGCTATCCGCGCGGCTGAGGCGGGTATCAAAATAAACCCGCGGGGGCTTTTATCGTGTGTCCCGGGAGTCTCCAGCTATGTAGGCGGCGATATTACGGCGGGGGTATTATCTTGCGGCATGGATAGTTCCGAAGAATTAAGTATCCTTATTGATGTAGGGACGAACGGAGAGATAGTATTAGGGAATAAAGATTTCCTGATCTCTGCCGCCGCTTCCGCTGGCCCTGCCTTTGAGGGGTCGGGGGTCGCCTGCGGCATGCGCTCAAGCCATGGGGCAATACAAAAGGCAAAGATCACGCCAAAAGATTATAATGTCACTTACAACACTATCGCGGACGCCAAACCGCGCGGCATATGCGGTTCCGGATATATAGATATAATCGCCCAGATGCTTGGCGCCGGGCTATTGGATAAGAGCGGTAAGATAAAGGCGGTAAGAAATAAACGCGTGCGCCAGGGGGAATATGGCCAGGAGTTTGTTGTAGCATTCAGGGACGAGGCTGATTCTAACTCGGATATAGTGATCACCGAAGCCGATATAGAGAATATAAAACGGGCAAAGGCGGCGATATATTCAGCCACTTCAGCCCTGGTCAGGTATATGGGGCTGGATTTTTCGCAGATAAAGAAGGTTTTTATTGCCGGAGGGTTCGGCACCTCTATTGACGTGGATAACGCCGTTAGCATAGGGTTACTTCCAGACATAGAGAGGTTAAAATTCGTTTTTGTAGGGAATAGCTCTCTGGCCGGAGCGCGTCAGATACTTTTATCGCATGAAGCGATGAAGAAGGCGGATGAGATCGCCGGAAAGATCACTTATTTTGAATTATCGGTAGACCCAGGGTATATGGAAGAATATATGGCAGCGCTGTTCTTTCCGCATACGGACTTAAGTAAATTCCCAAGCGTAAAATAAAATATGGGTTATGTGATCGCTATAGCCGGAAAAGGCGGGACAGGCAAAACTACCCTGGCCGCCCTTATAGTCAAGATGCTCAAGGAGAAGAAGGCAGGTTCAATATTGGCGTTAGATGCCGATCCTAACAATAACCTGGCTGAAGTGTTGGGGGCCGAGCTGAAAGATACCGTCGGTTCGATATTAGACGGTATATCGCGGCATCCGGAGAATATACCTGCGGGGGTCTCTAAAGACTCGTTCATTGAATATCAGATACATACTTCCATAACTGAGGGGGATGGTTTTGACCTGCTGGCTATGGGAAGGCCCGAAGGCCCGGGATGTTATTGTTACGTAAATAATCTCTTGAGGAGCGCAGCGGGAAAGCTGATTAAAGATTACGACTATGTGGTCATAGATAATGAAGCCGGATTAGAGCATCTTTCCCGGCGCACAACCCGCGCCTGCGATACCTTGCTGGTAGTTTCAGACGCGACAATAGTCGGGTTAAAATCTGCTGACAGGATAAATAAGCTGGTGAAGGAGTTGGATATAAAGGCCGGCAGGAAGCTTTTGATCGTAAAGGGCTCCAAGGCCCCGCAGGCGGATTGGATAAATAAGATCGGGTTGGAATATATAGGTAATATACCCCAGGATCCCCTGGTAACCGAGATAAGTTTGAACGGCAGTTCACTTATGGATTTGGATGAGGATGCATCAAGTCTTACTGCTTTGCGTAAAATAGGAGATAAGATATGGCTCAGGAATTAATGTTGGAGAAGTGGTCGGGCAGCGTATCCGTAGTAAATATAGGCGCAACTAAAGAGGAGGGTGGGACGCGCTCCAGGTCCGTTAAGATAGGAGGAGAAGCGACATTGCCCTTTCTTTTTAGGGAGGGTGCGATACCTTATAAGCCGGTGATAGCTTTTGAGGTATGGGATGTCGCTCCTTCTGACTGGCCGCAGGCCTTAAATAAGGCTTATGCCGGGATATTCAACGATCCTTTTGCGTGGGCGCAGGAATGCGTAAAGAAACATAAAGCGGAATTGCTTTGCGTAAGATTGCAGGGGGCGCACCCGGATTTAGGGGACAGGGGCCCGGATGAAGAGGCCAAGTTTATCGGCGAGCTATTAAAAAAAGTGGATGTGCCTTTGATCATTTTAGGTTCCGGGGATGATACCAAGGATAATCTTGTTATCCCTGCCTGCTGCGAAGCCGCAAAAGGAGAAAGGTGCCTTATAGGAAGCGCTGTGCAGGATAACTATAAGACCTTAACCGCGGCAGTCCTCGCCGACGGGCATAATATCATCGCGGAATCACCCATTGATATAAATATCGCCAAACAGCTGAATATATTGATATCCGATATGGGCCTGCCTTTGGAACGCATAGTTATAGATCCTACCATAGGAGCGTTAGGATACGGCTTGGAGTACGCTTATTCCATTATGGAGCGCGCGAGGCTGGCGGCTTTATCCGGAGACAAAATGATGTCATCTCCTTTTATCTGTTTTGTGGGGCAGGAGGCCTGGCGCGCGAAAGAGGCGAAGGCTTCAATAGATGAATTCCCTGCCTGGGGCCCCGAGGCAGAACGCGGGGTAGCCTGGGAAGCACTGACCGCGGCCGCCCTTATACAATCCGGGGCGGATATCCTGGTGATGAGGCACCCGCTCGCGGCAGAGAAAACAAACAAATATATAGAAGAGTTGATTAAATAAGCTGTGAGGTAGAAGATGTTCATAATCGGTGAACTGATAAACGGGATGTATAAGAATATAGCCAACGCGCTGAAAAGCAGGGATAAGTCAGCCATACAGAAGTGCGCGCTTGACCAGATCAATGCCGGAGCGGATGCCCTCGATGTGAATTGCGGCCCGGTATCGCGCGATCCCGTTAATGATATCCAATGGCTGGTTCATTCCATACAGGAAGTAACGGATAAGCCGCTTGCCTTGGATTCAAGCAAGCCTCAGGTCATAGAAGCGGGCCTTAAGGCCGTAAAAAATAAGGCGATCATAAATTCCACTACCTCCGACCCGGAAAAATTAGGCGTGTTAGTGCCTCTTGCCAAAAGATATAACGCCGGGCTTATAGGATTGACTATCAGCGCAAAAGGGATCCCGCAAAATAAAGACCAGAGATTAGAGATGGCCGCAACGATAGTAGCCGCCTGTAGCGAGCAGGATTTTCCTGTCGATGAACTTTACCTTGACCCGATAGTTCTTCCTGTTAATGTGGCGCAGGCGCAGATGATAGATATCCTGGAGACGATACGCGATTTTAAGATAATATCCGATCCGGCGCCTAAAAGCATAGTAGGGTTAAGCAACGTATCGCAGGGCACATGCGTGCGCAGCCTGGTTAACCGCATCTTTCTTACCATGGCAGCGGCTTTCGGGCTGGATGCCGCGATACTCGACCCGCTTGATAAGGAATTGCTGGATGCCGCTATCACGGCGGAGTTGATATTGAATAAACAGATATACTGCGATTCTTTTCTTGATTCATACAGGAAGAAATAAAGTGGCGCGCACAAAAGTATTCCGTAAGATATTCGGGTTGCGGGGTTTCCTGGGCAGCGTAAAGCTGGCGGTAAAAGGGATCGTTTTCTTGTTTTTTTATCACCGGAATATGCGCATCATTTTCATGCTGGGGGTTTTTGCCCTGCTTTTAGGGATATATTTAGGCCTCCAGGGGATCGAGTTGGCAGCCTTGTGTATTACTATTACCCAGGTTTTAGTGGCCGAGATCTTTA
>JBAZEH010000008.1:0-49811 GCA_041653955.1 Candidatus Omnitrophota bacterium | reverse complement strand
TGTGGTTGTTAGTAAGGAAGGGTGTAAATTCGCCCAAACAACTTATTCACACTAACGTGTTCGTAAGTTATGTGCTCATTTAACACCGCTTACAGTTCTTAATAAGGAAGGGTGTAAATTCGCACTTATAACTTACTCATGCTGTCGCATTCGTAAGTTATGTGCTCATTTAAATGCCTAAGAAGAAAGAAACCTACCAGGTTTATTTGAAGCAGATAGGAGCGCTTGCCAAGGTGGCTAACCTTATTACTTCGGGTTTATATCTTGAGGAACTCCTGCGCCTGATCGTTAATGTTACCGCTGAAATAATGAACTCTAAGGTTTCGTCACTTATGCTGCTTGACCCGGAAGGTAAAGAGCTTGTGGTGCGTGCCACACAATCCATCTCCGAGGCATACAATAAGAAGCCGAATATAAAATTAGGAGAGGGTATCGCGGGATTGGTGGCAAAAAATAATAGCCCTATATACGTACTTGACGTTAAGCAGGATAGCCGTTATTTGAGCCGGGATATCGCTAAAAAAGAAGGGTTATGTTCTTTGGCGAGCGTCCCTTTAACAGTCAAGGGGAGGGTTATCGGAGTTCTCAACTGTTATACTTCCAGGAAACATGAGTTTACCGGTTCTGAACTGGAGGTTTTAAGCACCCTGGCTAACCAGGCAGCTGTGGCTATAGAGAACGCGGAGCTGGACCTGCGCGCTCGCAGCGCAGAAGAAGCCCTCCTTACCCGTAAGCTCGTTGAGCGCGCCAAAGATATCCTTTCCCAGGAAGCGAATATCCTGCCTTCGGAGGCCTACAGATTGATCCAGAAGCAAAGCATGGATAAGCGTAAAACTATGCGCGAGGTCGCCGAAGCGGTTATACTCGCCAAGGATATAAAGAACAAGAGATCCTGATATCGTGATATAAAGTTTTACCCCTGGTTCAATATGCCTGAGGAAAACTTGAAAGAACTTCTTTCGCGGACCCCCTCCGCAGACAAGTGGTTGAAGGCCGGCATGCATAAAAGGGCCGGCGTACTCGCTCCCCTTTTTTCCGTTTATTCCAAAAACAGCACAGGTATAGGAGATTTCAGGGACCTGAACTTATTAATAGACTGGGTCCGGGTAAGCGGCAACTCCATACTCCAGCTCCTTCCTTTAAATGAACTCGGCTCCCTTTTCTGTCCTTATGATTCTATCAGTTCCTTTGCCCTTGAGCCGGCGTACATATCCTTAGAAGAGTTACCTGCAACCAGCAGGCCCGCGATAAAGGCAAGGATCAAACAGTTAAAAGAAGAGTTCCCTCCCGGTAAACCCCATATAGACTATAAGATAAAGAGAGCGAAACTTGATCTGCTTTGGGCCATATTCCTTTCAGGGTATGATGATCTTTATAAAGAGGCCGGGGCCTTCTGCGCGGATAACAGTTATTGGCTGGAAGATTTCGCGTTGTTCAAGGCGATAAGGGATTTTCACGCAGGAGCGCCATGGTATGAGTGGGAAGATAAATATAAGTACCGTAACGCTGACGCGCTTAAGTCATTTCGCAGGGACCACGATAAGGAGGTCCTTTTCCATATATGGGTGCAGCAGGTACTTTACAAACAGCTTAAAGACGCCAAAAGATACGCCGCTTCAAAGAATATCCTCTTAAAAGGGGACCTGCCGCTTCTTGTTTCCCGTGACAGCGCGGATGTATGGGCGCACCCGGAATTCTTTAAACTTGATTTTGCCTCCGGGGCTCCGCCTGATATGTATTGCGCTAAAGGCCAGCGCTGGGGTATGCCTACCTATAACTGGGAGAGGGTAGCGGCAGACGGCTACGGGTACCTGAAAGAAAAGCTTAAGGCAGCGCAGGAGTTTTACGATATATTGAGGATAGACCATGTAGTCGGTATATTCCGTATCTGGAGCATACCCTGGAATGAGCCACAGGAGAACCAGGGCCTGAATGGTTCGTTTGACCCGCGCGATGAAAATAAGTGGGAGAAGCACGGCAGGGATATACTGTCGGTGATGCTTCAAAGCACGAAGATGATCTTATGCGCCGAGGATTTAGGTGTAATACCGAAGATATGCCCGCAGGTACTTGGGGAGTTCGGTATCCCGGGTAATGACGTCCAGCGCTGGACGAAGGACTGGAACGTGAAACACGATTTTTTACCCCCCTCGGATTACCGCGGACTATCGGTAACGATGTTATCCACTCATGACACTACGAACTGGCCCGCATGGTGGGAGAATGAAGCGGGGACCGTGGATGAGGCGCTTTTCATAAGAAAGTGTTCTGAACGCGGGATAGATTATAGCGCCATAAAGAAGCGCCTTTTTGATGCCGGGCGCTCAAGGCACGGAAGGCTGCGCTGGCTTGATAAAGTGAGCTCCCCCGATATCCTGGTATCTGTTTTGGGTAAGAAGAAGGATGAGGTAACCGATTTTATAGATATGTATGTGAACACCTACGCAGAGAAAAATAAGCTATGGAAGCAGCTTCGCCTCCCCGGCGAGATGAGGGAGTCAGCGGATAAACAGGCCGTAGAGGCGGCATTAAAGTTATCCCTTGATACCAGGGCCGTATTCTCTGTTCAGTTGATGATAGACTGGTTATACCTGTCCGGTATATTCAAAGGTGACCCTTACGGCTACAGGATAAATACCCCCGGGAGTATCAGCAGTAAGAACTGGTCCCTGACTATGCCGCTTCCGCTTGAGGGGCTGGTTAAGCTTAAGATAAATTCCCGTATTAAAAAGATGGTATCAGCTTCAGGCAGGAGATAATATTGGCTTTCGCGCGTTATCTGATAATCGCCCTTCTCTTCATATGCGGGCTTAGCGAGCTTAAGGCGGAAGATAATTTATCTTCCGAAGATGGTATGGGATTAGAGAGGATAGTAGTAACTAACCGCAGGGCAGGAAGCAGTTTATCGCGCGCCACCGAAAATATTATCGTGGTCACTTCAGAACAGATAAAAGAATTACCCGCCAGGAACTTAAGTGAGGTATTGAATTATATACCCGGCGTGGATATACCGCCCGGCCGCGGGTTCGGCAGGGCGACCTCCATAAGTATACAGGGCTCTGATTCCCGCCAGGTAAGGGTGATGATAGACGGCATACCTTTGAACACGCAGTCATCGGGACAGGTCAACCCGGCAGAGTTCCCGTTAGAGAATATTGAAAGGATAGAGGTGATCAAGGGGCCTGCTTCAAGCCTGTGGGGTTCCGGGTTAGGCGGGGTGATAAATATTATTACCAAAGATACGGGAACCACGCTGGCCCCTAAAGGCAGCGTAACTGTTTCCTTCGCCGAGTTCCGCACCCAGAAGGAGAGCGCGGAGTTATCCGGTAAATTAGAAAGGTTGGGTTATTATGTTTTCTCCAGCTATATGGAATCAGGAGGAAGCGGGCCAAGGGATGATGTTTTTGAGAAGAAGGCTTATGGGAAACTCTCATATGATATGGAAGGCGCCGGCAGGATGATAGCTTCCTTTGGTTACTCCGGGGCAGAGGTAAACAGCGGACGCTTTCCTGACGGGGCCTGGCAATCGCAACCTTACCGCGACCGTTACGGAAAGGTGGGCTGGGAGAATGACCTGGGAGCTACTGAAGCAAGGGTTGAGTTCAAGCATTTTCGCAAGGATATCGTTACAAAAGATTATAATTCCGTGGATAACCTCGTTTTAGCGCAGCCTCTGAACAGGAATAAGGATGCACTTTATCAGTTGAGCATTAATACGAACACGCGTTTTCGCGAGGATGGCCTTCTTGTGATGGGAGCCGACTTTGATAATGATTCACTTAAATCCTCGGCTTATTTGAGTAAGGCTAAGTCAGTAAGGTTATACGCGCCTTATGCGAATTACGCGCTGAAACTTGGGAGGTGGGACCTGAACGCGGGTTTACGTTATGACTATAATAGTGAGTTTGGCGAGGAGGCAAGCCCTTCATTAGGAGCCGCGTATCATTTTAAGAATATGCCGGGGACTACAGCAAGGTTTGCTGTTGCGCGCGCCTTTAATGCCCCCCCTTTATTGTGGAAGTTCAATCAGTATGGCAGCCTAATAGCTAATCCTGAACTTGGCCCTGAACGCGCATGGGTTTATGAGGCAGGTATTGAAAGTGAGCTTTCTTCCCGCCTTTGGTGTAAATTCTCTGTTTACCGTTCGGAAGTAAAGGAAGCGATAAGCAGCTTTGAGAATGACGCAGGCCAGACTTATATGAAGAACTTTCAGAAGTTCAGGAGGCAGGGCGCGGGGCTTGAGGGCAGATTAAGGATATTTGAGGAGCTGCATTTTACCGCAGCCGCAGCGTTTAATGATATAGAGGATAGAAGCACGAAAGAGACTGTAAGGGGAGGGGGTAAGCCGCGCCAGAGCTTTAACCTGGCCCTGGAATATAAGAATAAGAAGGGCCTTATGTTTTCTCTCTTAGGTTACTATAACCGCTGGAATGAGCCTGCCTCATATGAGTCCAATGACCGCAAGATGCTCTTAGACTTTAAGGTATCCCGGGATTGGAAGAATATCGGAGTTTTCCTTAATATATATAATCTTAATAACAGTAAATACTGGTCTGATTATTATTATCCCGCACCCCAGCGATACTTTGAAGGAGGATTAACTTTAAAATGGTAGATTGATGCGCAGGATATTAACTTATCTGTTCACGGCCGTATTATTTGTTATAATCCTTACTCCGGAGGCCTTCCCCGAAGATAGGCCTTACGGGGGGACACTGGTCTGGGGCACCTGCCATAGGCCAACCGCCATAAATCCTCTTTTTACCACGCAAAGTATCTCGATATCATTACAGTCATTACTTTTCAATACGCTGGTCAGGTGGAACTCCAGGGGAGAGATCGAAGCCGACCTGGCAAAAAGCTGGGATATCTCCCCTGACGGGCGCGTATATACTTTCTATTTGAGAAAAGGCGTGCGCTTTCACGACGGAGTAGAGTGCACTGCCGAAGATGTAAAGTTCACCTTTGATAAGCTCACTGACCCGCGGTTAGGCTCTCCCTTTCGCCCCTTATTACAATTAGTAAAAGAGTCCAGGGCCGCTGCCCCATATACCTTTCAGGTGGTTTTAAATGAACCATCTCCCTCCTTTATCTATAAGCTGATAAGAGAGATACTCCCTCGGCATATTTTAGAGAGCAGAGACCTAAGAGGCGACCCTTTTAATTCCCACCCTGTGGGCACGGGCCCATTCCGTTTCAAAGGGTATGATAAGGATGGACAGATCACTCTGGAGTATAACCCGGATTATTATGAAGGAAGGCCTTATTTAGATAAGATCGTTGTGCGCTCTTGTGGGGACGCGCGCCAGTTATGGGCAAAGTTGATGCGCCAGGAGGTAGACCTCGCATTATTCATTGAAAGGGAGGATTATGAGGTGTTAAAGGATGACCCGGCATTTAAGGCATATGTTTTACCAATAGATTACTATTATGCTGTTGTTTATAATCCTGATGACCCGATATTGGCGGATAGGAGCGTTAGGGAGGCGGTCGCCCATAGTATAGACAGGGAGAGCCTGATAAAGCAGATAGCCTTTGGGTATGGGGTAGAGTGTAATAGCCCATTTTATCCCGGCTCAATCGGATTTAACTCGCAGGTAAAACCCTTTGAATTCAACCTTAAAAAGGCAGAGGCGCTGTTAAGGGAGGCAGGGTGGAGTGATAGTGATAAGGATGGGATATTAGAGAAGGGTAGCGAGCAGTTAGAGATACGCGTTTTAATAGATAGCCGTAATCAGGTATACCATCGTATGGGTATGTTATTAAGACAGCAGTTACAGGAAGCAGGCATAAAACTTGTTTTGCACTTATATAATAATGAGAGCCAATTAACTGATGATTTTTTAGAGCAGAATAAATTGTCTGGCCAATTAAGATTATTGTTAGCCGGAGTAGATCCTGATGAAATAGGGATAGATTGGTATAAACAGACAACAGGAAGGGTGGATAATCTCTGGGCATATAAGAATCCGGAGGTAGAAAGATATTTTTCTTTGGGGAGAACCACACAGAACAAGGGGAAGAAGGAGTGGATATATAAGGAGATACACAGTTTTATTTATAAAGACCAGCCAGCGCTTTTTCTTTATTATCCTTTTCATTTCCATGTTATTTCCTCTAAATTCAGGTATGCCGATGAACTGTTTACTTTAAGTATGCCCTTTTATACTTTAAAGGATTGGTCTATGAGAGAGGAATATATCAAAGGGAAAGGAGGTGATAGAGGATGGAGGTTATCAGATATGGGTCAGAGGTAGTTTCTGAAGCAACCCCGCGTGGATGCTGTTTCCCCGCGGGCACTATGGGTTATCGCACGCATTAAGGTAGTTAACTATTAAAGAGTCTTCTTTTGTGGGTGTGCCGCGCCAGAGCGGTTGCGGCACGCCCGCAAGGAGGCAAGGGGTTTTGTTAGTATGAGATTATCCAGATTCAATATATGGGTAAAAGATCATCCGCGGGAAGGGGATTATCTTTTATTCAACAGTCGCACCCAGGCTTTATTAAAGATAGATAAAGGGTTTAGGGATGACCTGTATGCGTCAGCAGTATCAGGTATCCTTAAGCCAAGGATAGAGGAGAATATAAACGCCTTAAAAAGTAACGGTATTATTGCCTCCGATAAAGAAGAGGAGGATGCCAAGCTGGATGATTTTTTCGGGCAGCTGAAATATGAATGCGGCGGCCTCGCCTTTGAAGCTACCATACTTACTACATACAGCTGTAATTTCAGGTGCGTTTATTGTTTTGAGGAGTCCGTGAAAGAAAGGGTGTTCCTGGATAAGGAGACAAGCTCCCTGATAGTTGAATGGTTGATAAAGCGGGTAAGAAAAAAAGGATTAAAAAGTGTTTTTCTTGTTTTCTACGGCGGAGAACCGTTATTGAACCCCGGGCCTATATACGATATATCCCAAAGGATGCGGGAGTGGGCGGATAAGGAGGGTATCAGTTTCGCGTTCAGTATAATTACTAACGGCAGCCTGATGGGGTCAGCCCTTGCGGATAAATTGGCGCCTTTGGGGCTGAAAGAGGTGCGCGTGACTATTGACGGCGACAGGGAGACGCATAACAGTAAGCGCCCATATATGGACGGCTCCGGGACATTTGATAAGATCATCAGCAATATTAAAAGCATTATACATAAAGTGAATATAGGGGTGGTGGGTAACTTTGACCGCGAGAGTTTCCCCGGGGTGCTGCGTTTACTTGATTACCTGGAGGAGGAGGGGCTCCTCCATCGTTTAAGCAGTATTGGTTTTGCCCCCATAGTCCCCAGGCTGGGGCCAAAGGATAACCCGAAGGCGATTGAATTATCCGAATGTTCATCTTTTATCGGAGAGAACGGGTTATTTAATGAAACGATCATGTTGAAAAAAGAATTAATGCGCCGCGGGGTCAAGGTTAAAAGCGACCTTGCTATCAATGCCTGCCCCCTGTTTATGCAGGATGCGGGGGTCACTATAGACCCTAAAGGCATAATATATAAATGCAACTCTTTCCTGGGGTATCCGGAGTTTTCCGTGGGGGATGTGCGTGAAGAGGAGTTTAATTCAAACCACGGGAAGTTCCTTAATATTGACGCCTGGAACAGGTGCCCTCAAGATTGCCCGTATATACCTATGTGCCAGGGGGGATGCCGTTTCTTCTCTTATGTGGAGAACAACGATCTTTACGGGCTTGCCTGTAAACGGGGGTATCTTGACCGTATTGTCCCGGAGCTGATCAAATTGGAATATGAGCTCCTGCTTAAAAAGGGATAGCGATGAAAGATAACAGGATCTTATTACCGCTGCTTTTACCTTACCGCAATAAGATAATATTTGCTTTTCTGTCCATACTCCTGGCGAATCTGTGCGGCCTGGCATTTCCCTGGGCGGTAAAGGTGATAATAGATGAGGTGGTGGCGCGGGGAGACCTTTACCTGTTAAATATGCTGATCCTGGGCCTCATCCTGGTCTTTATCCTTAAGTCTTATTTCGGTTATATGCGCGAATACCTTGCTGCTTTTGTCGGGGAGAAGGTGGTCCTGAAACTGCGCAATAAGCTTTACTGGCACCTGCAAATGCTCTCCGTCCACTATATAGAAAACACGCCTAAAGGCAAGATCATCTCGGGGATAATATCCGACGTAGAGAGCATAAAGGATTTCCTTTTCGGAGGCGCTATTGATTTTATTTATTCCTTCTTTAATATTTTCTTTGTCCTGGCAATCCTTATGTTCCTGGACTGGAGGCTGACTTTAGTTTCCGTTCTCTACCTGCCTTTGTTTGGGCTGACATTTCTGAAGCTGTCCCCTGTTTTAAAAGAGAAACACGCCGCGGTAAGAGAGAAGTACGCAGAGTTAACTTCCGGCATAAGCGAGCTGTTAAACGGGATACGGGTAGTAGCCGGTTTCTCAAGGAATGAGAGCGAGGCCGTAAAATTTGACTATAAACAGAGAGAGATATTTGAGGCGGTTATCAGGAGCCACAGGCTGGGGATATTATTATATGTGGCTTCCGATTTTTTAAGCTCACTTGGGCTGGCTACGCTTATCTGGTTTGGCGTAAGGCGGGTGGTGTCGGGAGGGCTGACTGTAGGTGGATTAATGGCTTTCTATTCTTATTTAGGGATCCTTTTCTATCCGGTGATCAGGATGGTAGCGATAAATAATTACTATCAGGAAGCAGCCGCTTCTTTAGACCGTATACGGGAAGTCCTGGCCACCGAGCCGAAGATAAGTGAGCCCAGGGAGCCGATTATGCCGCGCGGGCTAAAAGGCGCCATAATTTTTAACCACGTCAGTTTTGCTTATGAAGGGGGCAAAAATATTCTTTCGGATATAGACCTTCAGATCAGGCCCTCAGAGGTGATAGCCTTAGTCGGCAGGAGCGGGGCGGGGAAGACCACCCTGATAAACCTCCTCCTTAGGTTTTATGACCCCACGCACGGTAAAATATCGGTAGACGGCTATGACTTGCGGGAACTCTCACTTGAGGGGTACCGTTCTCAGATAGCCATGGTCATACAGGATGATTATCTTTTTGGGGCAACGGTAAGGGAGAATATCCTTTATGGGAACTATCTCGCTTCTAAGGATGAAGTCATCAAAGCGGCTAAACTGGCTAATGCCCATCAGTTCATCATAGAGCTGCCCCATGGTTATGATACGCAAATAGGTGAACGGGGGGTGAGGTTATCTTACGGGCAGAGGCAGAGGATATCTATAGCCCGGGCGATATTGAGGGGCCCGGCAATACTTATACTTGATGAGGCTACCTCTTCCGTAGATTCGCAGACCGAGCGTTCTATAATAGATGAGGCATTCGGGAACCTGATGCGCGGCAGGACAACCCTTGTGATCGCGCACCGCCTATCCAGCATAGCGCACGCCGACAGGATAATCTTCATACAGGATGGCAGGATAGCCGAGTCCGGAAGCCACTTCAAGCTCCTGGAAAAGAGGGGGCTTTACTGGCGTATGTGGCAAAGCCAGAGCTCGCATAACGGCCTTGATCTGCAGAAGAGCGGTATTAAAATATGAGCGGGATAAAAAGATCCTTTATCAGTATATTCTTAAGTAAATTATACAGCAGGTTCTGGGTGCAGATCGCCCTCGTGCTTTTTGTGACTATAAGCATAGCCATACTCCTGCTTGGCGCCTTCTTTGTGAATAATTCCCAGTCCGCGGTGCGCAATTCAGTTTTAAATAATCACAAGGATATCGTCGCCCAATCAGCCAGAGAGATCGATCTTTTCCTGAAACGCCCGGAAGATATACTTTATTCCGCCGCCTCCACATTAAGCGCCATGCCTATGGACCCCTGGCATCAGGAGACGATGCTGGTGGGTTTGGCCCTTGAACATCCGGTTTTCATCAGGGTATCGCATTTTGGCCTTTCCGGAAGGCAGATCGCTGGTTCTGACCTGGGGAGGAGCCCGGATTACCACATAGAGGAGGGCGCGATAGGGAAGATAATAGGAGAAGAGGCATATATTTCCGCAGTCAGGTTCCAGGAGGATAACCATATGCCGTATTTAACTATGGCCGTCCCGGTCAAGGAAAAGGGAAAGATAAGCGGGTTCCTTGTCGCCGATATAAATTTAAGGGGCCTATGGGATATAGTTGATAAGATCAGCCTGGGCAGCACAGGCAAGGGTTTTCTGGTATCAAGTGACGGAAGGTTGCTTGCTTCTCCGGATAAGAAAGATATCCTGAAGGGGGAGAGTTTCACGCTGGATAAAGATGTGGCTGCCGTGCTTTCAGGGAGGAATGAGGCTGTAGAGATATGGGATGGCGCGGGTAAGCGCTGGGTCAGCTCTTATGCCCCGATCTCCGGCACGGGGTGGGGTATTGTTTTAAGGCAGGAGCAGGATGAGGCTTATTTTTTCTCAAAGATGATGAGGATACAGGCATGGGTTATCATAATATTGAGCGAGATAATTGCGGCTATCCTGGCTGTAGTGATGGCGCGTGTTTTAGCCCATCCGTTGAAAAACCTGCTAAGGAGAGTAAAGAGCACTGCCGGGCCCGGTATCGCCAATAGGATAAATACAAAAAGGCACGATGAGATCGGGGAACTGATAAGGGCGTTTAATGACTTGAATGATAAGTTAAAGGATGCCGAGGCAACCAAAAGGTTTTCTACTATAGGCAAGGATACTGTGTGGGTGGCGCATGAACTGAAAAATTCACTGGCGCCGATAAAGTCGTTCGTGCAGATGCTTTCTAAAAAACACCGCGACGGTAAGTTCATAGACAGGTTCAGCAGCGTAGTCTCCGAGGAGATAGGGCGCTGCGAACGGATGTTTAAAGGGTTGTCCGATTTTCTCTCTCCTTTTGAGCTGAAGATGGAAAGGGTGAATATAAAGGATATTATGGATGAGGCATTGAAGATAATGGAGGACAGGCTTGCCATAGGGAGCACGGGTGTGGAATACCTTCTTAAGAACAGGAATCTTTATATCCGGGGGGATGCCGAAAGGATAAAACAGGTGTTCTTGAACCTGCTTATTAATGCCGTTGAAGCGATGCCTGACGGCGGTATGTTGAATATAGGGATGGAGCTGATAAATGAATCATACCCGCACACCCCTGCGCGCGTTAAGGTGACTATAAGTGATTGCGGTAGAGGTATCCCGCCTGATAGATTAAAGGTTTTATTTGAGCCGTTTAAGAGTACCAAGAAAGACGGGATGGGGCTTGGCCTTTTTATCAGCCGCAGGATACTGGAGCAGCATGGCGCGGCCATAGATGTAGAAAGTGCCGCAGGCGAGGGCACCTCCTTTACCGTAATATTCCCCGCGCAAGAACCCTCCCAAAAGGACCAATCTCTTAATATATCTGATAAACTCTGACAGCATATAAAGCGGAACTCATTTATTATGAGTAATTATCCGCTTTTGCCTAAGTAGAAACAGGATAGTTAAAAGCAGAACCAGGATATTGACTTTTTAGGCGGATAGAGATACAGTTATAGCCAGGCTGGGAGAAAGGATAAGAAGGTATGGCAGGAGAGAAGATCCTCATAGTTGATGATTCCAGGAATATAAGGGATATTTTCAGCACGGCTTTTGACGAATATGTTATCCTGACCGCTTCAAACGCTAAAGAAGCCCTGGATATATTAAAGAGGCCTAATGATATAGAGCTTGTGGTCCTGGATGTGATGATGCCGGATATGAACGGCCTTGAACTGCTTAATGAGGTCAGGAAGGCGAACGCGCATTGCAGGATCGCGGTCATGACTGCCTACAGTTCAAAGGATATCGCTATTGAGGCGTTGCGCCTGCACGCAGATGAATATATAGAAAAGCCGTTTGATATAGAGGATGTCAGGGATATATTCAGGAGACTGACAAGATCAAGCGGCCGTCCGGAAGCGCAAGGGGTCAGCGAAACGGAGAAGAAAATACGTCTAGCGCGGCGCCTCATTAAAAGGAATTACAATAAAACCCTTTCCCTGGATAGCCTCTCAAAGGAGTTATCGCTCAGTTATAAATATTTGAGCCGCGTATTCAAGGAAAAATCAGGGAGAAGCTTCAACAAATATAAATTAGGGTTAAGGATCAGCTCGGCCAAGCAGTTATTGAAGAAGAACAGTTATCCGGTAAGCAAGATCGCTTATAAGCTGGGTTATCATAACCCGAACTCTTTTATGAAGATGTTCAAGAAGGTCACTGGTTTTACCCCATCCGAATACCGCGATACCGTAACTGTCAAAGGCAGGAATAAATAGGGCGCAGGGGAGAGGCGGGCAGATGGTTTATAAAAAGTCGGTAAAGGTCCTTGTGGTAGATGACGAAAGGATTATCAGGGATTTTTTGATCAGGCTTTTGAGCCTTGAGGGTTTAGTGGTCAGGGCCGCGGAGAGCGGGAAAAAAGCCATAGAGATGGCAAAGAAAGAGGAGTTTGATATCTTCTTCCTGGATGTCAGGCTCCCCGGGGTAGACGGCGTCCAGACTTTCAGGGAACTAAAAAAGATATCCCCTGAATCAAAGTACGTGATGATGACCGGGTACTCATTGGATGGCCTGTTAAAAGCGATAGAGGGAGAGAAGATAGAGGCCTTTATCACCAAGCCTTTTGAGATCAAAGAGATAATCGTGATCCTTGAGGACTTTATAAGGGAGAAATACCCGGATGATATCATAAATATCCTGATAGTAGAGTCTGATGAGCCTGTCTCCAATTTTTTCAGTAAATTATTGCAGGATTACAATGTCATGATCTCCGAGACAGGGGAGGGGGCATTAAAATTGGTAACCGAGAGGAATTTTGACCTGATATTATCGGATATATCCCTTAGGGATATGAGCGGGGTAGAGTTGTATTCAAAGATACGCGATATAAAGCCGGAGGCGAGAATAATCCTGCTTACCGGGGATATTAAGAAGACAGAAGGGATAATAAAGCAGTCCCTCTATCATCAGATAAAATCCATCCTTAAATAGGTTCCCCCCCCTGCCATAAAACCCTTGACAACTTCGGCCGATATGTTATTATTTAAATAATATTTGTAAGGACAAAGGCGTCTTTACCTTTATATAAGGTAAAGTATGCCTTTTTTTGTTTAAAGGGAGGAAAAATGTCAAAGAAGATCGAAGATTTTATGGTTAAGGTTATTGCTAAGAATCCCGGGGAGAATGAGTTTCACCAGGCAGTCCGGGAGGTAGCGGAGTCGGTAATGCCCTTTATTGATAAAAATCCTAAATATCAGGCCGCCAAGGTATTGGAGAGGATGATAGAGCCGGAGAGGATAATAATCTTCCGCGTCCCCTGGGTAGATGATAATGGAGAGGTCCGGATAAACAGGGGATACCGCATAGAGATGAACAGCGCCATAGGCCCTTATAAAGGCGGTATCCGTTTCCACCCCAGCGTTAACTTAGGTATATTGAAGTTTCTGGCTTTTGAGCAGGTATTCAAGAATAGCCTTACTACCCTGCCTATGGGTGGAGGCAAAGGGGGGTCTGATTTTGACCCTAAAGGTAAGTCTGATAATGAGGTTATGAGGTTTTGCCAGAGTTTTATGACGGAGCTATCCAGGCATATCGGCCCGAATACCGATATCCCTGCCGGAGATATAGGGGTAGGCGGACGCGAGATAGGGTATATGTTCGGGCAATATAAAAGATTGCGTAATGAGTTTACCGGTGTCCTTACGGGTAAAAGCCTGAATTGGGGCGGAAGCCTTATACGGCCGGAAGCTACCGGTTATGGATGCGTATATTTCGTGGAGGAGATGCTTAAGACGAAGGGGGAATCCCTTAAGGGTAAGGTATGCGCGGTATCAGGTTCAGGGAATGTCGCGCAGTACACGGTAGAAAAGTTGGTTCAATTAGGGGCGAAAGTCATTACCCTTTCAGATTCTAACGGCGTGATATATGATGAGGCGGGGATTGATATGAAGGAGTTAAAGTGTATAATGGATT
This sequence comes from Candidatus Omnitrophota bacterium, assembly GCA_041653955.1. Classification (GTDB taxonomy): domain Bacteria; phylum Omnitrophota; class Gorgyraeia; order Gygaellales; family Profunditerraquicolaceae; genus UBA1562. The sequence continues at coordinate 35,900 of JBAZEH010000008.1, read as the reverse complement.
TAAAGAATGTGCGCCGCGCCCGCATAAAGGAGTGCGCTAAAGAGTTCAATTGTAAATATTTTGAAGCCAAAAAACCCTGGGATATAAAATGCGATATCGCTTTCCCCAGCGCCACCCAGAACGAGATAGATGAAAGCGATGCCAGGGCGTTGGTCAAAAACGGCTGTATCGCGGTAGGCGAAGGCGCTAATATGCCGACTACGCCTGAAGGCGTTGAAGTATTCCAGAAGGCGAAGATCCTTTACGCGCCCGGAAAGGCATCTAATGCCGGAGGCGTTGCTACTTCGGGGCTTGAGATGACGCAGAACAGTATGAGGCTCTCCTGGTCGCGCGAAGAGGTGGATAAAAAGCTGCGCGAAATCATGACAGCCATACACGGCCAATGCGTTAAATACGGCAAGGAAGGCCAGTATGTGAATTATGTAAACGGCGCGAATATCGCCGGTTTCGTAAAAGTCGCCGACGCTATGATTGACCAGGGGCTGGTATAAAAATAAAAACTTGACAAACAGGGATTTGATGTTATACTTTATTTGAAGCACAGAGTTTGTGTTTCAAGGTAAAGAAGCAAAGAAGCGTTCTATAAAAAGGAACGCTTTTTTTGTTTTTCAATACCTCAAATTTCAGCGTTAGAGATCCGGATAAAGACGTCCTTTTAAAGTGGCAATGACTGCTTTAATAAGGGCGTTTTTTTTGCGCGACAGGGCGCCTGAACCAACAGGTATTTATCTATGGCGAATATATCTTTTGAAGGACAGATAAAGGCATTATCCAGGATCAGCAAGGCGATAACTTCAGACCTGTATCTGGAGGATATCCTGCGGCTGATCGTTACCGTTACCGCCGAACTATTAGGTTCCAATATATGCTCTTTGATGCTGGTGGATGAGAAAACGAATACGCTGGTTGTGCGCGCCTCGCATAGTATCAGCGAAGAATATAACAAGAAACCCCCCTTAAAAATAGGGGAAGGGATATCCGGAAGGGCAGCCAGGGATAACAAACCCATGGCCATAAAAGATGTTACCAAAGAAAAAGAGTATAAGCATAAGGATATCGCCGGGAGAGAGAATTTGAGCTCTTTATTGTGCGTGCCTTTAGCGGTCAAGGGAAAGGTGATCGGGGTAATTAATTGTTACACTTCAAGCCCCCATGATTTCAGCGATACCGAAGTGGAGGTGTTTACTTCCATAGCCAATCAGGCGGCAGTGGCTATTGAGAATACGGAATTGATAGTGAGGAGCAAGGTGATCCAGGAGGAGCTTGAGACCCGTAAGAAGCTTGAGCGCGCTAAGGGTATCCTGATGCGCGATGACGGGTTGACAGAGGAGCAGGCGTATCTAAGGATACGCAAATACAGTATGGACAGCCGCAAGACGATGCGCGAGGTTGCCGAAGCGATAATCCTGGCGGCGGATATGAGGCATTTAACAGGGGCTAAGTAGCCCGTTTGCTCGCAGGCTCATGTGAGCAGCGTAAAAAAAGGAGCGGATAAATGAATTTAGGCAGGCCGAATGCGAATGATGCTTTAGGGACGTTCAATCGTTCCAGGAATGTGGTCCCGGGTTCCGGGATATGTTCACGTTGTGTTGACGGATGCAAAGGTAATTGCGATATCTTTAAAGCCACTTTCCGGGGCAGAGAAGTGATCTACCCGGGCCCTTTTGGGGAGATCACTGCCGGAGCCGATAAAGATTATCCTGTGGATTACTCACATCTGAATATACAGGGGTATGCCTTGGGCGCTAAGGGGCTGCCCAGGGACGCGGAAGGCGACCCTGATAATACCAAATTTCCGGATGTAAATACAGAGACCGAATATGGATGGGATATCAAAGTCAAGATGAAGGCCCCCATATTTACCGGGGCGCTGGGTTCTACTGAGATCGCGCGCAAGAACTGGGAGCATTTTGCCATAGGGGCCGCTATTTCCGGGGTTACCCTGGTTTGCGGTGAGAATGTCTGTGGGATAGACCCGGGCCTGGAGCTGGATAATAAAGGGAAGATCAAGAGCTCCCCTGAGATGGACCGGCGCATAGAGACGTACAGGCGTTTCCATGATGGTTACGGCGAGATACTGGTGCAGATGAATGTAGAGGATACGCGCCTGGGAGTTGCAGAATATGTGCGCAAGAAACATGACCTGCAGACCATTGAATTGAAATGGGGCCAGGGCGCAAAGTGTATCGGAGGGGAGATAAAGGTCAAAAGCCTGGAGAGGGCCCTTGAACTGCAGAAGCGCGGTTATATTGTAACGCCTGATCCTTCACTTGAAGCCATACAGAAGGCCTTTAAGGATGGAGCGATAAAAGAGTTTGAAAGGCATTCGCGCCTGGGGTTTGTATCTGAAGAGTCGTTTTTAGCGGAGGTTAAACGTTTAAGAGGGCTCGGGTTTAAGCGTATAACCTTAAAGACAGGGGCTTACTCCATGAGGGAGTTGGCTATGGCGCTAAAATATTCCTCTCTTGCCAAAATAGACTTATTGACCATTGACGGCGCTCCCGGAGGCACAGGGATGAGCCCCTGGAGGATGATGCAGGAGTGGGGGATACCTACATTTTACCTTGAAGCCCTTACTTATGAATTCTGCGAAAAGCTCGCGAAGAAAGGGATGCGCCTTCCGGATATCGCCATAGCAGGAGGTTTTTCATCCGAGGACCATGTATTCAAGGCGATCGCTATGGGAGCGCCTTACGTAAAAGCGGTTTGTATGGGCAGGGCGTTGATGATACCCGGTATGGTCGGCAAGAATATACAGCAGTGGCTCAAGGATAAGGAGCTTCCTCCAACGGTATCCGCTTACGGACAGACGGAGAAGGAGATCTTCGTATGTTACGAAGAGCTGTTTGAGAAGTACGGCAAGGATATGAAAGATATCCCGCTGGGCGCAGTAGGTATATACTCTTTTGCCCAGAAGATCAGGGTAGGCTTGCAGCAATTGATGGCAGGCAGCAGGAATTTTCGCGTTGCCTCTATCTCCCGCAGGGACCTGATGTCCCTGACCGAGGAGGCGGCACAGGTTTCCGGTATACCATATGTAATGGATGCCTACCGCCAGCAGGCCGAAGCTATCCTTAACGGCAATAAGGCCAGGAATTCAAACCACCGTAAGGTAAAGGTAGCGGCAGGGAGGTAACAATGAGAAGAGAAGGATTGTGCGTTACCTGCGTTAATACCGCTTCATGCGTTTTCAGCAAAGAGCCGGTTGTATGGCAATGCGAAGAGTTCTCAAGCTTTAATCACGCGCCAAAGGGTATCAGCCGCGTAAAGGTAAAAAGGGATTTCTCCCGCGAAGCAGCGGTTGAAAGCGAATAACAGGTTATAAAATATTAAGTAAATAAAGCAAGGACTAAGGCGTCCGGAGATCCGATGATGGTTTCTGGGCGCCTCTTTTTTTGCTAAGAAGGGAGAAATTAGAATGACGAAGATCATCAGGGTTTTTATATTATCAATGATGCTGCTTTCGCCTGGCGCGGGGGCATACGCGGGCATCGAGGTTTTGACTGAAGCCAATTTCAGCTCTATTTATATGTGGCGCGGGATCATGCTTGACGGCGATCCTGTTGCCCAGCCTGCCGTATATATCTGCGCCTCCAGCGAGGGCCTCGGGAAGATCAAGGCAGGCGCCTGGTTCAGCCGGCCGTTAGAGAATAAAGACGCCTTAAAGTCAGCGGAGAACGATTACATATTTGATTATACGTATAGTTTTAAGAAGGTGGACCTTTCCTTTGGGCATATCTATTATGATTTTCTGGATGCCCTTCCTGCCGACGGAGCAAAAGGAGGGTTCAGCAGGGAATTCTACTGGGGTATAGCATTCCCTGAAGCGCTGCTGGCCCCTTCTATCTATTACTACTATGATTACGGCAGGAAAGATGACGGAGGCGGAGAAGGCAGTTACCTGGTATTGAATCTTTCGTACAGCAAGCCTTTTACGCTGGGCAAAAAGAAGATGAGCCTGGAGTTTTCCGGGCGCCTGGGGCACAATAATAAACTTTATTACCCGGGTAAAGGAGGGGATGCGGGTGTTGGAGCAGGTATAAATATCCCGCTGGCAGGATCTTTATACATTAAGCCGAATATCAATTACTCCATGCCTTGGGGTAATATAAGTGATAAGTGCAACGGGAACCAGAAAAACAGGTTTTACAGCGGTATATATGCCGCTTACACATTCTAAGGAAGGAGGGCATTAGATATGGAAATCTCCAGGGTGGTGGTAGATACGATCTGGGTTTTGATAACTGCCAAGATGGTGTTTTTTATGAACCTTGGTTTCGGGATGGTGGAGTCGGGGTTTGCCCGCGCCAAGAATTGCGTCAATATACTTTCTAAAAATTTTATTGTTTTCGCCGTATCATCGCTGGGATTCTTGCTGCTGGGCTGGGGGCTTATGTTCGGTGATGGCAGCCCTTTTATCGGTTTGAAGGGGTTATTTTTCCTGGGAGGCATGGATAATTCTCCCGCTACAGGGGAGGCCTATAAAGGAGTATATTCGGCTATCTCCTGGACAGGGGTCCCTTTATTCGCCAAGTTTTTCTTCCAGCTTGTATTCGCGGGGACAGCAGCTACTATCGTATCGGGTGCGGTCGCCGAAAGGATAAAATACCTTTCATTTATCGCTTTCTCTTTTATGATGACGATGTTCATCTACCCGGTGGTAGGGCATTGGATCTGGGGAGGGGGATGGCTTGCCCAGAAAGGCGTATTTGATTTCGCGGGTTCTACGGTAGTTCACTCCGTCGGGGGATGGGCGGCATTGGCCGGAGTATTATTATTAGGGCCGAGATTCGGGAAATACGATAACGGCAAGATAAATCCTATACCCGGGCATAACCTGCCATTAGCGACGCTGGGCACCTTTGTCCTGTGGTTTGGCTGGTTTGGTTTTAACCCCGGCTCCACCATGACAGCGGACCCTCTCTCTATCAGCCATGTGGCAGTAACTACGAATACCGCGGCAGCCGCGGCGATAATGAGCTCTACAATACTCTCTTGGTTTTTATTAGGAAAGCCTGACTTGGGGATGACATTGAACGGCTGCCTCGCCGGGCTGGTAGCAATAACCGCTCCGTGCGCGTTCGTTACTATCGGGGCTTCAATAATCATAGGGTTAATAGCGGGCATATTGGTAGTTTTATCGGTAATAGGGTTTGACAAATTAAAGATCGATGACCCGGTAGGAGCGCTTTCAGTCCATTTAGTAAACGGTATATTCGGCACGATAGCGGTAGGCTTGTTTGCCGTGGATAAACTTACAGGGACTGCTACCGGCAACGGGCTTTTTTACGGAGGCGGTACGGGACTGCTTTATGCCCAGCTTACGGCTGTGTTGAGCGTAGCAGCGTATACATTTGTAATATCGTTGTTCTTCTGGGCAGTTATCAAGGCGACTATGGGTATGAGGGTAACTTTACAGGAGGAGATAGAGGGGCTTGACCTGGGTGAGCATGGTAATGCGGCGTACCCGGAGTTCCTTAGCAGGAAACCCGCGTATTCTTTTTTAGGAGTAAAAGATAAGGAATAACAGGAGGGGGAAATGAAAAAAATAGAAGCTATTATACGTCCCGAGAAGCTCGATGCTGTGCGCCGCTCATTACAGGAGTCAGGGTGCATGGGGCTTATGATCAGCGAGATCGAGGGGCACGGCAAGCAGAAAGGCAAGGTCCAGCAGTGGAGAGGAGAAAAATACAAGCTGGAACTCCTGCCGAAAATAAAAGTAGAGGCAGTTGTCAACGACTCGCAGGTAAGCATGGTCATTGATAACATAATCTCCAGCGCCAAGACCGGGGATACCGGTGACGGGAAGATATTCGTATCTGATATAGAAGACGCGGTAAGGATAAGGACAGGTGAGAGAGGAAGCATAGCTATAGGGTAAGAAAAAGGACAATTAAAAAAAGGAGAAGAAGATGGCAAAGAAAACAAGGGAGGATATTTTAAAGCTGGTAAAAGACAAGGATGTCAAGTTTATCAGGCTCTGGTTCACCGATGTGCTGGGGCAGGTCAAGAGTTTTGCTATAACAGATAATGAATTAAAGGGAGCCTTGGAGAAGGGTATGGGTTTTGATGGTTCATCCATAACCGGATACCAGGATATAGAGGAATCCGATATGATCGCCATGCCTGATATGGATACTTTCACGCTTGTGCCCTGGAGGCCAAAAGAGAAGGCAGTGGCCAGGATGATATGTAATATATTGAATCCCGACAGGACCCCCTATGAAGGAGATCCGCGCCATATATTGAAGAGGGCGCTGGAGAGGGCCAAAAAGATGGGGTTTGACCACTATTATGTAGGCCCGGAACTCGAGTTTTTCTATTTTAAGAGCGATCAGGCAGCGGATATACTGGATAAAGGAGGATATTTTGACCTGACCACCCTTGATGTGGCAAGCGACTTAAGGCGGGAAACGATACTGGCCCTTGAGCAGATGGGGGTGCAGATAGAATACTCTCATCATGAGGTCGCTCCTTCCCAGCATGAAGTGGATATGCGTTATAAGGATGCATTGCATATGGCCGACAGCGTCATCACTTACAGGGTGGCAGTCAAGGAGATCGCCAGTAAGTTCGGCGTATATGCTACCTTTATGCCTAAACCTATATTCGGCCAGAACGGTTCGGGAATGCATACGCATCAATCGCTGTTTAAAGGCGATAAGAACGCTTTCTTTGATGCCAGGGCCAAAGATAATCTTTCTGAGACCGCGCAGCATTATATAGCAGGGCTGCTGAAACACGCTAAAGAGATGAGCGTTATATTCGCCCAGACCACAAACTCTTATAAGAGGCTGGTCCCCGGGTATGAAGCGCCTGTATATATAGCATGGAGCCGAAGGAACAGAAGCGCATTGATCAGGGTCCCGCTTTATCATCCCGGGCAGGAGAATGCCACGCGCTGCGAATTCAGGGCGTGCGATCCGGCGTGTAATCCTTATTTGACCTTCGCGGCGATGCTTCATGCCGGGCTGGACGGCATTGAAAAGAAATATAAAGTACCCGCCCCCATGGAGAAGAACCTTTACCATCTTACTGATGCCGAAAGAAAGGCGAAGGGGATAGAGACGCTGCCGGAGAGCCTGGGCCATGCGATAGCGATAGCTGAAGAGAGCGCGTTCATAAAGAAGGTGTTGGGAGAACATATTTTTCCCAGGTTTATTGAGATAAAGAAGAAGGAGTGGGATGATTACCGCATCAGGGTTTCTGAGTATGAACTGGATAAATATCTTCCGGTATATTGAGGCGCGGTAAGGAGACCGCTAAAAATATGAGATCTGGCCATATTCCTGATAAACAGGGTTTATATGACCCGAGGTTCGAGCATGATTCCTGCGGGGTAGGGTTTGTCTGCGATATCAAAGGCAGGAGGTCAAATGATATCATAAGGCAGGGGCTAAAGGTCCTCAAACGGCTTTCGCATCGCGGAGCAACCGGGGCCGACCCTAAGACCGGAGACGGGGCCGGGATACTGATACAGATACCGCACGCTTTTTTGCGCGGAGTATGCGCCCGCGAAGGGATAGGGCTTCCCGCTGAAGGCGAATACGGGACCGGCCTTGTTTTCTTCCCGCGGGATAAAGGAGAGCGAGAGTATTGCAAAGCCATATTCGCGCGCTTCATCAATGAGGAAGGGCAGATCCTTTTAGGTTGGCGGAGGGTCACCACGGATGATTCCGATATAGGAGTATCAGCGAGGGATACACAGCCGGTTATTGAACAGGTTTTTATCCAAAGGGGCAGCGGGATAAAGGGGCGCCTTGGATTTGAAAGGAAGCTTTATATAATCAGGAAAAGCATAGAGAATGATGTGCGTGCTTCGGCTTTGGGGCAGAAAGGGTCTTTCTATATTACAAACCTTTCCAGCCGCACATTTTCTTATAAAGGCCTGCTTACTCCGGGCCAACTGGAGAGGTTTTTCCCTGAATTGGGAGATATATCTTTAGAGAGCGCGTTGTGCCTGGTCCATTCCCGCTACAGCACTAATACCTTTCCTGCTTGGGACCTCTCACAGCCTTTCAGGTTCCTCGCTCATAATGGGGAGATAAATACCTTACGCGGCAATATCAACTGGATGCGCGCCAGGGAAGGGTTGTTAAAGAATGGGGAATTCGGCAAAGATATAAAGAAGATACTCCCCGTAATAGTCCCGGACGGAAGCGATTCAGCGGCATTAGATAACCTTTTTGAGTTACTGGTCCTTTCCGGCAGGCCCCTTGCCCACGCTATGATGATGCTTATACCTTCTGCCTGGCAGCAGGATAGCCTTATGGACGAAGGATTAAGGTCCTTCTATAAGTATCACGCCTGTTTAATGGAACCGTGGGATGGCCCGGCAGCTATTGCTTTTACCGACGGAGAAAAAGTGGGTGCGGTATTAGACAGGAACGGCCTGCGCCCCGCGCGGTATATAATCACGGCCCACGATACAGTGGTAATGGCATCAGAGGTCGGGGTCCTTGATATTGATCCGGCGGATATACGTGTTTCAGGGAGGGTTGAGCCGGGCAGGATGTTTTTTATAGATACTTGCCAAGGCCGGGTAATTGAAGATAGCCAGATAAAAAAGGATGTATCGCAGGCGCAGCCATACGGTGAATGGATCAAAAAGAATATGGTTGGTCTGGATGGTTTGAAGGATGCGGCAGAGGCAGGCGATTACCGCGATACCGCGGATATTCTAAGGAGTTTGAATGCATTTGGATATACCCGCGAAGATATTAAAACTATCATAAAGCCGATGGCGGAGAATGCCCAGGAGCCTTCCGGCTCTATGGGTAATGATACGCCGCACGCGGTCTTATCCGGGAAACCCCAGTTGCTTTATAATTATTTTAAACAGATGTTCGCCCAGGTGACCAATCCTGCGATAGACCCTATCCGCGAAGAACTGGTTATGAGCCTGGAGAGCTATATCGGACCGGAGAAGAATATCCTGGGAGAATCACCCGCGCATTGCCATAAATTACTGGTAAAGAGGCCTATCATCACAAACCAGGAGCTGGAAAGGATCAGGAGTATCAAAGTGAACAGATTCAAATGCAGGTCCATCTCTTTATTGCTTTCCTGCGTTCCGGAAGGCGGAAGAATGCCGGGAGGGGAGTCCTTTGAGAAAGCGCTGGAGAAGGCTTGCGAAGAAGCGGCAAGGGCCATAAAGGATGGTTATACCTTTATTATTTTAAGCGACCGGGGAGTGGATAAAGAACATATTGCCCTGCCTGCCCTTCTCGCAATGGCAGCGGTGCATCAGTATCTGGTATCAAAGGCAATGCGCAATCAGATCGGAATTATCATAGAAAGCGCGGAGCCCAGGGAGGTGCATCATTTTGCTCTGTTGTTCGGATATGGAGCGGACTGCGTTAATCCGTATCTTGCCTTTGAAGCGGTCAAATATATAGCACGGGAGGAGATGCCGGGGTTGGGGGCGCCTGAAGCGATAAGCCGTTATATAGAGGCAGTGGATAAAGGGGTGCTTAAGATATTATCAAAAATGGGGATATCAACTTTGCAGAGCTATAGAGGAGCGCAAATATTTGAGGCATTGGGGTTAGGCAGGGAGGTTATAGATAAATATTTCAACGGTACGGTTTCCAGGATAGGCGGGATAGGTTTAGAGATGATCGCCGAAGAAACATTATCGCGGCATAAGAGCGCTTTTTGTGAGCCGGAAGCCCCTTATCTTGGGACAGGAGGGGTTTATCAGTGGAAGAGGGACGGAGAGTTTCATCTTTGGAATCCGGACAGTATATCTTCCCTGCAGGAGGCGGCCAGGAATAATGATGGTGAGAAATACGCTAAATTCGCGAAACTTATCAATGAACAATCATCTAACCCCGTGACTTTACGGGCGCTTTTTAAGTTCAAAAAGACGGTAAAAGTCCCTATTGAAGAAGTGGAGGGAGTTGAATCAATATCCAGGCGCTTTGCTACAGGGGCGATGAGCTTTGGCTCGATCAGTAAGAATACGCATGAAACGATAGCGATCGCCATGAACAGGCTGGGCGGGAGGTCTAACACAGGAGAAGGAGGAGAGGACCCGGCGCGTTTTCTGCCTATGGCGGGAGGTGATTCTAAACGCAGCGCGATAAAGCAGGTCGCTTCGGGCCGTTTTGGGGTGAACACAAATTATTTAGTCAATGCCGATGAACTGCAGATAAAGATAGCGCAGGGCGCCAAACCCGGAGAAGGCGGGCAGCTGCCCGGGCATAAAGTGAGCGCTGTTATTGCCAGGACGCGCTATACGACTCCGGGAGTAACGCTGATTTCTCCGCCTCCGCACCACGATATTTATTCTATTGAGGACCTGGCGCAGCTGATATTTGACCTTAAGAATGTGAATCCGGATGCGCGTGTAAGCGTAAAATTGGTCTCTGAATCCGGGGTAGGGACTGTTGCCGCCGGGGTAGCTAAAGGCCGCGCGGATATGATCCTTATTTCGGGAGGGGATGGAGGCACAGGGGCCTCCCCTCTAAGCTCTATCAGGAACGCGGGGCTTCCGTGGGAGTTGGGGCTTTCAGAAACGCATCAGACCCTACTTTTGAATAATTTAAGGAGCAGGGTGCGCCTTCAGGCCGATGGGCAGATGCGCACCGGACGCGATCTGGCGATCGCCTGCCTTCTTGGAGCGGAGGAGTTTGGTTTTTGCACCTCGGTCCTTATAGTGCTGGGCTGCGTTATGCTGCGCCACTGCCATTTAAATAACTGTTCCGTAGGCATAGCGACCCAGGATGAAGGATTATGCCGGAGATTTACCGGAAAGCCGGAGTATATACAGAACTACTTTCGTTTTGTGGCAGAGGAATTACGCGGGATAATGGCTGGTTTGGGGCTGCGCACCATAGATGAGATGGTAGGCAGAAGCGATCTGTTGGAATTAAACGGCAGTATCCTGTCGCGGAAAACAAGGGGCATTGATCTCTCTAAGGTCCTTTACAAAATTGATAAAGTACCCCTGCAGGATGCCTATTGTACCAGGGCACAAGGCCACGCAATGGATGGTCTGATGGATCGAAAGCTTATAGAGATGGCAAATCAGACATTAGAAGGGAAGGCGCGGTCCAGCGCGCAGATGGATATAAATAATATAAACCGGGCCGCCGGAGCGATGTTAAGCGGACGGGTATGCGAAATATTCGGAGAGGAGGGCCTGCCTGATGACAGTATAAGTTTTAAATTCAGGGGGTTCGCCGGACAGAGTTTCGGGGCGTGGCTTGCCAGGGGGATAACCTTTGAGTTGGAAGGCATGAGCAACGATTATATCGGCAAAGGGATATCGGGCGGGAAGATGATCGTTTATCCTGACAGGAGTTGCGAATATAAAGCGGAAGATAATACTATTATCGGTAATACCGCCTTTTACGGGGCGATTAGCGGAGAGGCGTATATCAGGGGAGTAGCGGGGGAAAGGTTTTGCATAAGGAACTCAGGGCTTAGCGCGGTAGTAGAAGGGGTCGGTGACCATGGCTGCGAGTATATGACCGGAGGCAGGGTAGTTATCCTGGGAAAGACGGGGCGTAATTTCGCCGCCGGCATGTCCGGAGGGATAGCTTACGTCTATGATAAAGACGGCACATTTAAGGAAAGGTGCAATACCAGGATGGTGGAACTTGAGCGTTTATCTTCGGATGACGTGCGCGTTATATATAAACTGGTGCGTAACCACCATAAATATACGCGAAGCGAAGCCGCGTACAGGATCCTGGATAATATCAGCCGCGATATACATAAGTTTGTCAAAGTAATGCCCAAAGAATATAAACGGGTTTTAGAGATGGCAGTATTGGAAGAGGAGCCTGAATTGCAAGAGGTGTTGGATGGGTGATCCCAGAGGGTTCTTAAAAACAGGGAGGAAACAGGCAGCGTACCGGCCGGCACGCGAACGAGTGAAAGATTTCCGCGAAGTCTGCGTGCCCGTTGATACCTGTGATTCCCGGGAGCAGGCATCACGGTGCATGGATTGCGGGACTCCTTTTTGCCATTGGGGGTGCCCTTTAGGCAACTATATACCGGAGTGGAATGACCTTCTTTTCCGCGGGGATTGGAAGAGGGCGTTTGAGTTGCTTAGCGCGACTAATAATCTTCCGGAGGTAACCGGAAGGTTGTGCCCGGCGCCGTGCGAATATTCTTGCGTGCTCGGCATAAATGATGAGCCGGTGACCATCAGAGAGAATGAGCTCGCGGTCATAGAGTATGCCTTTCGCGAAGGGTTAGTCAGGCCGTTTATACCGTTAAGGCGTACGGGAAAACGCGTAGCAGTCATTGGCTCCGGGCCGGCGGGGTTATCCTGCGCGGAGCAGCTGAATAAAGCAGGACACAGCGTGTCCGTATTTGAAAAAGAGGACCGGATCGGCGGGATAATGCGTTACGGCATACCGGACTTTAAGCTTGAAAAGCGGATTTTAGACAGGAGGATAAAGATATTGGAGGAAGGGGGTATTGTATTTAATGCCGGTATTTGCGTCGGTAAAGATTATGACGTAAAAAAATTAAGAAGAGAATTTGACGCGCTTTGCCTTGCCGGGGGCTGCGGGGTCCCGCGGGACCTGAAGATAGAGGGCAGGGAATTAAAAGGCATATATTTCGCCATGGATTATCTGGCCCGGGCGAACAGAAAGGCCGCGGGCGAGAAGGTCTGCGATGATGGACTTATAGACGCCAAAGGCAAGCGCGTTGTGGTTATTGGAGGCGGGGATACGGGTGCTGACTGCGTAGGGGTTGCTAACAGGCAGGGGGCAAGCTGTGTGGTGCAGATAGAGCTTTTACCTCAACCTCCGGGGTGCCGCGGGCCCGAGTACCCCTGGCCAAAATATCCTCTGCTTTTAAGGAGCTCCTCAAGCCACGAGGAGGGCGCAAGGCGCGAATGGTCGGTATTGACAAAGAGATTTATAGGAGAGAAGGGGCGGTTAAAGAAACTATCCTGCGCCAAAGTTAAATGCGAAGAAGAGGCCCCCGAAAGCGCCTTTGAGATCGAGGCTGAACTGGTAATATTGGCTATGGGTTTTTTGCGCCCTGAAAAGAACGGTTTAATTGAGGCCCTGGAATTAGAGCTCGATCCCCGCGGCAATATAAAGACAGGAGATAATCTTATGACTTCGGTTAACGGCGTATTTTCCGCTGGAGATATGCGCAGGGGACAATCCCTGGTAGTGTGGGCGATCAGCGAGGGGAGGCGCGCGGCATACTGTATGGATACCTATCTTACGGGAAGCTCTTTTTTGCCGGTGATTTAACCTTTGACTTAAGGCCTGCATATGTTATACTTAATCGTAGTCCAAAGTAAGTACTACAGACAAACAAAGGCGTTAAGGGCCGGACTATCGGCTCAAGGCGCCTTTTTTATTTGATCCTATTATGACAAAATATATATTCGTAACCGGAGGAGTGATCTCAAGCTTGGGCAAGGGGATAACCTCCGCTTCTATCGCCAAGATCCTGGAATTGCGGGGGCTTAAGGTCACCCTGATGAAGTGCGACCCCTATATCAATGTAGACCCCGGCACGATGAACCCTTATCAGCATGGCGAGGTTTATGTGACTGAAGACGGCGCGGAGACAGACTTGGACCTTGGCCATTACGAGAGGTTCACGCGTGCCCGTATGTCAAAGTTCAATAATGTAACCACGGGCCAGGTTTATAACGCGGTTATTTCACGGGAGCGGCGCGGAGATTATTTAGGCAAGACCATACAGGTTATTCCGCATATAACCAATGAGATCAAGGACAGGGTCAAGAAGCTCGCTTCGGTCTCGGCTGCCGAGGTGGTGATGATAGAGATAGGCGGAACAGTGGGCGATATAGAGAGCCTGCCTTTTCTTGAAGCCGCCCGCCAGTTCGGGCAGGACGCCGGGAGAGGGAATGTGCTTTATATACACCTCACCCTTGTGCCTTATATAAAATGCTCCGATGAAATAAAGACAAAACCCACGCAGCATAGCGTCGGCACCCTGCGTGAGATCGGAATACAGCCGGATATACTTGTCTGTCGCACAGAAAAGGCATTATCCGACGAGGTGAAGGAAAAGATATCATTATTCTGTAATGTGAGGAAGGAGGCGGTTATTGAGGCCAGGGACGTGGGCTCAATATATCAGCTGCCGCTGGTTTTTAAAAACCAGATACTGGATGAGATAATATTGAGCCATTTCGGGCTGATATGCAAGCCTTCAGGGCTAAGGGATTGGGAGAAGGGTGTAGTGGAGAAGGTATTGGGCCCTAAATATAAAGTTACTGTCGCGGTAGTAGGAAAATATATAGGCCTGCAGGATTCCTATAAGTCCATATATGAGTCACTGGCGCACGCCGGGATTGAAAATGACGCCAGGGTAGAGATAAGGAAGATAGATTCCGAGGATATAGAGAGAGACGGCGCAGAAAGCCTGCTAAAGGATATTTCAGGCATATTGATCCCCGGCGGTTTCGGTTATCGCGGGATCGAGGGGAAGATAAAGGCTGTCAGGTTCGCGCGCAATAATAAGATACCATTTTTTGGGCTCTGCCTGGGGATGCAGTGCGCGGTGATAGAATTTTCCAGGAATGCCTGCGGTTTGAACGGGGCTAATTCCACGGAGTTCAAGGCAAGGACAAAATATCCAGTGATCAGCCTGCTGGAGGAACAGAAAAAGGTTAAAGACATGGGAGGCACTATGCGCCTTGGGGGGTATCCCTGCAAAATAAAGAAGGATACCCTGGCGTTCAGGTTATATAAAAGAGGGCAGATACAGGAGCGGCACCGCCACAGGTATGAGTTCAACAATAAATACAGGAAAATATTAGAGAAGGAAGGGATGGTATTCTCGGGGATATATCCGAAAAAGGGCCTGGTTGAGATAGTTGAATTGAAAGGCCACCCCTATTTTATCGCGGTGCAATTCCACCCGGAATTCAAATCCAAGCCCGACGAAGCGCATCCGTTATTCAGCGGGTTCATTAGCGCGGCCCTGGAAAAAACCAGGGGCCTTTCTTGAGCCAGTCGGAGAAGAGCCCCCACATAAGATTATGAATGCTATATTAGCGTTAGAAGATGGGAAGATTTTTAAAGGCAGGCCTTTCGGCGCGGAAGGTGAAAGCCGCGGCGAGGTTGTCTTTAATACCAGCATGTGCGGTTACCAGGAGATAATCACTGACCCTTCCTATAAAGGCCAGATTGTCGCCATGACTTACCCTTTGATCGGGAATTACGGGATAACTAAAGAGGACGCTGAATCCCGCCAGCCTTTTATCGCAGGTTTACTGGTCAGGGAATACAGCAAGATAGCCAGCAATTGGCGTCATGAAAGACCGCTGGGAGAATACCTTAAGGAAAATAATATTTTGGGGATTGAGGGTATAGATACGCGCGCTCTTACCCTGCATATAAGGCAGGCAGGCGCGATGAAGGCCGTTTTATCTACGGTTGACCGGGATGAAAAAAGCCTGATAAATAAGGCTATTGCTTCTCCTGGATTGATAGGCGTAGACCTGGTAAAAGAGGTGACGGGCAGCAAGGCGTATACGTGGCCGTCGGGAAAGGCAAGGTATAAGGTAGCCGTAATAGATTGCGGGGTAAAATATAATATCTTAAGAGAGCTGGCGAAGAACCAATGCGAGGCCATGGTTGTGCCTGCGGGTATCTCCGCGGATAAGGTCCTGGAGTCGCGCCCTGACGGGGTAATGATCTCTAACGGGCCAGGAGACCCGGCGGCAGTAGGTTATGTGGTAGAGACTGTCAAAAGATTGATCGGCAGGGTGCCGATATTCGGGATATGCCTTGGCCAGCAGATCCTCGGGCTTGCCCTGGGAGGGAGAACCTACAAGCTTAAGTTTGGCCATCACGGTGCTAACCATCCGGTCAGGGATATAAAAAGCGGCAAGGTTTTTATCACAGCGCAGAACCACGGCTTCTGCGTAGATATAGATACCCTGGATAAGAAAGATATAGAGATAACGCATATTAATTTAAATGACCGGACCCTTGAAGGGATGCGGCATAAGAAACTTCCGGTTTTCTCCGTGCAGTTCCACCCGGAAGCCTCTCCCGGCCCGCATGACGCGGAATATTTATTTAAAGATTTTGTAAAGATGATGGAGAATTGGCGTGCCAAAAAGAAAAGATATTAAGAAGATATTGATAATCGGCTCGGGCCCTATAATCATAAGCCAGGCCTGTGAGTTTGATTATTCCGGCACCCAGGCATGCAAGGTCCTTAAGGAAGAGGGTTTTGAGGTGGTGCTGGTGAATTCTAACCCCGCTACTATTATGACTGACCCGGATACGGCGGACAGGACATATATTGAGCCTTTGACCGCGGAGATCATCGCTAAAATAATCGCTAAAGAGAGGCCTGATGCACTTCTCCCCACATTGGGCGGGCAGACCGCTTTGAATCTGGCGGTAGAACTGGATAAGAAAGGTATATTGAAGAAATACAAAGTAGAGGTCATAGGCGCCGATATAAAAGCGATAAAAAAGGGGGAGGATAGGCATTTATTCAAGGAGGCGATGAAGAAGATAGGGTTGGACCTGCCCGGAAGCGGTAAGGCGTATAACTTAAAAGATGCTCTTGATATAGCCAGGGATATAGGGTTTCCCCTTATCATCCGGCCAAGTTTCACCCTGGGCGGCACAGGAGGAAGTGTTGCGTACAATATAGAGGATTTTAAGGCGCTCGCTAAGCATGGGCTTGAATCCAGCATGATAGGAGAGGTCCTTATTGAAGAATCCGTGATCGGCTGGAAGGAGTTTGAATTAGAGGTGATGCGGGATATAAAAGATAATGTTGTTATTATCTGTTCTATAGAAAACTTTGACCCTATGGGAGTCCATACCGGAGACAGTATTACTGTCGCGCCTATCCAGACTCTGGCTGATAAAGAGTACCAGAAGATGCGGGATGCCGCGATCGCCTGCATTAGGGAGATCGGCGTTGAGACCGGAGGCTCCAATATACAGTTTGCCGTGCATCCCGGAACCGGGCGCATGGTGGTGATAGAAATGAACCCGAGAGTATCCAGGAGTTCCGCGCTGGCCTCCAAGGCAACAGGATTCCCGATAGCTAAGATAGCGGCTAAATTGGCCGTGGGGTATACATTAGATGAAATACCCAATGATATTACCAGGGAGACCCCTGCCTGTTTTGAGCCGGCTATAGATTACTGCGTGGTGAAGGTCCCGCGGTTTACCTTTGAGAAGTTTCCTTCAGCAGATCCTGTCTTGACTGTGGCGATGAAATCGGTAGGCGAAGTTATGGCGATAGGCAGGACATTTAAAGAGGCGCTGCAGAAAGCGCTGCGTTCTCTGGAGATAGGCCTCAGCGGCCTTGATGACCTGGCGCGCACGCCCGATGAAGATGAATTAAAGAAGAATTTGCGCGACCCCAGCGCGCTAAGGATACTTTATATAAAAGAGGCGATCAAAAGGGGAAGCAGTATAGATGAGATATACGCGTTGACCGGGGTTGACCCCTGGTTTCTTGAGAATATACGGCAGATAACCGGATTAGAGGCGCAGATAAAGGCGGGATCGGGATCCGTTCAGGAGAAGGTGCCGGTTGAACTCTTAAAGACGGCAAAAGAATACGGCTTCTCGGATAAACAGATCGCCCGCCTGTTGAAGAAGAGTGAAGATGAGGTAAGGGGGTGGAGAAAGAGCGCCGGGATAATCCCTGGTTATAAACTGGTGGATACCTGCGCCGCGGAGTTTGAGGCATTTACACCTTATTATTATTCTACATACGAGTCATAAGGCGGTTTTATTGAGGAGAAAACCATGTTAAAAGCAGAGATCAATATTATTTTAAAAAACGGCGTTGCTGATCCACAGGGCCTCACTATTAAACATGCTTTGGAGTCGCTGGGACATAAGGGCCTGGGAGATGTGCGTATAGGTAAATGGATAGCCATCAGGCTGGATTACAAAGATAAAAAGAGGGCGAAGGAAGAGGTAGGGCTGATGTGCAAGAAGCTTTTGGCTAATCCGATAATAGAAGAGTACCACTTTAAGATAAGCGAGGAGTAGATGAAGTTCGGTATCGTAGTTTTCCCCGGCTCTAATTGCGACCAGGATTGTTTTTATGTAGCCAGGGAGGTTTTGGGCCAGCAGGCCGGTTATATCTGGCATAAAGATACCGACCTTAACCGTTTTGATTGTATAGTGCTCCCGGGGGGTTTCAGTTACGGGGATTATCTGAGGACAGGCGCTATAGCCAGGTTTTCCCCGGTGATGAACTCTATTATCGGTTTCGCGAAAAGAGGGGGCACGGTAATAGGGATCTGTAACGGTTTTCAGATACTCCTTGAGGCAGGGCTTTTGCCCGGGGTGATGATGCGAAACCGGGACCTCCATTTTATCTGCAGGCACGTTTATATAAAGACAGAGAACGATCAAACCAGGTTTACAGGTTTATATAATGCGGGAGATATCCTAAGTATACCTATAGCTCATAACGAAGGAAAATATTATGTTGACGCGCGGGGATTAAAAGAGTTAAGGGATAATAACCGGATAGTCTTCCGTTATTGCTCTGTTTCAGGAGATACCGACGAGCGGTCAAATCCCAACGGGGCCCTGGATAATATAGCCGGCATAATCAATAAAAAAGGGAACATCCTGGGTATGATGCCGCATCCAGAAAGGAGCTCTGAAAAAGCACTGGGTTCCATGGGCGGTTATCCCATATTCAGGTCAATAGTCAACTGGGTCAAGAAAGGAAAAAGGCAGTGAAACCGGACGCGTATCGTTCACTTGGGTTGAGTGACAAGGAATACCGCGATATCCTGAAGATCTTAGGGCGTAAGCCTACCGAAACGGAACTGGCTATGTTTTCGGTTGAATGGTCTGAACATTGCGGTTATCCGCGTTCACGCAAATGGCTTAAGCTGTTGCCTAAGACAGGAAGATACAAAACATTGATAGGAGAAGATGCCGGAGGTATTCTTTTGGGTGATCTGGCTATAATCTTTAAGATGGAGAGCCACAACCATCCTTCGCAGGTTGAGCCGAAACAGGGAGCGGCTACGGGGGTGGGAGGCATAATCAGGGATATATTCACGGCAGGCGCCAGGCCGGTCGCCCTGCTGGATTCTTTGCGTTTTGGCCCTCTGGATAAAGCCTATAACAAATATATCTTTCGCGGGGTTGTGGAAGGCATACAGTCTTACGGGAATTGCGTGGGGGTGCCTACGGTTGGAGGCGATATCTACTTTGACAATAGTTATACCGGAAATTGCCTGGTAAACGCGATGTGTATAGGTATAGCCAGGAAAGATAAATTGATGAGGGCCCGCGCTTACGGTCCGGGTAACGCGATCATTTACGCGGGTTCAAGCACGGGGCGGGACGGGATCGGCGGGTGCAGTATACTTGCCTCCAATGAATTCAAGGAGGGCGAGGAGAAAAGGCCGACCGTGCAAATAGGCGACCCATTCACAGAAAAATGCCTGATAGAGGCTACTATGGAAGCCGTTAATACGGGTTATGTTGTAGGGATAAAAGATATGGGGGCGGCGGGATTAACCTGCTGCACCAGCGAAATGGCTGAGGCTGGAGGTTCGGGGATGGATATAGAATTACAGGCAGTCCCCAGGCGCGAAAAGGATATGCGGCCGTGGGAGCTGATGATGTCAGAGTCCCAGGAGAGGATGCTCCTTTGCGTCAGGAAAGGCAAAGAGGAGCGGATAAAGAAAATATTCAGGAAATGGGATTTAAACGTTTCGGTCATCGGCAGGGTCACTAAGGACGGGATGGTGACGATCAGGGATAACGGAGAAATAGTCTCCAGGTTAAACGCGCGCTCTTTGACCGGGGCCCCGGTATACGATATGCCGGATAAGAAACCCGCGTATTTAAAAGAGTTGAACCGCCTTGATTTAAAAAATATACCGGAGCCCAAAGACAATAACCGGATTTTATTAAAGCTGTTGGCAGCGCCCTCTATCGCCAGTAAGGCCTGGGTATATGAGCAGTATGACCATATGGTCCAGACGAACACCGTGCTCCTGCCCGGTTCTGACGCGGCGGTGATCAGGTTAAAAGGGACAAAGAAAGGGATAGCAGCCACTACTGATTGTAATAGCCGCTATTGTTTCCTCAATCCTTACCGGGGGGCGCAGATCGCGGTAGCGGAGGCAGCGCGGAATCTGGCCTGTTCGGGCGCGCGTCCGGCAGCAGTGACAGATTGCCTGAATTTCGGCAATCCCGAGAAGCCGGAGAGTTTCTGGCAGTTTAAAAAATGCGTGGAAGGTTTAAGCGATATTTGCAGATCATTCAGGATAGCCGTAGTAAGCGGCAATGTCTCTTTATATAATGAGAGCCCGCGTTTTGCTATTAACCCTACCCCTGCCATAGGCATGATAGGCATTATAAATGATGTGGATAAGGCATGCCGGCAAAACTTCAAAAAAGAGGGGGACGCGGTGATACTTCTGGGATTTTGCCTTGAAGAGCTGGGGGCAAGCGAATATTTGCTCCAGGCCCATAATCTTACAAAAGGGGATGCCCCGCGATTGGACTTGAAACTGGAAAAGGCGGTCCAGGAAACCGCCATGGCAGCGATAGAAAAAGGTTTGGCGCATTCGGCCCACGATTGTTCCGAGGGAGGCCTGGCGGTAGCGCTGGCTGAATGCTGCATTTCAGGCAAAGATAAAATGATAGGAGTTAATATAGATAACTTAAATTATAATATGCGTCCGGATGCCTTGCTCTTCGGAGAATCGCAATCCAGGATCATCATAACCTGCGATAAGGTGTCTGTAGAGAAGATCAGGAAGATCGCCCTGGGGCTTAAGGCCCCATTCTCCGTTATCGGTAAGACAGGAGGGAGGGTCTTAAGGATATTAAACGGTATAGAAGAGCTGGTTTATCTGCCCCTGGAAGATATGCGTGAAGAATGGGGCGGGTCGTTAAAAAGAAGAATTGAGGGATAAGATATGTGCGGGATCTTCGGGATATATCCCCATAAAGACGCGGCGCGGTTAAGTTACCTGGGGCTCTATGCGCTGCAGCACCGCGGAGAGGAAGCGGGCGGGATAATCACGCGTAACGGAGGTAAAAAAGTATATTTACATAAAGCCTTGGGGTTAGTAAGCGATGTTTTCGATGAACGCATAATCCGGGGCCTGCGCGGAGATATGGCTGTCGGGCATGTGCGTTATTCTACCACCGGAAGCAGTAATATAAAAAATACCCAGCCTTTCTACGTAAGGTCCAGGATCGGTGATATCGCGATCGCCCATAACGGCAACCTAACCAATACGCTTAGCCTGCGCAAGGAACTTGAAAATAACGGCGCATTGTTCCAGACGAGCATGGATTCGGAGATCATCGCCCATCTTTTGGCGCACAGCCAGGATGAGGGTATTAAGGATGCTATCTTCTGGTCGCTCTCTAAATTAGAGGGCGCCTACTCTCTGGTATTAATGCTTAATGATATCCTTATCGGGGCAAGGGATACCTTCGGCTGGCGGCCCCTCTGTTTAGGCAGGTTAGACGGAGCGTATATACTGGCGAGTGAAACCTGCGCCCTGGATCTGATCGGAGCGCGATATATCAGGGGTATTGAGCCTGGGGAGGTAGTATTTATAAAAAAAGATAAACTTGAATCATTTAAACCTTTCAAAGAAACGCGCCACGCTTTCTGCATATTTGAATATATATATTTTGCCAGGCCAGACAGTAATATCTTCGGGCATAATGTGTATATGGCGCGTAAAAACCTGGGGAAACAGCTGGCTAAGGAGTTTCCCGCTGACGCGGAGCTGGTGATGCCCATACCCGATTCGGGCACATACGCGGCTTTAGGGTTTTCCGAGGCCTCTAAGATACCATTTGAATACGGGATGATCCGCAACCATTATATCGGCAGGACCTTTATCCAGCCGAGCCAGGAGCTGCGCGACTTCCGGGTTAAGATAAAGCTTAATCCGTTAAGGGATGTTTTAAAGGATAAAAGAGTGGTATTGATCGAAGACTCTATTGTCCGCGGCACGACGAGCAGGGTACGCGTAAAGACGCTTCGCCTTGCCGGGGCCAAAGAAATACATATGCGGGTAAGCTGCCCGCCGCTTAGATTCCCGTGTTTTTACGGGATAGATTTTCCTACAAGAAAAGAACTCATCGCTTCTAAACACCCTGTTGAATGGGTCAGGGATTTTATCAGCGCTGACAGCCTGGAGTACTTGAGCCCGGAAGGGATGTTAAGGTCAATGCCTCTTCCCAAAGAAGAATTCTGCACTGCCTGCTTTAGCGGTGATTATCCTGTTGTGCCTTCCTGCCGCACCTGCAAAAGAATATTAGAGAAGTAAGTCCCCGCTTAAAGGAACTTTACCTGAATAATTTCATTTTGTAAGTTTGCTTCCAGGATGTATAATATATTGCGTACAAATATTATAAAGCAGGAGGCATTATGGTAAATATTAAAGAGATAAAAGCGGAAGGTATGGATACCGCAGAATTCATCGCGGATAAAGTAAAGGAGATCTCTTCGCTCGTCGCTGATGGGTTGGCTATAAACGCGTTATCCGGAGGGGTAGATTCTGCCTGTGTTACTATGCTGGGGCATAAGGCATTAGGCGAAAGGCTTAAGACATATTTTATAGATAACGGTCTGATGCGTGAAGGGGAACCCGAAAACATAATCTCCATATTCAAGAAGTTAGGGGTAAGGGTGGAGCTTTTGGACGCGCGAAAGGAGTTTTTTGCGGCGTTAAAGGGTATAACTGACCCCGAGGAGAAAAGAGAAGCGATCACGCAGACCTTTTACAAGGATGTTTTTGGCAGGCTGGTAAAGGAAAGCAATGCCAAATATCTATTGCAGGGGACTATCCTGACCGATGTGGATGAAACGGTAGCCGGGATAAAAAGGCAGCATAATGTTTTTGAGCAGTTAGGTATTGACCCGAAAGCTGCCTTTGGGTATAAGATCATAGAGCCGCTCGTTGAATTGCGAAAGGACGGCGTGCGCAAGGTCGCCGCTGCCGCAGGCCTTCCGGAATCCATATATAAGCGTATGCCATTCCCGGGCCCGGCATTATCGGCGAGGGTTATCGGCGAGGCAACCCCGGAAAGAATAAAGATAGTGAGAACCGCTACAGTTATTACGGAGGAGGAGCTTGCCGGAAGCGGAGCGTTCCAGTATATGGCGATATTGCACCAGGACAGGGTAACCGGTATGCGTGAAGGGAAAAGGGATTTCGGCCTGCAGATAGAGATCAGGTGTTGGGATAGTATTGATGCCAGGAACGCCAGGCCTACCAGGTTACCTTTTGACTTATTAGAGAAACTTTCCGGCAGGATAACAACCGAAGTCCCCGGCGTAGTCAGTGTCACTTATAATATAAGCTCCAAGCCGCCATCAACCATGGAGGCGGTTTAGCGGCCAGCGCGAGGGTATTGAATTATGGGTAAAAATGGTTTTGATAATGAAAAATATATTAAAGAGCAGACTGCCGCGATCTTAGACAGGGTCAAGAAGTGCGGGAATAAACTTTATCTTGAGTTCGGAGGAAAACTTTGTTTTGATTATCATGCCGCCCGCGTCCTCCCCGGTTATGACCCTAATGTCAAGATAAGGCTCCTGCAGTCGTTAAAGGATAAAATAGATATTGTCCTGGCTATTTACGCCGGAGATATTGAGAAGGGCAGAGTAAGGGGTGATTTTGGCATAACTTATGATGCCGCTACGTTGAAATTGATAGATGACCTTAGAAAATGGGGGCTGGACATATTGGCTGTGGTGATCACGCGCTTCGCAAACCAGCCTACGGCAGTCATCTTCAAGAATAAATTAGAGAGAAGGGGAGTTAAGGTTTACCTGCATTATCCCATAGAAGGCTACCCCGCTAATATAGATTCGGTAGTCAGCGATGCCGGTTTCGGGAAGAACGATTATATCCAGACCAAAAACCCCATAGTCATAGTAACGGGGCCCGGGCCCGGGAGCGGTAAATTAGCCACTTGTTTTTCGCAGTTATACCAGGAGCATAAACGCGGGATAAACGTAGGGTACGCGAAGTTCGAGACCTTCCCTATCTGGAGTATACCGTTGAAGCACCCCGTGAATGTCGCCTATGAGGCGGCAACCGCCGATATCCAGGATTTTAACCTGGTGGATCCGTTTCATCTGTCTACCTATAAAGAAACAGCCATAAATTATAACCGTGATGTAGAAGGTTTCCCGATATTGAAATTGATATTAAGCAAGATATTTGATAAAGGCGCGAATCTGCCTATGTATAATTCTCCTACGGATATGGGGGTAAACCGGGCAGGTTTTGGTATAGTGGATGATAAGATAGTGCGGGAGGCCTCAAAGCAGGAATTGATCCGGAGGTATTTCAGGTATAACACGGAGTATGTCCTGGGGATAGAAAGGAAAGAAACTGTAGATAAAATTACTCTTTTGATGGAGGAGCTGGGCGTAAAGATCACGGATAGGGCGGTTGTCGAGGTGGCAAGGAGGGCCGCAGAGGAAGCGGAGGCGAAGGCTAAAGGTAACGCGGGGATATATTGCGGGGCCGCCATAGAGCTTTCCGACGGGCGCATAATAACGGGAAAAAATTCGCAGCTTATGCACGCGATATCCAGCCTTATACTTAACGCAATCAAGGTCCTTGCGAATATCCCGGATGAGATATACCTCCTTTCTCCGCACGTGATAAACCAGATATCAAAGCTGAAGGAAGGGATATTGGACGCGGAATCAGAGAGTCTTGACCTTGAAGAGGCATTGATCGCCCTCTCCATAAGCGCTACAACCAATCATACGGCTGAATTAGCCATGGCCAAGCTGGTAGAACTTAAGGGCTGTGAAGTGCATATGACCCATATCCCTACTCCGGGGGATGATGTCGGGCTTAAAAGATTAGGTGTGAACCTTACTACCGACGGTAAATTCTCTTCCCGTAACCTCTTCGTAACCTAATAACCCTGATGGAGAATAGAAAGCATAACCACTGGATCAAGTTCCTGATCCTGGTCATCCTTTTCTTTCTGCTTTGGTGCATGGGCAGGTGTATGCGCATAGATACCTATGCCCTGGAGAGGTCTCTGGCGGGTTTCCCGCTTTTATACGGCATACCGCTGTACCTCGTCCTTTATGTAATAGTAACTTTTTTCATCTTTTTTTCTAAAGATATATTCTGGGTTGTGGGCGCGATCGTCTTTGGGCCGTATTTAAGCGCGGCGCTCGTCTTCGCAGGGGAGATCATTAACGCCCTGATATTATTTCACCTCGCGCGCTACCTGGGCAGGAATTTCGTTGAACATTACGCCAAGAAGAGACTGGGGAGGCTTGACGACAAATTAGCGGATATTAATTTCTTCTGGCTTTTTGCCGTCAGGGTCGTCCCACTCATACCCTACCGGTTCCTTGACTTGGGCGCCGGGCTGACCAGCATATGCTTCAATAGATACCTTGCGGCGGTAATATTGGCTACTCCCTTAAGGGCGCTGTGGGTGCAGACTATGCTTTTTGCCGTAGGCAGGAGCATATTCAGCAGGCCCGAGGCGATAGTTTACTATCTTTTAGAGAATAAGGCGCTGTTTGTTTTAAGCATTATATATATTATCCTTATAATTATGGTATTGTTGAAATTAAAACGAAAGGGTTGATCTTATGTCCGTAAAGATAAAATTCTTAGGCGGAGTAGGCACGGTAACCGGCTCAAGCCATCTGGTATCTACTGATAAGTCGCAGGTCCTTCTCGACGCGGGCTTATTCCAGGGCAGGCGTGATGAATTCTACAAGATCAATACCGTGTTTCGCTATAATCCTCATAAGATCAACGCCCTCATCCTTTCACACGCGCATATCGACCACTGCGGTAATATACCTACCCTGGTAAAGAATGGCCTGCGTTCAAGGATATATGCTACTTCCGCTACCAGGGACCTGGCTAAGCTCATGCTTGAGGATTCGGGGAAGATACAGGAGGAAGATATCAAATACGTCAACAAGATAAACAAGCGGTTGGGCCTGCCTTTAAGGAAGCCGCTTTACACGAGGAAGGAGGCCCTGAAGGTATCGGGGAGGTTCCGCGCTATCCCGTACGGGCACAAGTTTTGCGTGGCCAGGGATACCTTCCTTACTTTTTATGACGCCGGCCATATTCTGGGTTCCAGCATAATCGTATTGGATATAAAGGATGGGGCGCGTGATGTAAAATTGGGATACGCCGTCGACCTGGGCCGTAAAAATCTCCCTCTTCTTAATGACCCTGTCATCCCGAAGGGCCTGGATTACCTGATGCTTGAGAGCACATATGGCGGCAGGCTCCATGCGCCGATAGAGGAAGCAGAGGCAAGATTAAAGGATGCCATTAACCGCACGATAGAACGTAAAGGTAAAATACTGATACCTTCTTTTACGCTTGAACGCACCCAGGAATTGCTGTATTTTCTAAATGAGCTATTGAAAGAAAAGGCTATACCACCCATACCTATATATGTAGATAGCCCTTTGGCTACGGGTATAACCGACCTGTTTAAATTCCATATTGACTACCTGGATGAGCAGACCCGCCGCGACGTAAGCCGTAATGAGGGCCCCTTTGAATTCCTTAACCTTAGATTTATCCTGAAGCAGGAGGAATCCAAGGCCCTTAATAACTATAAACGTCCGATGATTATTATCGCCGGGTCCGGTATGTGCGAATCAGGGAGGATCTTGCACCATCTTAAGAATAATATAGAGGACTCAAGGAACTCCATTTTAGTGGTAGGGTATATGGCAACCGATACGCTGGGCAGAAAGATAGTAGAGCGGGCTAAATTTGTGCGTATATTCGGGGTAGAGCATGAGCTTAATGCCGAGGTAGTGGTCATAAACTCTTTCTCCGGGCACGCGGACAAAGATGAGCTTTGCGAGTTTGCTTCGGGCGCCGGGCCCTTAAAACGCATATTCTTGGTCCACGCCGACCCGGACCAGTCCCAGGCTCTATACCAGTCGCTTATAAATAAGGGGATGAGCGCCTATCTACCCAGGAAGGACGAAGAAGTCTTGCTTAATTAGGGATTATGTGGTATTATTCTTGCTAAAATAATAACTTAAAGGAGGATTTAACATGGCAGGCGGAAAAGCAACACCGAAGAAAGATAAAGCCCTCAAGGTATCAAGCGGGCAAGCCGTAAAGACTGGCGAGATCCTGTTAAAGAGGATGAATGTTTATAAGGCGGGCCGCAATGTAAGGGGCTGGAACACCCTTTTTGCCTTATGCCCCGGGAAGATATATTTTACGCGTAAAAAGACCAGCCATGGGAAGTTCAGGACATTCATCAATATTGAGCCGGCTGCCAAGAAAGCGGCTAAAGCCAAATAAGTATGCCTGATTCAAATAAAGGCGCCCTCTGGCGCAAGGCAAAGAGGTATTCTTCCATTAAGTACCTCTTTGCCATATTGGATACGGCATACCTCCTCGCGCTGCTTCTGATATTCACGGCCTCGGGTTCCTCGAAGGCCCTCGCCCAACGATTCATTGTTCTTGCCCCTGGCAGTTATTTCTATATCCCCCTGTATCTTCTTGCAATATCCATGGCTTATTACGCGCTTAACTTCCCTTTGAATTTTTACTCCTCTTATATATTAGAACACAAGTTTGCTTTATCCGGGCAGAAGATCGGGGATTGGGCGAAGGACCAGCTAAAGGGAGGGGTGATATATTATATTATTTCACTGATACTCCTCTTTATATTTTATTATATAGCAGGCACTTTTCTGCGTGATTGGTGGTGGATACTCTCGATATGCTGGATATTCTTCAGCCTTATCCTGGCGAAGCTCACCCCCGTTATAATTATACCTTTATTTTTTAAATATAAGAGGCTCTCTAATGACGCGTTAAGAGGGAGGATAATGAATCTGGCGGATAAGATGGGGGTGAAGCTGCTGGATGTATTCGAGATAGATTTCAGCAGGAAGACGATGAAGGCTAACGCCGCATTCGTCGGTATGGGCAAGACCAGGCGCGTGATCCTCGCGGACACTTTAAAGGATAAATACAGCGACGATGAGATAGAGGTGATACTGGCGCATGAGTTCGCCCACTACAAATTAAAGCACCTGTTAAAGCTCATCCTGGTAAATTCCGCCTCTACCGTAGCGGTATTCTACCTTATATACAGGACGAGCGGGTATCTTCTTGAGGTATTCGGATTATCGTCATTAATGGATATCGCTGCGCTTCCGGTGGTTATTATATATATGGTCCTTTTTGGTATGATCACGCAGCCGTTCGGGAATTATATCAGCCGTTGTTTTGAAATGGATGCTGACAGGATGGCCCTTTTGGTCACAGGCAAGAGGGAGGCGTTTATTTCTACGATGAATAAACTGGCTGATCAGAATCTTTCCGACCGCAACCCCCACCCTTTGATCAAATTTTTCTTTTTTGACCACCCGCCCATTGACGAGCGCATAAATCTCCCTTAAATCCTTAAAGACGCTTTCCGAGACAATCGGGAAACTGTACCCTTAGCAGGGACAGTTTCTGCTTTGGGTTGGAAAACGTCTTTGCTTTATATTAGAAAGCGTCTTTATTTTTTAGGTAATCAAGGATGATGCGGGCAGCGCGTTTACTTGCGCCATCTTCTCCGAGGAGTGACTTTACTGAAGCCAGGCCTTCCTTCATCGTTTTTAGCTTGGCGGGGTCAGTCATGATCTTCATGGATTCAACCGCTATTCTGTAAGGGCAGGCCCCGAATTGAATGAACTCCGGCACTACTCCTTTGCCCGCTATTATATTAGCCATGCATATGTAGGGGATTTTTACCTGGGGCCGGTAGATCAGGTAGTTTAACAGGTTCATCTTATATATTAACGCGAAGGGTTTCTGCATTATAGCGGTTTCAAGAGTTGCCGTGCCTGATGCGACCAGGCAGAAATCAGCGGCATTAAGGCAATCGTATGTTTGCCCTTCAATGACCTTTAAATTTATGCCGGATTTATTTACAAGACGGTTATAAATATCCATATTTACCTGCGGCGGTTTCGCGATTATAAAACCGAGACCCTTTATTTTACGATCCATAATCGCCGCGGCCTCAAGCATCAGAGGAAGTATATGCTTTATTTCCTGTTTACGCGATCCGGGCAGCAGCGCGATAATCTTGTCGGCAGGAGGGATGCCGGACCTGCGCAGGAACTCCTCTTTTCCCATTGAAGGCCTTACGATATCCAGTAGCGGATGCCCCGCGAACTCCGCGTCTATACCGTGTTTTTTGTAGAACTCCTCCTCGAACTTGTATAGCACAACTACCTTATCAACATATTTCTTTATGGTTTTTAACCTGCCCGCTCTTGACGCCCACACCTGCGGGCTGACATAGTATATTACGGGTATATTTTTATTTATTTTTTTAGCGAGCCTCAAGTTAAACCCTGAAAAGTCTACCAGTATTATCGCGTCGGGTTTTGAAAAACTGATCTTATCCAATATGAATTTCTGAAGCGAGAGGAAGAGGGGGAGTTTTTTTAATACATCCGATAACCCCATAACGGAGAGCTCTTTTATATCGCGGTAAATATAAACTCCTGCCTCGCGCGATACCTCTCCGGCTATTCCGGATATCCTTACACGGGGGTCTAACCGGAGCATAGCCTTTGCGAGATTGGCGGCATTAATATCCCCCGAGGGTTCCCCGCAGACAATAAAGATATTCTTTATTTTTTCCATATCTGGTTTTGTATCTCAAGGGCTACGCGTAGCGCCTCTCTGGCGACCTCACCGGAAACAAGGGGTTCTTTGCGGTTGGTTACGCAATCAATGAAGGAGGCGAGCTCTTTTTGGAGGGGTTGTTCTTTTTCTATGGGAAGCTCTTCTTTAGTGATCTTAAAGGCGCCTTTTTTGTATACGCTCGCTTTGGCATCTTTGTAATCCAGAGATATGTAGGTATTCTCCTGAAAAATGCGTATTTTACGCATTACTTCATCGGAGATGCGGCTGGCAGTAAGGTTTGCCACGCATCCATTCTTAAAGGTAATGCGGGAATTGGCGATATCCTCAAATTTGGTCAGGACATTTATCCCTACGGATTCTATTTGTTTTATCCCGGAATTGACCAGCCCCAGGATTATATCTATATCGTGGATCATGATATCCAGCACCGCCCCGACGTCAAGGGAGCGGTTCGGGAATGGGCTTAACCTGTGGCATTCTATGAATTTTGGGTTCCTGATCAGCTTTAGGGTCGCGGCAAATGCAGAATTAAACCTCTCAATATGCCCTACCTGCAGAATAAGCTTATTCTGCCGCGCCAGCTTTATCAATGAATCAGCTTCCTGTAGAGTAGGAGTAAAAGGTTTTTCTACCAGCGCGTGGATATTGTGTTTAAGGAAATCTTCGGCTATCTTATGGTGCCATTTGGTGGGGACGGCTACGCTTACGGCGTCAATTTTGTCAAATAACTCCCGGTAATCCGCGCATCCCGCAACCCCCAGGGCCCCGGAGACCTCTTTAAGGCGGTTTTTATCGGTA
Organism: Candidatus Omnitrophota bacterium; assembly: GCA_041653955.1. Lineage (GTDB taxonomy): Bacteria > Omnitrophota > Gorgyraeia > Gygaellales > Profunditerraquicolaceae > UBA1562. Next base: position 5,458 of record JBAZEH010000008.1, on the reverse strand, counting down.
TCGCATACCCCCTCAAGGGAGCAGCCCTCAATATCGCGGTATATCTTCGCATGCAGGCTACCCAGGTGCCCTACACCTATTACCCCTACTTTTATCCTTTTCATGTTAAAAATCATAGCAAATCACTCGACAAAAGTCAATCGCTATGATATAGTATTTGTTCAAATCCAAAACAGGAAGAAAGGCAATAAGATGCGCAATTACCGCAAGTTATTCAAGTTCGCCAGGCCATATTACGGCGAGCTTATTTTATCGGGCATATTTATGGGTATTGTTACGCTCCTGGATGTTTTTCGTTTGAGCGCCATAGTGCCTATCGTAGACAGGGTGTTTACCAATAAGCCCATAACCTTTACGCAGGGCAAACTCCCGCCTTTCGTAGAGTCCATGCTTGTCCAGTTGAACAACTCTTCTCCTCTGGCGGTCCTTTACATACTCCTGATTATAGTCCCGATAGCCCTGGTTATCAGGGCGGTCTTTGAATTCTTGCAGTCTTATATGATGTCGGACGTCGGGCAGAAAGTGATCAGGGATGTCAAAAACCAGGTTTACGATAAGCTTCAGGTATTATCCCTGGATTATTTTACCCAGAAGAGAAGCGGCGAACTGGTCTCCCGTATTACCAATGACGTAAAACTCATAGAAAACGCGGTATCTTACGCGCTTACCGATCTTATATATCAATCATTTCAGGTGATCTGCTTCGCGGCGTTGACTTTTTTGATAAATTGGAGGATGGCGTTGATATCGATCGTGATACTGCCTCTGGTCGCGATCCCCATGATAACGGTAGGAAAGATATTGCGCAAGCTGAGCAAGAGGTCCCAGGAGAAGATGGCGGATATAAATTCCCTTCTTGTGGAGACATTCGCGGGGGTAAGGATAGTGCGGGCGTTCTGCGCGGAAAAGCGGGAGATGGGGAGGTTTAATAAGCAGAACCATGATTACTACAGGCTCGCCATGAAATCCATAAAAAGGATGCTGCTTTTGGGTATTGTTACCGAGCTCGTAGGCGTGGGTATGGCGTTATTTATCATATTCTACAGCGGCCGCAAGGTCATAGGAGGAGAGCTTTCTTTCGGCGCCTTTGCCTTATTTATGGCGGCGCTATTATCACTTATCCGCCCCTTTAAGAAGTTAAGCCAGGTTAATTCTATAATGCAGCAGGCAGTAGCTGCAAGCGGCAGGATATATGAAGTGCTGGATACCTCTCCCAGCATACAGGAGAAGGAGGGGGCGCGGGAATTGCAGGGTTTCAGGAATAACGTAGTTTTTGAGGATGTGTGGTTCAAATATGCTGACCAGGATATATTAAAAGGGATAAACCTTAAGATAGATAAAGGCCAGATGCTGGCTATCGTCGGGCCAAGCGGCACGGGGAAAAGCACCCTGGTAGACCTGATACCGCGTTTTTATGATCCCAATAAGGGCAGGATACTGGTAGATGGCACAGATATAAAAGAAGTGACTTTCCGCTCCCTGCGCTATCAGATAGGTATCGTCACGCAGGAAACCATACTCTTTAATGATAGCATAAAGAATAATATACTTTACGGGAAGCCCGATGCTTCTATGCAGGAGGTGGAGGAGGCTGCCAGGCAGGCCCATGCCCATGATTTCATAAGTTGTTTGCCGTCAGGTTATGATACGATCATAGGGGATAGGGGGGTCAAATTATCGGGAGGAGAGCGCCAGAGGCTGGCGATAGCAAGGGCTTTATTGAAAAATCCGCCTATTTTGATACTTGATGAAGCAACATCACAGTTGGATACGGAATCCGAGCGGCTTGTCCAGGAAGCGCTGAACAGGCTTATTTTTGGCCGCACAGTATTCGTTATCGCGCACAGGCTCTCTACTGTAAAAAATGCCAATATGATCCTTGTCCTGGATAAGGGCAGGATAGTTGAACAGGGGAACCATCAGCAGCTCCTGGCCCTGGGCGGGTTATATCAGAGGCTTTACCAGATGCAGGAATTGGAGAAATAAGTTGCATATATAAGGAATTATGGTATACTTAAGATTTACTTTTGGGAAAAAGGCCGTTTTTTTGGCCATATCTATAAAAAAACCAAATAAACCGAATAAAAGAGGAGGAAAATAGTTTGGCTACAGAATTGATCAAACAGCTGTTGGAGGCAGGGGTACATTTCGGGCATAAAACTTCGCGTTGGAACCCGAAAATGAAAAAATTCATATTTGGCGAAAGAAGCGGGATCTATATTATTGACCTGGAGAAGACCGAAGAATGCCTGAATAAGGCCAGGGATTTCCTTCTGGAGATAACTTCCAAGGGGGAGGTCGTGCTTTTTGTGGGCACTAAGAGGCAGGCGCAGGAAGCGGTTTATAAGGAAGCGGTGCGCTCGGGTATGTATTTTGTGACCGAACGCTGGCCGGGAGGGATGCTGACTAATTACACCACAATAAAAAAGAGGATAAACCGCTTAAAGGCGATAGAAAAGATGAAAGAGGACGGCACTTTCCAGAAATTGACTAAAAAAGAAGTGGCCCGCCTTGAGAAGGAGATGGATAAGCTGAAGAAGAATTTCTCCGGGATAGCCGCTATGGAGCGTATGCCCAAGGCTATAATCGTGGTAGACACCAAGAAGGAAGATACCGCGATAAGGGAAGCGAATAGGCTGTCCATACCGGTGATAGGCCTTATTGACACTAACTCTAACCCCGATCTTATCGCTTATCCCGTGCCGGGAAATGACGACGCCACAAAATCGATAGACGCGGTTGTCAGCATACTCGCCGACAGCATAATCGAAGGGCGCAAAAGGTTCCTCTCTTATCTTTCCCAGGAAGGGGTAGCGATCAAGCCCGGAGAGCAAGAGGGTGGGGTAGTGCTTCCTGAAGAGGAGGCTGAGATAGAAAAGATAGAGGAGATCATAGAAACAAAAGAAGGTTCTCCTGATGATGAGGCAAAGCCCGGGCATAAGGCTCGCGGAAAATCCGGGGCTGAAGCAAAAGGCAAGAAAAAAGAGTAGAAAGGAAGGAATAAGAGTGAAGATAACAGCGGAATTAGTTAAGGAATTGCGTGAAATGACTTACGCTAGCATTATGGAGTGCAAAAAAGCCCTTCATGATGCCGAAGGCGATATAAAAAAGGCGGCCGGGTTGCTGCGTAAACGCGGCCTTGAGATCGCCAAAGGCAAGCAATCCAGAAAAGTCAAAGACGGCAGGATAGAGGCATATGTGCATCATGGCAACAAGATAGGGGTATTATTAGAGGTTGATTGCGAGACTGATTTTGTGGCGCGTAACAGCGAATTTGCCCAATTTACCAAAGATATAGCCATGCAGATAGCCGCGCATAATCCGAAATACCTGAACAGGGAAGAGGTCCCACAGGATGCTGTTGAAGGAGAGAAAGATAAAGAGTTGTTTTTTAAGGATAACTGCCTGATGGAGCAGCCTTTTATTAAAGACCCCGGACTTATTATAAAGGATTACCTTGGGAACCTGGTCGCGAAGATCGGAGAAAACATAGTGATCCGCCGCTTTGTGCGTTATAAGATCGGAGAATAATGATAAAGACCGTATATAAAAGGATACTTTTAAAGTTAAGCGGTGAAGCCCTGCAGGGCAAGGGGTCCCACGGCGTAGACCACTCTGTTTTAGCCTCTATAGGCCACCAGATAAAAGACATAAGGGACCTTAATGTGGATGTAGCCATAGTGCTGGGAGGCGGGAATATATTCCGGGGGAGGGAGAATACCGCTTCGCGCGGGCTGGATATGGACAGGTCAGTCGCAGACTATATGGGTATGCTGGCGACTGTCATAAACGGCCTGGCGCTGCAGGATGTTTTGGAGAAGATGGGTATGCCTACCCGCGTAATGACCGCCATTGAAATGCAGAGGATAGCCGAGCCGTATATCCGCAGGAGGGCGATAAGGCACCTTGAAAAAGGGCGCATCGTGATATTTGTCGCCGGTACGGGGAACCCTTATTTTACCACGGACACCACCGCGGCGCTTAGGGCCATGGAGATAAATGCCGACGCGATATTAAAGGCGACCAAGGTTGACGGTGTTTATTCCGCCGACCCCCTTAAGGTTAATAATGCCAGGAAGTTTGACAGCTTGAAATATATCGACGTATTAAAGAAGGGGCTTAAGGTTATGGATGCTACCGCCGTGAGCCTGTGCATGGATAATAAATTACCCATCGTGGTCTTTAATCTCAATAAAGAAGGAAATATCCGCAGGGTAGTATCGGGCGAAAAGATAGGCACAATCGTATCTTAGGTTTAAATCCTAATTAAACTCCGGAACCTGTACTTTAAAGGAGGGGTAGCCATGACTACCAGAGAGATCTTACACGGCAGCGAAGACAAGATGAAGAAAGCGCTTGAATCAGTGGCGCGCGAGTACATGGAGATAAGGACCGGCAGGGCGAGCCCTCATCTTGTGGAAGGCCTGCATGTAGATTATTACGGGACCCCTACGCTCCTTAAGCAGCTGGCCTCCATTTCTGTCCCTGATACGCATCTGATCGTGATACAGCCGTGGGACGTTTCGGCAATAGCCGAGATCGAAAAGGCGATAATGAAATCAAGCCTCGGTATCACTCCTTCAAATGACGGCAAGCTGATCAGGTTGTCTGTGCCGGCGCTCTCTAAGGAGAGGCGCCAGGAGATGGTCAAGGTAGTGCATAAGATGTCGGAGGAAGGCAGGGTATCTTTGCGCACCATCAGGCGGGATGCCAAAGAGGCGCTGGAGAAGCTGGAGAAAGATAAGGCGATATCAGAGGATGATAAATTCAGGGGTATTGATGAATTGCAGAAGCTCGTTGACAAATATATCGCCAAGGTTGACGAGTTATTAAAGAGTAAAGAAAAGGAAGTTCTGGAACTTTAGATTTGGGCCTCTAGCTCATCCGGTAGAGCACCACCCTTTTAAGGTGGGTGTGCCGCGTTCGAGTCGCGGGAGGCTCATAAAATTTCTTTCTTTAAAAGAAATTTTAGCCCTTAACCGGGCGGATGGCGGAACTGGCATACGCGATAGCCTTAGGAGCTATTGGGGAAACCCTTGGAGGTTCAAATCCTCTTCCGCCCATTAAAATCTACCGGTAAGGTAAATTTTAATGGCACTGAAGCGAGCGTAGTGCATATAGGCATTGATCACGCGGGAGTAACTCAGTTGGTAGAGTGTCACGTTGCCAACGTGATTGTCGCGGGTTCGAACCCCGTCTCCCGCTCCACAATTTACACACAGTAACGTATGTTCGCTGCGGCTCAATAAGCCGCGGATGATTCCGAAGCGAAGCGAGGAACTAGCCCAAACAGCTTACTCACACTAACGTGTTCGTAAGTTGGGGGGTCATTTAGCACCGTTTGTGGTTGTTAATAAGGAAGGGTGTAAATTCGCACTTATAACTTACTCATGCTGTCGCATTCGTAAGTTATGTGCTCATTTAACACCGCTTACAGTTCTTAATAAGGAAGGGTGTA
>JBAZEH010000007.1:0-53466 GCA_041653955.1 Candidatus Omnitrophota bacterium | reverse complement strand
CTTTTTAATTGCGTTTCCTTTCGGGATGATCTTTCCGCTTGCCCTAAAAATGTTACTATCCGGAAAGTCTAAGATCAGTGGATATGTAGGATTAGGTTATACTGTAAATACTTTAGGGGCGATGCTCGGTGCTTTAGTTACAGGATTAGTTCTTATCCCTATTTTGGGAGCACAAAAGAGCATCTATTTAGTTTCATTTGTTAATATAGCGATATTCTGTTTACTTTTTATTTACAACCCTTTGCTAAAAACAGGTAAATTAATTGTCATCTTAACCGTCATTACCGTATTCTTTATAATTCAAATGTTTATTCCCGGGGATTATTTTGAGAAAACTCTGGCTTCAAAAATAAAAGAGGAGATTGTTTTTTTTAAGGAAGGCATAGACGGGACAGTAATCGTTTCTAAAACCGAAGATGATATTTATTTATTGTGGATAAATGGGCTGATAACCGCTTTCCCCTGCGAATATATGAGATACAGGGCCCATATCCCGGTGTTATTGTCTGCAGATCCCAAGGATGCGCTTGTCGTTGGCTTTGGTTCCGGAGTCACTTTAGGGGTGATGGCGGAGTTTTATGGCATAAAAACTGATTGTGTAGAAATAAGCAAGAGCGTAATTGAGGCGGGGGGATTTTTTTCTAAATACAACCATAATGCTTTGAATTCAAATAATGTAAACATTTTTATAATGGATGCCCGCAATTTTGTCGAATTTACGAAAAAAAAGTATGATATAATCATTGTTGATAGTTCACAGCCTGCATTGGCATATGCTAGCAGTTTATTTTCTAAGGAGTTTTATAAAATTTGCCACAACATTCTAAAGGAAGACGGAATAATGCTGCAGTGGATGCCCTCGACAAAAGATACGATTGATTCCAAGATATTGGTTAAGACATTCATCAATGTATTTGATAATTCTTATTTTTTCCATGGAGATAATATGATCGGCACGAAAAAGCCGCTGCGAGTGGACTTAAAAGCTATTGACAGTAAAATTTCCCAAAACGAAATAATTATGCGCGAACTGCATTCGTTAAACATTAATAACGGCAAGGATTTATTAAATTTTTTGATTGCCGATAAGGATAGCTTAGCCAAATTCGCAGAAGACGTTCCGGTCATAACTGATGACCGCCCTTTCATTGAATTCTCTGTTTTTAGGAATGGGGCAGCCAATGATCATGATTCAACAATTATTTATTCTCCTAAAGACATAATAAAAATGAAGTCAGGACTTAACTGATTGCTTACAGCCAGGAGTTTAGAGTAGATGACAGGGTCGGAATTGATTAAAAATGCCAAAGAAATAATCAAGAATTTCAAAAAATTGCAGAAAACGGGACTTATCAATTTATCCGGTGATTTTTTTCCTTCTGTGCACTATCCGCCCATTACCATGTATCCTCCCATAAGCGAAGAGGAGCTGTTTGAAGGGTATCGGCTTCCAAGGGATAGCTTGTTGGATATATATGTTCATATCCCTTTTTGCCTTCAACAGTGCGTCTTTTGCCATTATCCGGTTAAAACCGGTGATATATATAAAGAAAAGGATCATTATATTGATATGCTTAAGAAGGAGATCGATAATTACATGAGACGCTTGGGTTTGAGCGTTATCAAGCCTCGCTCTATTCTTTTCGGAGGGGGGACTCCTACTTTTTTATCTCCGGAACAATTAAAGAGGTCGTTGGATCATTTTGCTTCCAGGGTCGACTTAGGGGCCTGCACGCAGTTTTCTTACGATGTTGATCCGTCGACCCTGCTTGGCGTGGATGGACAAGAGCGTTTAAAGATAATGAGATCTTACGGTGTTCATCGCCTCACCATAGGCATGCAATCCCTTGATGACGCGATATTGAAGAAAATGAACCGCCCCCACAACTCCCGCGAAGCTATTGATTCGGTTGCGCAGGCAAGGAGGGAAGGGTTTAAAATAAACATAGAGTTTATTTATGGATATCCCGGACAGACATTTGAGAGTTGGGTTGAAACTATACAGAAGGCCATTGCTCTTGAGACAGAAGAGATACAGATATATCGTCTTAAGGTTATACCTTATGGCGATCATGCGGGTTCAATCAAGGAACAATTTGCCAGGTCCCCCGTAGAATTTATCGCAGCTGAAGACGCGGTTATTATGAAACAGATCGCTATAATGATGTTTCATGAGAACGGATATAATGAAAATTTAAGGAGGGTATTCACTAAGAAAAGAGAGGACTTCTCTCATTATGCGGATAATCAATGCTGTAAGCTCTTTGACCAGATAGGATTTGGCCTTACTGCTTTTAGCAGCATGAGGGACAGGTTTGGGCTAAATACGCAGAGTTTCGCGGAATATTACGCTTTGATAGAAGAAGGAAAGCTGCCTGTTAACCGCGGCCTGGTGAGGACTAAGGATGATCAGCTGCGTTGGTGCCTGATATTACCCTTAAAAAACCGCGAGGTTTATAAAGCAGTCTATGAAAAGCAGACAGGCATGTCGTTAGAGAATATCTTTCGCAGAAAAATAGAAAGATTAAAGAAGTTTGGTTTGCTGTATGAGGACGATAAAGTCCTTAGGCTTACTGAACTGGGGTCTTTTTTCTCTGATGAAGTCTGTGAGCAATTCCATCATCCGGACTATATGCCTTTTCCAAAGTCAGCATATGCCGCTGGTGAATTATGCCCTTACGATGATTGGGAGCCTACCCCATAAGTATCATCACCACCCCGCTTACCGCTATAACTGCGCCGATGATCTCAGTAAATAATATTTTTTCTTTTAGCATAAACGCCGCCAGGGGCAGTATGAAGAGCGGTTCTGTAGAGTTAAGGATGGTGGCAACAGAGGCGTCAATATATTTAAGCGATAGAAGAAAGAGCCAGAATCCTCCGAAGACCACGATAAAAACGGTGAATAGAATGAATTTAAGCAGGCGGAGGTCCTTAAAAGGCGTAAGCCATGTGGTTAGCTTGCGGTTAGCGCACCCGAATATAGCCAGGCCGATAGCACCGGCCAGAAAACGTATATAGAGCGCCTGCAAGGCGGAAGTGGAACTTACGCCTATCTTGGCGAATATTATCCCTATTGAAGTACAGATGATTGATAAAGACAAATATTTTATCCCCGGCAGGTAATTTCTTTCTGTTCTTCCTTTGGGAGAATGCTGCCATAATATTGAGGTTATTCCCGTCAACACGAGAAAGATACCTGTCCACGCCAGAGCAGAAGGCCTTTCTTTCAGGAATATAACTGCCAATAGGATCGTGACTACAGGCCCGGTTGTCCCTAACAATACCGTTAAACGCGGCCCCAAATATATCAATGCCCTGAAGAATAAAGTATCCCCTAACGCAATGCCTAATAAGCCGCTGGCCCCAAGGAAGATTAATTCCCGCGTGCCCATAGGCTTGATCCCCGTGAACAGAAGTATCGCCCCCAGGTATAAAATTCCGATTATAAGCTTCCCCAGGTTCATGCCCAGGGGGGAAACTTTGTCCCCCAGCCTCCGGAACAGGATTGATCCCAGCGCCCAGGCAAAAGCAGAAATGAGAGCGGCGAAGCTACCCAGTATACTATGAGCCAAATAATTATGTATCATGCAGATTGCCTTCTTGAGTGGAAAAACCCGGTTAACAGCCCAAGATTTATCCACCAGATAAGGCTGACCTCCGGCAAGTAAAAACTGAAGTCAAGCAGGTTATGAAGAAGAAACGCGGTATTCGCTATGAAGAGCCCGGATATTATTTTATCGCCCCGGGGGCCTGTATTGTTTCCGGCCATAGGCTTAAGCGCGGCTATAGCAAGCCATAGGAAGGATATTATGCCTAAGACCCCCATCTCTGACCAGATCTGCAGGTAGGAATTATGGGCATAGCGGGAATTGATGATGGTGAAATTACCTATTCCTATCCCCGCTAAAGGATACCTTGCAATTATTTTCAGGGTATCCTCCCAATAGTTCAACCTCATTAACGTAGAGAAGGCAGGCTGCAAATGCTGCTTCCCGGAGGCCGACCTGATCATGAATAGCGAGGCGATAATTATTAATATCAATATAAGCAGGATCGCGTTTTTCTTTTTTAACCTGCCCAGGATGAGAAAATATATGGTTAATGCCAGGCATATGCTTATCAGCGCTCCAATGGACCTGGTCAACAAAAGAGCCGCGCATAAAGGTATTGTCAGCCAGGGCTCTTTATTGTCAGCTGCGGCAAGCGGAATAACCATGATCAGATAGCCCGCTAATATGTTCGGAGAGACAAACGGCAGGAATACCCGCCCCCGGTTTATATAATCCAAAATAAAAGGGTCGGAGATCCCGTGTTGGGCGACATAATCCATAACATTCTGAAATCCGAACAGGAATTGATAGATGGCCAGTATACTGATGATCAGTCCTGAAAAAACGATTGCACGGATAACGCGTATTCCGTCTTCCCGCGTCATATTAGCAGCCGCGATCAACAGCAGTAATCCGCTGACATACTTATAGAGTTCCCTGAAACTTGCTGATTTATCTACCGAGAAAGACAGCGATAATATCAGGGCCGCTGAAAATAAAATCAGAGGATATTTAAGCCTCCCGGCCTTATTCAATGAAGCCTTGCCGCAGGCAATCCATAAGATGATAAAAAACAGGAAGAGGATAGAATAAAACAGGTTCAGATAAGGGAATGCCAGCGATGAGATGAAGGGGCGCAGGAAGATTAGGATTAGAAAGAATATCAGCATTGTGCTATAATTCTATTTTAGAATGTCGGGAATGTCAAATAAAATAGTCAGCGTTATAGTACCAACTGCAGGCACAAAGGATTATATTTACTCCTGCCTCTCTTCATTGGGAGAACAATCCTGCGCAAGCCTTGAAATCCTTGTTATTGATAATTCCCCCGGCCGTAATATCAGGCAGAAGATCGGCGATAATCACCCCGGGGTCAGGGTATATTCTACTTCCAGGAACCTGTCTTATTGTGAATCCGTTAATAAGGGGATTGAGATAAGTGGAGGCGATTTTATCCTTTGCCTTAATGACGATACGGTCCTGGAAGCGGAATTCATTATGCAGGCATTAAAAGGATTTGAGGTTGACACGTGTATCGGGATGGTCAGCGGGAAGATCTTGCGCAGAGACGGCAGGACCATAGACAGCGCGGGATTATTTTTAAGTATCTTCCGCTCCGCGGTAGAAAGAGGGTATGGCTTACCGGACAAAGGGCAGTTTGACAAGGAAGGATATATTTTTGGCGCAAGCGGAGCAGCGGCATTTTATCGCAGGGAGATGCTGGAAGAGGTAAAGATCGGGCCGGATTATTTTGACAGCGGACACAGTTTCTTTTATGAAGACCTGGATATCGCCTGGCGCGCGCAAAATGTCGGGTGGAAGGGATACTATATCCCTAAGGCGGTAGCTTATCACGCGCGCGGGGCTTCGGTAAGGGGAGGGCGCGGTATGGGCAGGCCGTATGCCCGCAGGTATTTAAGCGATGAACTATATTTTGACCTGCTGAAGAACCGTTATCTTGCTATTATCAAGAATGAGTCAATACCGGGATTGCTCATGCATATGCCGTTTATCGCCCTGTACGATATCTGCGCATGGGCGTGTGTGCTCTTTTCAAGGCCCCTGCTGATAAAAAGATTCTTTTTGAACCTGAATTATCTTAAATCCGCCATGCGCAAGAGAAAAATTACCCGTTGTTATTGTTATCCGTCGGTAAAACGGTATAGCCCGGGGAACCCGGAAAACAAAAAATACTTGACAAGGCCAAGATGTTGTGATAAAAAATAGATAAGATACAACATTTAGGAGATATTTTCAAGAGGTTTAAAGGGGGTTAAATACACTAAGTTGAAAAAATCAGGTAAAAACTTAAGGGCTCTTCAATGCAAAGAGCCTTTTTTTATATTTCAATGAAGACAGTCGGCCTGACCTACGACCTAAAATCGGATTACGAGTTCAAAAAAGACGACCCGCCAGATGCGAATGCCGAGTTCGACCATCCTTCGACCATAGGCGTTATCGCCTCCGCTATTGAAAGCTGTGGTTTCAAGGTAAAAAAGATCGGCAATGTCATAAATCTCCTGGAAAAGATAGATAAACTGGACGTTGATATAGTTTTTAATATCTCCGAAGGCCTTACAGGCAGGAACAGGGAATCCCAGGTGCCGATATTGCTTGAGATGGCCGGTATACCTTTTGTTGGCGCGGACGCGCTGACCTTAAGCCTTACCCTTGATAAGATAATGGCCAAGAAAGTCTTTATCGCCGAGAATATCCCCACTCCGAAATTCTTTGAGGTAAAATCCCCTGAAAATCTCCAAAACATGAACCATTTTAAATTCCCCCTCATCGTAAAACCGCGCTTTGAAGGCTCCTCAAAAGGATTGAGTGAGAATTCACGGGTAGGGAATAAGGAAGAACTTAAGGCACAGGTCGAATATGTTATAAACGCGTATAAACAGCCTGCCCTTGTCGAGGAGTTCATATCGGGGCAGGAGTTTACGGTGGCGGTGGTGGGAAACGATCCCCCCGAGGTCATGCCTATCGTCCATATACAGATAGACGGTAAGTTCAAACTGAACGATAAATTCTATACCTTTGCGCGTATCACATCGGATAAACTGAAGTATGTGTGCCCCCCGCGCATAAATAAGGAACTTGCCGGAAAAATATCCGACCTTGCCCTTAAGACTTATAACGCGGTTGAGTGCCGCGATTTCGGCAGGGTGGATTTCAGGGTAGATAAAGAGGGCAACCCCTATGTCCTTGAGATAAATCCCCTCCCTTCTTTATCTACGGAAGATGTCTTTATGATAGTGGCTAAAGAGATCGGCATTACTTATGCCAAGATGATAGGTAGGATCCTCGAGAGCGCGATCAAGAGGCATAACCTTAATTAGATGAAAGTCGCACTGACTTATAACCTTAAAAAGAAAGACGAAACAAAGCCCGCCGATTATTTCTCCGAGTTTGACTCCGAAGAGACGATTAACGCGATATCCTGCGCGTTAAAATCCAGGGGCCATGAGGTCTTCCCCGTGGATGTGGAACAGCAGAACCTTTTTTCCTATTTTAAGAATAACTCCGTAGATATCGTATTTAATATTGCCGAAGGTAAATGCGGAAAATTCCGCGAGTCGGAGATACCCGCCATACTGGATTATCTTGATATCCCTTATACCGGTTCAAATACTTTCTCTTTAGCCCTTTCCTTGAATAAGGCGCTCACCAAGAAAATATTGAAAGCGGAGAATATCCCTACTCCCCGTTTCCAGGTCTTTAACAGGGGCGCAGAAGAGCTGGCCCCCGGACTGGAGTTCCCTCTTATAGTGAAACCAAACCGTGAGGGTTCAGCAAAAGGGATAAGCGTATCCAATGTAGTCAATACGAAGGACGATTTGCTCAGGAAGATCAAAGAGATACAAGGGCTGTATAGGCAAGAGGTCCTTGTAGAAGAATTTATAGAGGGTAAAGAGCTGACTGTGGGCATACTGGAGAATGGGAAGGCGATGATACTGCCTATTCTGGAGATAGATTTTTCCGGCTGCCAGAAGAGCGGGGAATATTTTTATTCCTGGCGCATGAAAGAATATCAGGGGAATACGGAGTATGGCCTTGTGCCTACATTCCATTGCCCGGCGCGCCTGGATAAGGATACGGAAGAACGGGTCAAAGAGATAGCGCTTAGGACCCATCAGGCAGTCGGTTGTTTTGATATGTCGCGTACCGATATACGCCTGAGCAAGGATAATATACCTTACGTATTGGAGATAAATCCTCTCCCCGGGCTGAACCCCAGAGAGTCAAATTTCCCCATTATGGCTTACGCCGCGGGTATGAAATATGAAGATATAATAGAGGCGATATTGATGAGCGCCTCAGAAAGAAGGGTGAATTGAGATGAGCAATAATGCGACGGCATTAGACAATCAGAAATTAACCCAGGAGATAACAACGCAGACCCGCGTATCCAGGAAATCCCAGGATTATCAGCAGATATCGCTGTATAAAGATATTAATCCCCTGGATTGGGAGGATTGGCGCTGGCAATTGAAACACAGGATTCGCGGTAAAGACGATCTTGCCCAGGTGGTCAAGCTGACTCCCGATGAAGAAGCGGGGATAAAAAAGGCAAGCGGCAGGCTGTCTGTAGCGATAACCCCTTATTGGGCGGCATTGATGGACCCGGAAGACCCCAATTGCCCTATCAGGCGCCAGGCTGTACCTTCGGCTTCGGAGTTCGCGGTCGGGCCACACGAAATGGTTGATCCTTGCGCGGAAGACAGGGATTCGCCTGCCCCTCATATGGTGCATCGTTATCCTGACAGGGTGTTATTGCTGGCTACCGAGGCCTGCGCGATGTATTGCCGTCATTGCACCAGGCGCAGGCTTGTAGGAGAACACGTTGAGGATAAATCTGCCGGAAGATTTGACGCGGCTATAGAATATATAAGGTCAAACAGGAAGATCAGGGATGTGCTTATTTCAGGAGGTGACCCTTTTATAATGGATGATGAGGAGATAGAAAGCCTGCTTCAAAAGCTGCGCGCTATCTCGCACGTGGAGTTTTTAAGGATCGGCACCCGCGTACCGGTAACCCTGCCGCACCGCATTACCGAGAACCTGGTTAATATGCTCAAGAAATATTCGCCTATCTGGCTGAGCATACACTTTAATCATCCCAAAGAGATCACCAAACGCTGCAAGATCGCCTGCGATATGCTTTCCGAAAGCGGCATACCGCTAGGCAGTCAGACGGTGTTATTAAAAGGCATAAACGACCGGCCCTATATCATGAAACGCCTTATGCATGAGCTGCTGCAGATAAGGGTAAGGCCGTATTATATCTATCAGTGCGATCCCGTAAGGGGGACGCAGCATTTTCGTACGCCGGTCGCCACAGGTATAAATATAATAGAGAAACTGAGAGGCCACACTTCAGGATACGCCGTTCCTGTTTACGTCATAGACGGCCCGGGGGGAGGCGGGAAGATACCGGTCGGCCCCAACTACGTGCTTTCTCAGGCAAAAGGAAAGTACGTATTGCGTAATTATAAAGGAAAGATCTATACGTACCTGGAGTAAAGCCGCCCTTTTTCTCCTTGACCCCATATCCGCACTATTATATAATAGAAATTCCTTACTTTAATCCCAGAGCAAGAAGGAGAATTTATTATGGATGTGCATAATAAAAGAAACCTTATTCTCTTAGGCCACGCACAATCAGGGAAAACCACGCTTTCAGAAAGCCTCCTTTATTTCGCCAAGGCGACCACAAGAAAAGGCGCCATCTCAGACGGAACCACATTAAGCGATTATGGTTTTGACGAGATAGAGAGGAAGAGTTCCATCAACTCCGGAATGCTCTTTTGCGATTATAAGGGTTCAAGGATACAGATCATCGATGCCCCCGGTTATGCGGATTTTGCGGGAGAGGTCATCTCGGGCCTTCGCGCGGTAGATGCAGCCATACTGGTCGTAGATGCTACAGGTGGGGTGGAGGTAGGCACCGAGAGGGCATGGGCGTATCTTGAGGAAGCGGGGCTGCCGTGCGTAATATTCATAAATAAGCTCGATAAAGAGGGAACGGATGCATCCGGGATATTATCCGACATACGGGAGCGCCTTTCTAAAAAGGCATCAATAATCAGCTCTTTGGACTCTCCCGACCTGATAGAAGTTATAGCTGAAAGCGACGATAAACTGCTTGAAAGGTACCTGGCAGGGGAAAAATTTACCGACGAAGAATTGATACAGGGCTTACATCAGGCAGTGGATAAGTGCGGGTTGTTCCCTGTGGTATCGGGATCGGCGTTGAACGATAAAGGCATAGAAGAGTTGCTTAATACGATCGTCAACTGCCTGCCTTCTCCCATGGAAAGGCCGGCAGTGGTTGCCGGCGACCCTTTGAAAATGGAAAATACGAAAGAGGTAGAGTTAAAGGAATACGCGCCATTTTCAGCTTTCGTATTCAAAAGCATATCTGACCCTTATGTCGGACAGTTGACGTGCCTGCGGGTTTTTTCCGGAACTCTTCTTTCTAACACCGGGTTTTATAATGTGAACAGGAAGATAAAAGAGAGGATAGGCCAGATATATATACTTCAAGGCAAAGAGCAGAGGCCGGTGGACGCGGCTTCCTGCGGGGATATCGTAGCTATAGCGAAACTGAAAGAGACCCTGACTTCTGATTCTCTCTGTGATGAGAAGAACCAGTTTTTATTTGATCCTATCATTTTTCCCGAGCCTGCGATATCCGCTTCGGTAAAACCGAAATCCCGCCAGGATGAAGAGAAGATCTCGGGGGCGTTGAGCAAGCTCGCATCCGAAGACCCTACTTTTAAGGTTACCCATGACCCGCAGACCAAAGAGCTGATCATCTCCGGGTTAGGCGATCTGCACCTGGCTGTTATGGTCGCCCGTATGAAAAAAAGATTCAATGTGGACGTAGAGTTGGGCACCCCAAAAGTATCTTATAAAGAGAGCATTACCAAAAGCGCAAAGGTCCAGGGTAAGTTTAAGCGCCAGTCAGGAGGCCGCGGCCAATACGGGGACTGCTGGATTGAGGTAGAGCCGCTGGAAAGAGGAAAGGGCTTTGAATTCGTCGATAAGATATTCGGGGGGGCCATACCGAGGAACTTCATCCCTTCGGTAGAAAAAGGAGTAAGGCAGGCGTGTTTAGAGGGGGCGGTAGCGGGATATCCTATAGTGGATATACTGGTACGGCTGGTCGACGGCTCTTACCACGAAGTAGATTCATCGGATATGGCTTTTCAGATAGCCGGTTCAATGGCTTTAAGGAAAGCAATCCAGAGCGCCGGGCCCGCTCTTTTAGAGCCGGTTATGGAAGTTGAGATCGTCATACCAGAGGAATCATTGGGAGGCATAACGGGAGATATCAATTCCAGGCGCGGGCATATAATGGGTATGGAGATCAGGGGTAAGAGCCAGGTTTTGAAAGCCCAGGTACCTCTCTCCGAGATGTTCACTTATGCCAATGACCTGCGTTCCATTACCGGAGGAAGAGGCTCTTATACCATGAGATTCTCTCATTATGCGGAGGTCCCCCATAAGATCGCCGCTAATATCATTAACCAATACCAGGCTACCAAGAAACAGGACGAAGTTCAATAATCGGAGAAGATAATGAAGATCGCGATATTTTCTATACCCGGGATCAGCCCGGGAAAACATAATATAAAAGACCCTCGCCTTGATGAAGTGGATAAGTTAGTAAAGGCGAAGAAGAAGACCTATATCCAGGTTGAGTCCGTAGGCGAGGACGCCGCGTTAGAAGCAGACGCAATATTGGTATCGGAAGGATCACAGACGGACCTGATCCTTAAAGACCTGGAATTCGTAGAGACGCGCCTGGGCCGCACAGAGCAGGCGGATGAAAAGGCTTTACTGGGCAAGATCAAATCCACATTAGAGAAGGAACAATTAGTTTTTAATTTAGGCCTGTCTGAAGAAGAGAAAAAACTTATTTCAGGATACGGCCTTCTTACCAGCAGGCCGGTTATCTCCGCCAGGGAAGAGGAATCAGCGGAGCCTAACGGATTGTTATCCAGGGCCCTTAAAGAAGGAGGGTTTATAAGTTTTTTTACCTCCGGAGAAAAGGAGACTCGCGCCTGGCTGATAAGGAAGGGCGCGACTGCCTGGGAGGCGGCAGGCGCCATACATTCCGATATACAACACGGTTTTATACGCGCGGAGATCATAAGTTTCAATGATTATATACAGGCCGGAGGAGAATCGCAGGCCAAACAGCAGGGTAAATTGCGCCTGGAGCAGAAAGATTACCTGATGCAGGATGCGGACCTCGCTAACTTCCGTTTTAATAAATAATCCTAAAAAGGAGTATTTGATGGTTAAAGTAAAGCGCGCGTTGATCAGCGTTTCCGATAAGACAGGATTAGTGGACTTTGCCAGGGAGCTGGATAAGTTAGGGGTAGAGATGTTATCTACGGGCGGGACGGCAAAGTTGCTGCGCGATAATAATATAAGGGTAAAGGAGGTCTCTGAATATACGGGGTTCCCCGAGATGCTCGACGGCAGGGTCAAGACGCTGCACCCCAAGATACACGGAGGGCTTCTCGCCTTAAGGGGTAATCCAAAACATATGCAGAGCCTTAAAGAGCATGAGATCGGGCTTATTGATATGGTTGTGGTCAACCTGTATCCGTTCGAGAAGACAACGCAGAAACCCAAAGTGGCCATAGAAGAGGTGATCGAGAATATAGATATCGGTGGCCCGTCGATGCTGCGTTCCGCGGCAAAAAACCATCGCGATGTTGCCGTCGTCTGCGACCCTTCTTATTACGGACGGGTTATGGATGAATTGAAAAAGAATAATGGAGGCTTATCCGAAGAACTGATGCGGGAGCTGGCCATAAAGGTGTTCGCCCATACCGGGCGCTACGACAGTACGATCCATAATTATTTAAATAACTACTTTAAGCCGCAGGCGGCATCTTCCGTATTACCGCAGGAACTGGATATGTCTTTTGAGAAGATACAGGACCTAAGGTACGGGGAGAACCCTCATCAGAAAGCAGCATTTTATAAGGAAAAGGGGAGTTCCAGGGGGCTGATAAACCTGAAACAGCTGCAGGGCAAGGAGCTTTCCTTTAACAATATTCTGGATTTAAACAGCACCTATGAATTGGTCAAGGAGTTTAGCAGTCCGGCGGCAGTAGTAGTAAAACATAATAACCCCTGCGGCGCCGCGGAAGATGAAAGCCTGGAAAAATCGTTCCTGGCCGCGCATAAATGCGACCCTTTATCAGCTTTTGGGGGGATAGTGGCCCTGAACAGAAAGATGGACCTTAAAACCGCAAAGGCTATATTAAGAAGCGGATTCCTGGAGTGTATCGTAGCTCCTGGGTTTGACAACGGGGTAGCGGAGCTTTTTAAAGATAAGAAGAACCTGCGTTTATTGCAACTGGATGAATTAAAACCCACAGCAGACTATGAGCTTAAACGCGTAAGCGGAGGGCTTTTGCTCCAGGATAAGGACCTGGCCACGCTGGATACAGGAAAACTCAAAGTTGTCACGAAAAAGAGGCCGACCAAGAATGAGATAGAGAGCCTTATTTTCGGATGGATAGTGGCTAAGCATACTAAATCCAACGCTATTATCTTGACCCGCGGGAGAAAGACGGTAGGCATAGGCGCGGGCCAGATGTCCAGGGTTGATTCGGTCAGGATAGCGAAGATGAAGGCAGGCAAGCTGAGCAAAGGTTCCTGCCTTGCCTCCGACGCGTTCTTTCCCAAGGCAGATGCCGTTATAGAGGCTGCTAAAGCGGGGATAAAAGCCATAATTCAGCCCGGCGGATCAATATCCGACGCGGAGATCATCAAGGCGTGCGATAAATATAAGATCGCGATGCTCTTCACCGGGATGAGGCACTTCAGGCATTAAATTCGCACGCGTAATTTATACCGTCCTTTGCCTTGCATAAGGTACCTGTCCATTTATGACCTACCCGGAAATAGTCCAGTATTTAGGATCCTTCGTTGATTACGAAAAGGCCGCCGGTTATCCTTATAGGGAATCTTTAAAATTAGAGCGGATCAAGGGCTTCCTGGAGATGCGGGGCAATCCCCAGGAGGGTTTAAGATACCTGCATATCGCTGGCACCAAAGGCAAAGGTTCCACATGCGCTTTTATCGCGTATATATTGAGGGAGGCCGGATACAGCGTCGGACTTTATAGTTCACCCCATCTTTCTGATTTCAGGGAGAGGATAAGGGTATTGGACCCGCATCCTGAAGCTGCCGGGCCGGATGATCCCTTTGAAGGGATGATCCCTAAGGATGAGATCAGCCTGCTGGTTAGCAGCCTGAAGCCCGCGGTAGAAGATTATAACAGATATTCAAAGCGCGGACCTCTATCATTCTTTGAACTTTATACGTCCATGGCGTTTATTTATTTCAAGGAAAAGAATGTGGACTTCGCGGTCCTTGAGACCGGATTGGGAGGCAGATTTGACGCTACTAATGTAGTCAATCCTCTGGTAGCGGCGATAACCCCCATAAGTTATGAGCATACGCAGTATCTTGGCAGGACATTAAAGGAGATAGCTTTTGAAAAAGCAGGTATAATCAAAAATAATCTCCTTGGCGTGATCAGCGCCCCGCAAGAGGAGGAAGCGGCTCAGGTTATAAGGCAAAGATGCCGACAGGAAGGGGCCCTGCTCTATGAGGTAGGGCGCGATATAATTTATGAGGGCTGCGAAAAGGCGTTTGATGTAGCAGGGGCCCTGGGCGGCTATGCCGGCCTGAATATAGGGCTTGCGGGGAAACACCAGTTGATAAATGCCGCCGTAGCCGTAGCCGCCGCCGGGTTATTAGACAAGCATAATATACACATAGGATACGGCGCTATAAAAAAAGGTTTACGTAACACATTATGGCCGGCCAGGTGCGAGGTTATATCTGTTTCTCCGCTGGTCATCCTGGATGGGGCGCAAAACGCGGCTTCCGCGCGGGCGTTAAAAGAGGCGGTCAAAGAAAACTTTAAATACAGAAAGCTGGTCCTTGTTTTCGGTATATCGGCGGATAAGGATATAAAAGGGGTATGCGCGCAGATCGGTGATCTGGCGGAAAAGATCATATTGACCAAATCTGTTAATCCGCGCGCCAAAGAACCGGAGCTTTTAGCCGGATATTTTAAAGGCAAAGAAGTGCATATAACAAATAACGTTAAAGAGGCAAAGGTATTGGCAGCTTCTATCACCGGCAAAGAAGATATGGTCCTGGTGTGCGGTTCTTTGTTTGTAGCGGGGGAGTTCAGGGATGCAGGGGTATAATATTAACGATACTATAGTGGCGATCGCCACGGGAGCGGGTGAGTCGGGGATAGGTATTGTGCGTATAAGCGGGCAGGATGCCTTATGCGCAGCGGACAGGATATTTGTCTCCCGCGGCAAGAAACCTCCTTCCACATTCAAGACTTATACTACACATTACGGATGGGTGGTGGATGGCCGCGAGATCATTGATGAAGCTATCCTGACGGTAATGCGCGCGCCTAAATCATACACCAGGGAGGATATCGTAGAGATAAACTGCCATGGAGGTATCCTGCCTTTACGCAGAACCCTGGAATTAGCTTTAGAGAATGGCTGCCGCCTGGCGGAACCCGGGGAGTTCACCAGGCGGGCATTCTTAAACGGAAGGATAGACCTCTCCCAGGCAGAGGCGGTCATGGATATTATACGTTCAAAGACCGGCCATGCCCTGAAGGTGAGCGCCGGGCAGTTGCTGGGGGTTTTGTCCAGCCGGATAAATAAGGCAAGAGGAAAGGCATTAGACATACTTTCTGCCCTGGAAGCTGATATTGATTTTCCTGATGATGCAGGCACATTAAATACGGACGACCTGGGGCGGAGATTACGCGTTCTGGATAAAGAACTTGTAAGTATCCTTGATAGCTCTAAGCAGGGGAGGATATTGCGTGAAGGAATAAATGTGGTTATCTGCGGCAAGCCAAACGCCGGGAAATCCTCACTTCTTAACGCCCTTTTAAAACAGGAACGCTCTATAGTCACCCCCCTTGCCGGGACAACGCGCGATACCGTAGAAGAGATCATCGATATAAAAGGGATACCTATAAGAATAGTTGATACTGCCGGTATCATTGAGCCGCGGGACCTTATAGAAAAGAAAGCCATAGAGCGTTCAAAGAAATATATTGCTATGGCCGACCTTGTGATTCTGCTATTTGACGCCAGCAGGAAATTGAGCAAAGAGGATAATATGCTGATGAAGAAGGTAAGGGGCAAGAAAACTTTGGCAGTAATAAATAAGGCGGATTTAAAACCCAGGATAGAAGAGAAAAAGATAATCGGTAAGTTCGGCCGCGCGATCAGCATATCCGCCAAAAAACTCAGCAATATAGGCCTTCTTGAGTCGGCGGTCGCCGATTCGGTGTATGACGGAAAGGCTGCCCCGGGGGAACCTGCCATAGTCAGCAATATCAGGCATATAGAAGCGATAAAAAAAGCGCAAAAACTTATTGCCGCGGCAGCCGATTCATTGGATAATAAAATACCGGCCGAGTTCATTGCCCAGGATTTAAGGGACGCCCTGGGGTATCTGGACGATATATCGGGCCGGAGGTTCACGGAAGACCTGTTAGACAGGATATTTTCCGAATTCTGTATAGGAAAATAAATCGGAGGAACAATGGAGAAAAAGAAGATAGAGAAGGCGGTAAAAGATATATTGGAGGCTATAGGGGAGGACCCCGGGAGAAAGGACCTTTTAGATACCCCTAAGCGTGTAGCAGAGATGTATGAAGAGATATTTTCCGGGATGACGCAGGACCCCTGCAGGGAGCTTGAAGTCATCCTGGACCAGAAACACGATGAGATAATATTATTAAAGGGTATACCTCTGTATAGTGTTTGCGAGCACCACCTTCTTCCTTTCCTGGGGAAGGCGCATATCGCCTATATACCCAGGGGGGGGCGCGTAACAGGATTAAGCAAGTTAGCCCGCGTGGTGGATATACTGGCAAAACGGCCCCAGATCCAGGAGAGGCTGACTACCCAGATCGCCGAGATCATCATGTCTAAGCTTAAACCGCAGGGATGTATGGTTGTTATTGAGGCAGAGCATATGTGCATGTCAATGCGCGGGGTAAAAAAACCGGGGACAATGACGGTTACCTCCGCGGTAAGAGGGGTGTTCAAGGAAAATGAGAAAACACGCAGCGAAACCCTGGCTTTGATCAAATAGGAGCTTAGCATGGATAAATGCATGAAAAAGGCCGTTATACTGATTTTATCCGCGTTTTTCTTTTCGGGTTGCGCGAGTTACCAGTTCCATCGCGGCCAGGAACCTTACAACAAGGGCTATGTAGTCTCAAGGGACGGATATGCTATACCTGAGTATACCGTAGGCAGGGATAACAGCGTTCCCGGCCTGGAGTTGGCCCGGGAAAGGTTCAGGGAACGCAAAGGCACCGTAGAGCATTATTATAAAAAGATGGGTTATATCACCAATAATTTTAAAGAGGTAACCGTTAACTACGCGGTCCTCTTTTTTAAATTTATAGGCGGTATATTCCGCCTCCCTTTTATCGCGGTATCGGATTATAAATATGAACATGACCCTGCATACAAAGAGAAGGTTTTACGGATGCAGGAGGAGGCGGACGCGAAAGAGGAGGCACGTATACAGAAGTTAAGAGAACGGTTGAATTTATATATAGATAAGGAACTTAAGCGCGAGGATGCCTCCGCGGCATCCGGGGCGGAATAGCGGTTATGGATAGCCTGCCGGTTAAGAACAGGGATAATTATTTTTTTCTTATCCTTTTATCTATGGGCGCGGTATTGATCTTTGCTTACTCCTGGGTCCCCGGCGGCCTCGACGTAGATTCCTGTAATTACGCGGCAGTAGCAAAAGAGGCCCTGCGCACGGATAAATGGCTGGGCCTGTATGACCCGGTCTACCAGGGTGTTTTCTACTATCATTTCCCTTTATGCATATGGATGACCGCGTTATTCTTTAAAATACTCGGAGTAAGCACATTTACGGCAAAACTTTTCTCTATGATAAGCAGCCTTTTTTTGGTAGGGGTGATATTTTATTTCGGGAAGATACTTAAGAATAAATGGGTCGGCTTTTTCGCTGGCGCGAGTTTTCTTTTTACCAACCATATCGTGCGCCTGTCGCGGCAATGCCGCATGGACCTTCCGGTAACTTTATTCATTACCCTGGCTATTCTCGCATTCATCCTGTCGCAAAGGCGTTCCAGGGCATATTATATTTTATTCGGGTTATTTACAGGACTGGCAGTATTAAGCAAGGATATCTTTGGGGTTTTTCCTTTAGCTATCGTATCGCTATATCTCCTTTTGCGCCTGCGGATAAAAGAGTTTTTTCATCCATTGTTCATCGCGGGTTTGTTAACAGCTGCCGCGCCCGTATTATTATGGATCCGGCTTGACAACGGGGCCTTGTTTATACCCTGGTTTAACTGGAATTTCCTGCATCTTTTAAGTTCTACCGGGTTTAATGTGCCATGGTATTACTATATCCAATCCTTAGTTAACAAGTATTTTTATTTTCTTCCCCTGGCGCTTTACGGAGGGTATCTTGCCGTTAGGGAAGCGCGCGTTAATAAAAACAGCGAGTTTTACCTTTTAATTATCTGGGCGGTTATTTTTCCGCTTGCCTTCTCCTTCGGAAGGCAGAAATTGCATTATTTCATCCTGCCGATCTATCCGGCCGCCTCGCTGCTGGTAGGCCTGGCCTGCGACAGGATATTCAAAGAACGCGCTAAAGAGAGGGCAGCTGCCGGGATAAAATATATATTGATCATTGCCGGTATCGCCATGCTTTGTTTACCCATGAATATCCGCAGCAAACGATTTGATGAGATCGTGCGGATCGCCCCGGCCATGGATAAACTATTGCAACAGCTGCCCGGGTACGAATTCATATCCTATAAAGAAGATGTGGCTTCTATTTTATGTTATTCTCAGGAGCTGTCGCTGGTTAAATATATAGATGAGAAAAGTTCTCTGGAAGAAAAGCTGATTTCTCCTTATCATAAGGCGCGGGTCTGTTATATGAGGGAGTCAGAATTCACCGGGCTCGACCCGGCCGCGAGATCGGCCTCCCGCGTCCTTTTAAGGTATAAAGACAGGGTGGTCATAGTAAGCCCTGAGGGAACTGATCTGACTGTTACGCTTCCGTAGGTGGACTGATTGAAAAAAAGCCCGGCGAACAATATAATTCTTTCCGCGGCGGCATTCTCCGCCGTATTGTTATGCCTGGAGCTGCTTTTCAGGGTATTCTGGGGAATGGGCGGTTGGGTAGAGAGGCCGATCTACAGGAGGAGCGCTGATCCTTATCTGCGCTATGAATTTGTTCCCGGAGCAAAAACCGCGGCCATATCCATAAATTCCGACGGATTCCGGGGGCCGGAATATCCCGTGAAAAAACCCGCCGGTACCTTTCGTATAATCATGCTCGGAGATTCCGAGACCTTCTCTTTTATGCTCTCCGAAAAGGATAGTTTACCCGCGCAGCTGGAAACGCTGCTGAATCAGGATCCTCTCCCGGTAAAATACGAGGTCCTTAATTTCGGAGTGGAAGGTTATAGTACGCTCCAGGAGTTGGAGATGTTTAAAAAGAAGGGGATGAAATATGAGCCTGACCTTATCATATTGAATTACGTCTTGAATGACCCCGAGCCGGGGGAGTATTATTTTAACAAGAGTTTTCTTATGCGCCATAGCGCGCTGGTGAGGTATTTCAGCTACCGCGTCAAGAAGGCGATGATCAGAAGGGAAAGAAGGAAGTTGAATATACATAACGAAATAGATAATTATTATTACTATCACCGCCCGCAGTATTTTAAGCATGTAAAAGAGGCGATATATGAACTGGCCGGTATCTCCCGGGAGAGGGGTAACAGGCTGGCGGTAGTGGTTTTTCCTACTTCCAGCGTTATGGTCAAAGATTTCAAGGAGAATTACCCCTATTGGCCGATGCACGAGATGGTAAAAAACATACGCTCAAAAAATATAGTGTTTATCGATCTTATAGATGAATTCAACCGTTTGGGTATGACGCCCGAAGATGTATCTATAAACTATAAATATGATGAAAGCCATAAGAACCCCCGGGCGCTTGGGGTATCGGCGCGGTATATCTATGGTATCCTTAAATCAAATGGGCTCATAGGTGAATATGGAAACTAAAAGATTCGGGGCCTTTGAAGGTGTCTTTACCCCCACGGTCTTAAGTATCCTGGGGGTGGTGATGTATCTGCGCCTTGGATGGGCAGTCGGGCAGGTCGGGTTAGCCGGGGCATTGGCAATAATCATTATAAGCAACCTGATCACCCTTTGTACCGGGCTCTCCATTGCCAGTATCACCACAAATATCAGGATAGGCACAGGGGGCGCATATTCTATAATATCAAGATCGCTTGGCCTTGAAGTAGGAGGAGCGATAGGCATACCTTTATACCTTTCGCAGGCGGTTTCAACAGCTTTTTATATTACCGGTTTTACCGAGTGTTGGGTTTCTGTCTTTCCATCGCATAATTTTATTCTTATCTCTGTGTCTGCCTGGGCCTTTCTTCTCATAGTCTCTTACCTTAGCGCTAAACTTGCTTTCAGGATACAGTACGTTATCATGGGGGTTATTGCTTTCTCGCTTTTATCGATCTTCTTTAGCCCTGCAAGAGCGGTGGGGCAGGTCGATATTTTTCATGGCATAGGGAAGGCGGGTTTCTGGTACGTATTCGCGATATTTTTTCCGGCGGTAACCGGCATCCTGACAGGAGTAAGCATGTCCGGAGAGTTGAGGAAACCCGAACGAGATATCCCCCTTGGGACTCTTCTTGCCATCGGCGTCACCTTCTGTATATATATTGCCCTCTCTTTCTGGTTCGCCTTTGCCGCGAGCCCGGGTGATTTGGTAAATAATACTACTATCGTCATGGACCTCGCGCGCTGGCGCCCTCTGGTGATCGCGGGTATCATGGGCGCGACACTCTCTTCCGCGTTGAGCATGTTCGTAGCTTCTCCGCGGACGCTGCTTGCCTTAGGCAGGCAAAATACGATCCCCCTATCTTCCTCATTTGACTATCTTAACCAGAGAGGTGAGCCGACCACGGCGATCCTGCTGACCGCGTTGATATCGCTATTGACCATATCTCTCGGTACCCTGAATACCATAGCGGGTATACTTACGATGTTTTTCCTCATTACTTACGGGACGCTGAATATAACTGTTTTTATAGAAAAGATCACCGGTATAGTTAGTTTTCGCCCCACATTCAAGATACCTATCGTTGTCTCTCTTGTGGGAGGGATCGGTTGCCTGTATGTGATGTTCCTGATCAACCAGCTTTTTAGCATTATAGCCATAGCCGTGACCGCGCTCGTATATATCGCTCTTGTACGCAGGAGCACCAGGCGTAATTTTCCTGATGTCCGCAAGGGGATATTCATATTTATCGCCGAACAGGCAATGAAGGTCGCCTCGCAGCTCCCGTATCATCCGAAAATATGGAAACCTAACCTCCTTATACCGGTTGAGGAACCCAGGGATTGGCTGGGGGTAGTGGATTTTATAAAAGCGATAACCTTTCCGCGCGGGAGAGTTGATATGTTTACTATAGTTAATAAGGATCAAAAGGAGGCGCTATCCGCGAGAAAAAGGTCTTTAGAGGCCCTTTCTCTTTTGAGCGCTCCGTTAAGGGATGAAGGGGTATACGTTTCAGATTATGCCGTGGAATCGGCGGGATTCCTGGATGGGGCAGTGATAGTGGCACAGGCCCTGGCAGGGCTGGCATTGCCTCCCAATGCTTTATTCGTTAAGGCCGGGGCAAACCCGGATAAGGACGATAAAATAAAAGGCCTTATTAAAGAGGCCGAAGGGCTGGGGCTGGGTATCATAGTATTTATGCTGCATCCAGAATTCGCGCTCGGCCAGAAGAAGGAGATCAATCTGTGGGTCAGAAGAGGGAGCCCTAATATTCATCTGGCGATCCTTATCAGCCTGCAGCTTGAGAGGAACTGGGAGGGGAGGCTGCGGATCATTCATGTAGTCTCTGATACC
Organism: Candidatus Omnitrophota bacterium; assembly: GCA_041653955.1. Taxonomy (GTDB): domain Bacteria; phylum Omnitrophota; class Gorgyraeia; order Gygaellales; family Profunditerraquicolaceae; genus UBA1562. Next base: position 31,879 of record JBAZEH010000007.1, on the reverse strand, counting down.
GCAGAACAGGAGGAGGCGCGGGATTATCTTGGAAAATTGAAAAGGCTTATGCGGCTGGGGAGTAATACTGAACTGCTTGCGCTTATCGGTTCTTTTGAAGATGTAATATCCTCGGCGCCCCTCGCGGATATAAATATTTTTGGGATAGCGAAAGAATACGATATCACCTGGATGAGGAGGGTTGGCGCGAAAATCAATACCTCCGTGCTGTTCTTAAAGGATTCAGACCAGGAGAACGCTATAGTATAGATTTCTATAATGAAAGGAACAGGAAAAATGATTGCTTTGTTCAGCCCTCTGATAATCATCGCGCTTTCTATCGTCGTGGTAAGGATAGGCGCTATAGCCCTTTAATCGGCAAGCCTCTGAGGGGATTAAAATCACAATTAAAGGAGGTATTGATTCTTGCCATATGCCGCAAGTCCGGAAAGAAAAACAGTTCATAGGCGCCCCCCCGCGGAGATTTTGTCGTAGAAGACGGAGACGAGCTTATATGTTATGCCAAGTAAGAGACAATCAGCAGGATCTTCCCGAAATAGGGCCCCGGGCTTTCAAATGAAATATAAAACTATAAAAATATATGTTTTTGTTATTGTCATTTTATGCCTTCCGCTGTTCTTGCCGAATAAGCTAAAGCATGCCCGCCCGAATATTTTACTTATAACCATAGATGCATTAAGAGCGGATCATTTGGGGTGTTATGGCTATGGAAGGGATACATCCCCTAATATTGACCGTTTAGCTAAAGAAGGAACGGTATTCCTGAATTGTTTTTCTACCGGCCCGGGAACGGCCTATTCTTTCGTGGGGCTTCTTACGGGCAGGTATTTAGCGGTTGGGAAGGAGTACGTCTTTTTAGATAATATCCTTGGCAGGGAATTTATTACTCTGCCGGAGTACCTTAAGGATTACGGCTATTATACTGCAGCATTTGTATTGAACGGCAATTTAATGGCTGGCAAAGGGTTTGAGCAAGGGTTTGATTATTACCGCGACAGCTGGCACAGGAATGATGCAAATGGAGTGACTGACGGGGTACTGGAGTTCTTGAAGAATTACAGGGGAAATAGGCCTTTTTTTATCTGGGTACATTATATCGATACGCATTCCCCATATACTTACAAGGAAGAGTCCTTTAAGCTTTTTGGGAATGACAGCCTATATAGGGAAAACGACAGGATGCTGCTTCCGTGCCCGGACACTAATATGAGCATATATACGAGCGCAGGGTATATACCAAGGGTGGTGTTTCATAAAGATAAGTATAATCTTAATTACTATATAGCCTCTTATGACGGCGAGGCCCTATTTGTCGATTCTTGCCTGGGGGAATTGTTTAAAAACGTGAGCGGCGATACGATGGTTCTATTGAGCGCAGACCATGGGGAATCTTTCGGTGAGCATGGTTGTTATTTCAGCCATGAAGAAAGTATATACGATGCGGCATTACATGTGCCGCTGATTATCAGGGATAGTAGCTTCTTTAGGGGAGGGCGCAGGATAGCCGAAGCGGTATCCTGCGTGGATATTGTTCCTACCGTATTGGCTAAGGTCGATCCCGGCTGGTACCGTTTTAATAAGGAAAGGTTTAACGGCCTCGATTTGAAGGCTATAGCAAAGGGGGCCCTGAAAAGAAAATATATCTATTCTTATTTTCCATGGGCTTACAGCATAAGGGATGTCGAAAAAAACGTTAAATATATGTTAAGGGAGGACGGTAAAGAAGAGCTGTATTTTTTGCCCGATGAATCTGTTAACCGCATGGCGGATTTTTCCGAAGAGGCATTATGCGTGAAATCTAACCTTAAAGAAGCCCTGGATTCCTGGCTTAAGGATTTCCCCGTGCGGGCAGACACCGGTTCCAAGCGCAGAAACATGGGGGATGATGAAAAAGAGAAGCTAAGGTCCCTGGGGTATATGCAATGAAGAGAGACAACCTTATCATATCCTTCTTGATTTTGATAGTTGTCTTTGCCTTTTCGGCTTTTTATCCAATCACGAAAAACGGTTTTGTTAACTGGGATGATGGCATATATGTTACTGATAACAGCGCTATCAGTTCTTTGTCCTGGGATAAGGCCAAAGATATCTTTTCGTCTTTCTATTTCGGGAATTATCATCCCCTGACCATGCTTTCCTATTCGCTGGAATTCGCGCTCTTTGGCGCGGACCCGTTCTATTATCACCTCACGAATATAATACTGCATATATTAAATTCTCTCCTGGTCTTTTGGTTTTTTTACCTGCTCTTTAAAAAGGCCGGCCTCTCTTTGATCGTTGCGCTCCTTTTTGGGGTACACCCTTTGGGCACGGAGGCGGTAGCCTGGGTGAGCGCGCGAAAAGAGCTGCTTTATGCGTTCTTTTTTCTCGGGTCCCTGGTCGCCTATCTTTATTACCTGAGAGAAAAGAAGCTGTCAGCTCCGTATTTTATATCTTTGCTGTTATTCATATTCTCTCTTTTGTCTAAGGGGATGGCGATAACATTGCCTATTGCCCTGCTTATTATAGATTATTTGAAAGGGCGTAAATATGGCAGGGTTGGCTTAATTGAGAAGATACCTTTTTTCGCGCTCTCTTTTATCTTCGGGATCATCGCTATTATGGGGCAGCAGTCTATCGGGGCAATACGCCGGGAGGGAGTTTTTGACCTATTGCCTAAATTGGCAGTTGCTTCTTACGCTGCCACATTTTATTTAGGCAAGATCATCCTTCCTGTCAGGCTCTCCGCTTTATACCCCTATGCCCCGGTAGAAAGCGGTTCTGTTCTTATCTACGCCTATACGTTTCTCATATTCGTGGTATTGGCCATGGCCGTGGTTTTTTCAGCCAGGTTTACCAGAAAGATAGCCTTCGGCGGTTTATTTTTCTTTTTTACTCTTTTTCCGGTCCTGGGGTTTGTGCCGATAACCTCCGCGATAGTTGCCGACAGGTACGCGTATATACCGTCCATAGGCGTGTATTATATTATCACTTTGATCTTTATCTGGTTTTATGACAGGGCCGCGAAACAAGCCTTGCTTAGGGTTATTTTTCGTGCCGCCCTGATAGTAATCCTGCTTTTTTTATCCTCTCTTACATGGCAGAGGTCCCTCGTATGGAAGGATAGCCTATCCCTTTGGGAAGATTCTATAAGGAACAATCCCGGAGCGCCGCTGGCTTACTATAATCTTGGCAATACTTATTTAGATAACGCCAAAGAGGAGATGGCGATCACCGCCTACCGGGAATCAATAAGGCTTAACCCGTATTTCGCGGATGCGCATAATAACCTGGCCTGCGCGTTGAGGCTTGCAGGTAACTACGAGGAGGCATTATCTTCCTGCAGGAGGTCTATAGCTATAGCCCCCGGTAATTCAAGGGTATATTACAATCTGGGGCAGATATATGAGGATATAGGAGATAAGGAGGAGGCTATTAAGGCATATTCAAAGGCGGCGGATGTTGATCCCGCCAACCTTGCTGCCCGTAATAACCTGGCCGCGATATACGCGGATAGGGCGGATATAGACAGGGCGATAGGGATATGGCGGGAGATTATAACGGTTGATCCGCGTTTCTCGACAGCGCACTTCAATCTGGCGGTATTCTATTATCGTAATGGAGAATACGATCTGGCAGTCGAGCATTGCGATAAAGTTACCGCTTTGGGCAATAAAGTAGATGATAAATTCCTGGAACTTTTAAAGCCACACCGTAAATAAACAGGGTTTTAGCCATAGCTGTTTTTAACAATTCATTTTTTTCTGTTGGGAAGGGGAGGTGTTGATGAATTTCAGGCCGTTCCCGGGGCATTTAAGCGAAGAAGGAATGGTCAAGGGAACGATACTGGATTGCCTCGGCAATATGCTCGGCTCGGATAGTCTCGGTTCCTGCCAAGTCACTTACAGTTCGGCTCACCTTGATAATCCAAACGCTAATTCCTTTATATCCTTTTACACAAAAGATACGTTTTGACAAACAAATTTATGCTTAAAAAATAATAGAATAGCCGTAGGGGCATAGATGTGTAACTTTGGTTATGCTGGTGCCTGATGGAATAGTCGTTGTTATGTGATAGAGTTCAAGCTACATAGTGCGCCGCCAATCGAAAATAAGATGACGGATTGCGTTTAGATATATATAGAGAGAGCTCATGGCTTTTATGAAGAATAAAGGTAATCTGATTCAAGCAAAAGTCACGTTGCGGGGCAAGGTGGGTTTGATATTATTGGGTGTATTTCTTTGCGTGGTTTTCCTTGAAGTACTACTTCGCCTTGCAGGATTTGTCGTAATGTCGATTCAAGAATACAACAATTGGCTTTCAATGAAGCAAAAAAATACGTATCGCATTTTATGTATAGGTGAATCTACCACACAAGGACAATACCCGCATTTTGTTGAAGAAATCTTGAACGACCGTAATGCAGAAGTAAATTTTCTGTATTCGACAAAGGCGTTGTGGCAACTAATACCTCATTTATTCTATCTGTATTAGAAGAAAACCTGGGGAAGTACCGTCCCAATATGGTAATTGCAATGATTGGGATTAACGACAAAGGAACTCATATGCCTCATGAGCCTGTCGTTTCGTCAAGTCCAGTTCGTTTCTTTAGATCCTTTAAAACGTATAAGCTCGTTAGATTACTCGTGCGGCATATTAATTATAAGATCGAAGAAGCCAAGCGGCTTAATGCGGGAGAAAAAAATGATAATGTAGTTTTACAACAGAAGAGTTTTGCAAGCGCCAAAAGACAGAAAGATCTCGATGTCCGGGCATTCGTTCCTTTAGGCGAAGGGATTTTAGAAAGGGAAAAAATGTCTATTCCCCGAGATGAGCAGGGATATATTGAATTAGGTAAATTATTCACATCGCAGGAGAAAATAACATTAGCGAAAAAAGCATTCAGGAATGCCATAAGTGTTAATCCAAAAAGTACAGATGCGGTTTTTCGATTAGTTTGGCTTTCCGAAGAATCCGAGGCCCAGGAATTAATAAAGAATTTAACCGGAGAATTAGAAAAGGCCATAGAAATGAATCCTCGCGATACCGTCATCATAAATAACTACTTCCATTTGGGATGTTATCTGGTAAATCGCTATCAAAGGTATATAGAGGCCGAGAAGTTATTTAAAAAATTGGTTGCAATAGATTCTAGTAACTGTATGGCACATATTATGCTCGGAGTCTGTTTTGCTGGCCAAGGGCAATATGCATTAGCTGAAAACACGCTTAAAAAAGCTCAGGCGCTCGATAGTAACGGAAGAGCATTAACAGAGTTAGCAGTTCTGTACCATGAGACGGGAAGATATCAACTTGCCGAGCAAAGTGCGCGTAAAGCCAGAGAATTAAATCCTCTCGGCTACTTACCTTTGACGGTATATAATTATAAAGAAATTAAGAGAATCCTGGATAAGAAGAAAATAAGATTAGTCTGTGTGCAGTACCCTCTGCGTCCCATAGCGCCCTTAAAGAAGATATTTGCGGACGAACAGAATATTATTTTTGTTGATAATGAAAGAATATTCCGCGAGGCCCTCATAAATACGAGCTATAAAGCATATTTCAGGGATATGTTTGCCGGGGACTTCGGCCATTGTACCGATATAGGGAATAGGCTTTTGGCAAAGAATATCGCGGATGTAATATTAAAAGAAGTATTCGGCAAATAAATTCCGTTACTACATTGCGATAGAATCTCCTGCGGAAACGGGTGTTCGGGACATGATCATTCGGCCAGCAACGATAAATAATGTTATTTATATAACTAAAGAATATTTTTTATGAATTCGGCGAAAAATCTTAAAGTTACGACGGCAGCCCTTATGTGCGTTCTTTGTGTATTTCTAATACTTTTTGGAGCAGAATTCATATTTAGGACGGGCTCTCACTACAAAGTTTCCGGAACAGCATATGATAAAAACTTGGGATGGCGATTTGTAAAAGGCCTTCATGTAAGACAATACTCAACGGCGCGCAAGAAAAACATTAGTTTTTCTACTAATAGCATCGGTTTCAGAGACAGAGAGCACGCTATTAAAAAAAATAATGATATAAAAAGAATAATGTTTTTGGGTGATTCTTATACTGCGGGTGTTCCGGTTGATTTTGTATCGGATGAAGAAATATTCACTAGGCGCTTTGCAGAAAAGGTTGATGCGCATGATAAATTTGATGTGATGAATGTTTCATGCCCCGCATGGTCCACTGATCAGGAATTATTGTTTTTGCAGAACGAAGGAATGAATTATAGACCTGACTATATATTTTTAATGATAGCACCGAATGATATTAGAGAGGCATACATAAAAAGTTTTTTTACTATGGGTGCAGGCAGATCATTGAAGCGGAATAGAATACCTTCTCTATCTTGGAAAGAACGTTTTTGCTGGTTTCTTTCTAATCGGTCTTCGTTTTATCAATTTCTACAGAAAAAAATATTAAAAACAAACTTCGGTCATTATGATAATATTTTTACCCATTTTCCTGTTTTTTGGCATATAGCCGGAGCACCCTCGGTTGACGCCCCTTTGTTTTTGAAAGAAATGCCCGAGGAAGTTGAAAAAGCCCGCTATTTATTTAAAATGATCATATCGGAAATAAACAATCTATGTATTGCAGAAAAATGCAAATTGATTTTAGTCGTTCTTCCTACAAAAATGCAGATTAACAATCAGCTCGACGACGTTTTTTATCAACGGGGTAAAATATCTGATTATGTCAAAAATATAGCCGATGAACAAGGCATACTTTTTTTAGATTTGTTTTCATCTTTGCATAAGGAAGAAGATCCTAATAAGATATTTCTTTCTCATGAATTCCATTTCAGCGTATATGGGCATTCTTTTGTTGCGGGAAAATTGTATGATTTTTTCAGCGAGATCAGCACTGCCAATCAGAAGTTGCGAAAATAACCGGAATCTAAGGATTCGGGCTATTATTTTTTGTAGTTCAGGCTAGAGTCAGTATAGCTTTATTTTTTAGATTACCGCGTTATTGAATTTTTTATAGTAGCTTTGTTTAAACAAAGAATTCTCTATCTAAGCTTCTGTATTGGATCGCCTCCGCCAGATGCTCGGTTTTTATATTTTCACTCGCAGTCAAGTCGGCTATTGTTCTCGAGACTTTTAATATTTTATCATAAGCCCTCGCGCTGAAATTTAGTTCAGCCATAGCTGTTTTTAACAATTCATTTTCTTCCCTGCCCAATGAACAAAACCTTTTAATTTGTTTGTGGGACATCCTGGCATTATACATGATGTTTTCGCCGTTAAAGCGCTCCTTTTGTATGGAACGCGCTTTATTTATCCTTTCTTTTATCTGGGCTGAACTTTCAGCAGGGATACTGCTGGTTAGCTCCTGATATTTGGGCGCAGGCACTTCTATATGGATATCTATCCTGTCCAGGAGCGGCCCGGAGATCTTACCCATATAATTTTGTATCTTGCTTGTCCCGCAGATACAACTTCTTTTAGGGTCGGTATAATAGCCGCACGGGCAGGGGTTCATCGCGCATACGAGCATGAATGAGGCAGGGAAAGAAAAAGACCTTTTAACGCGAGATACGCTGATATAGCCGTCTTCGAGGGGCTGCCTGAGGGCTTCCAAACAATTGCGGTGGAACTCCGGGAGTTCATCCAGGAACAAGACTCCATGATGAGCAAGGCTTATCTCTCCCGGGTTAGGTATAGAACCGCCTCCTATAAGCGCTGTGCCGGATATAGTATGGTGGGGGAAGCGGAAGGGGCGCCTGCGTATTATCCCTTCTTTAACCGGCAATGTTCCGTTCAATGAATATATAGTAGTTACTTCCAGCGCTTCTTTAAGGGTCAAGTCAGGCATGATCGTAGGTATTCTCTTGGCGAGCATGCTTTTGCCGCTTCCCGGAGGGCCTACCATCAGCAGGTTGTGCCCTCCCGCCACAGCTGCCTCCAGCGCCCTTTTAGCCAGGTATTGCCCCTTTACTTCAGAGAAATCTATTTCATAACCGCCACTATTTTCGTTAAAGAGGCCTTCTGTGTTTGATTCAATGGGTTTTGCCGCCAGAGGGTCATTCAAGAATTCTACTGTTTCTTTAAGTGTTTTCTTGGGCCAGGCGCGTATCTGCGGCACCAGGGCAGCTTCCCCGGTATTCCGGAAGGATAATATAATATCGGTGACCTTGCCTGACTGCCGGATAACAGATGATTTAGCTATAGCCATAGCTATGGGCAGGATACCTTTGCAGGGTTTTATTGAACCATCCAAAGACAGTTCTCCAAGAATGCAATAATTATCCAATCCTCCTGCATTTAATTGCCCGCTTGCCGCGAGTATCCCAAGGGCTATGGCAAGGTCAAAAGATGCCCCTTCTTTTTTTATATCCGATGGCGCAAGGCTCACCGTTATTCTCTCTGCGGGCCAGTCGAATCCGGAGTTCTTTATGGCGGACTTTACCCTTGCCCGGCTTTCTCTTATCGCGGTATCCGCGAGTCCGACTATAGTCACGGCAGGGAGCCCCCTTGAAATATCTATTTCGATCTCAACAGGATAGGCTTCCATCCCCCACAGGCCGAAACTGAAGGTTCTGGCTAACATAAGTATCATGCCCCCTTTCTTTGAGGTAATAGACGTATGGCCAGCGGTTTTCTAACATATATTTTATGCCTAAAAAAGGCTTGCTTTTCAGGGGGCTTATTATATAATGAAAAACTATGAATCTCAGGCGCTTGAAAAGCTACAAGGTCCTCCTTGCCGCCCTTCTCCTGGGTGTAACAGGATTCAGTATTTTTAAATACCTCGCTGTTACCAGAGAGAAATACTCTTTGATGAGTGACCTGGGCCGGGTAAAGGAGCAGGTTTTAGCGCTGGAACAAAACGTAAAGAAAGAGAAAGAGTTACAGGAAACGTTATCCAGGGAGAATCTGGAGTTAAAAGGGCGCCTGGAAACGGAATTAAAGATTTCGCAGGACGCCCTTGAGCAGATAACAGAGCAGATCGCGCTTGCCAAGATAGAAAATATCGCGTTAAGAGAAGAAAAAGAAAAACTTGCGCTTGAGTTGTCCCAGGTCATGCAGGAGAGGGATGACCTTAAGGTGCGCCTGAGCTCTATCCGGGAACTGAAGAGAACGATCAGGGAAGTGAAGGTCAGGATGCGTAAGGCGAAAACAATGATGAAAGAGATAACCGGGAAGAAAAGGATAGTTGAAGGTAACCGCGGTTATCTTATGATAGACGGAAAATCTACTTTCCCCGGCACCAAGATCAGGATAGAAGTAACTCCTGCCTCGTTGAGTAAATAATGAAAGACATATTTTTAGAGATAAGCAGGAACAGAGTTTTTATAATTACGATTTACGGATGGGTGATCGCCCAGGCCATAAAAGTGGTTATAGGGGTTATACGTCAGAGGAGGTTTGATTTCCGCTGGCTGATAGGCACAGGAGGGATGCCCTCCAGCCATACCGCGGGAGCGGCGTGTTTAGCCGCTATCCTCGGGCTTGAATACGGTTTTGGCAGCGCTTATTTTGCTATAGCGGCTTCCTTTGCCATAGTAGTCATGTTTGACGCCCAGGGCGTGCGCCGGGCCACGGGAAAACAGGCGCGCATATTGAATAAGATGATGGAGGATATTTACTGGAAAGGCAGGACCTCTGAAGAGAGGTTACGTGAACTCGTCGGGCATACCCCTACGGAGGTATTGGCAGGGGCCTTATTAGGGATAATGGTCGCTTTCTGGCTACATTAAAAAGGAGTATTTTTGTGAATAAGAGATTATTATTGATAGTTGCTTCAATTTTGGTCCTGTTCGTGCTATTGGCCCTGGTGATAAAAAAGATCAATCTCACCCTTCATCTAAAAGGAGGGAAGGTTATCTCTTCCAAGGCGCTGTCGGTTCAGGCATCCGACTTTTTGAAGAAAGGAGAGCTTTTGCAGGCGAAGATCTCCTATCAGCGCCTGATCGCTGAGTTTCCCGATTCCCCGGAAGTTATGAGCTGGGAGAAGAAAGCGGAAGAGGTTAATCTTAAGCTTCTCTTTTCTTCCGTCCTGACCCCCAAAAGCACCATTTACGAGATAAAACCCGGCGATACCCTTAATAAGATAGCGGGAGAATTCAGAACGACCGTGGAATTGATCATGAAGAGCAATGACCTTAAAGACGATAAGATTATGCCCGGCAAGAAGCTCAAGGTCTGGACGGCGCCTTTTAGCATACTCGTGGATAAATCGCAGAATACGCTCATCCTTAAGAGCGAAGAAGAGATCATCAAAACATATATTGTATCTACCGGTTTGAATAACTCTACCCCCGTAGGTAACTTCAGGATTGTTAACAAGCTCCCTAATCCCACATGGTTTAAGGCCGGGGTGGTGGTTGCGCCTAACAGCCCGAATAATATATTGGGGACCCGCTGGCTGGGGTTTGACCTGCCCGGTTACGGGATCCATGGTACTACCGAGCCCGAGAACCTGGGCAAGCAGATCACTCAGGGTTGCGTGCGCATGTCTAACTCCGAAGTAGAAGAGTTGTATACTATAGTCCCTATCGGGACAGAAGTGATTATCGTTGACTAGCAGGATAAGATATGAACGGACTTGAATTTGAAAAGCCCATTATAGAGCTGGAGAAGAAGATCCAGGAATTAAGGAGTTTTGTTTCGGATAAGAAGATAGATCTTTCATCCGAGGTAAAGCGCCTGGAAGAGAAATTAGAGCGTTTAAGGCGGGAGACTTATGGTAATCTTACTGCCTGGCAGAGGGTCCAGATCGCCCGCCATCCCAAGAGGCCGTATACGCTGGATTATATAGGAATGATCATGTCTGATTTTATTGAGCTGCACGGCGACCGCGCCTTCTCAGACGATAAGGCTATGATTTCGGGGTTAGCGAAGATAGATGGTCAAAAACTGCTTGTTATCGGGCATCAGAAGGGGAGGGATACCAAAGAAAATTTAAGCCGTAATTTCGGATGCGCCCACCCCGAAGGCTACCGCAAGGCGTTAAGGTTGATGCAGTTAGCCGAGACATTCGGCCTGCCGGTATTGATGCTTATAGATACCCCCGGGGCTTACCCCGGCGTGGGTGCGGAGGAGCGCGGACAGGCCCAGGCTATCGCGCTTAATCTAAGAGAGATGGCCGGCATAGCGGTCCCGCTTCTTGCGATCATTATCGGCGAAGGCGGTTCCGGAGGGGCATTAGGCATAGGGGTCAAGGACAGGGTTTGCGTTTTGGAGAACGCGTATTATTCTGTTATCTCCCCTGAAGGCTGCGCGGCGATATTATGGAAGAACGGTTCAAAGGCGCCTGACGCCGCGGAGGTATTGAAGTTAACAGCTGACGACCTTCTAAAAAGAGGTATTATAGAAGAGGTGATACGAGAGCCTTTGGGAGGAGCGCACAGGGACCCGCAGGCGATGGCAGAGGCGGTAAAAGAGGCGATAAAAAGGAACTTCAAAGAATTAAGCGCGCTCAAAAAAGAGGAACTCCTTAGGCTAAGATACCAGAAGTTCAGGAAGATCGGCGCCGTAGGATGAGAGAGCACGAGCTGATATTGCTGGGGCTGCTTAAGGAGAGCCCCAAGCACGGATATGAGATAAAGAAGAAGATCAGCGAGATACTCTCTTTATTCGCGGGTGTTGACCTTAAGTCCATATATTATCCTTTGCGCATACTGGATAAGAAAGGGCTGGTGACCAGAAAGGCAGGCAGGGCAGGAAAGCGCCCTGCCCGTTTTGTTTACGCGTTGACCGCAAAGGGTGAGAACAGATTTAATCGCATCCTGGAAAGAAGCCTGCTTGATTTTAAGAGGCCCCAGTTCAGCCTGGACTTGAGCCTCTATTTCCTGGATTATATGAGTCCGCATACCGCGAAGCGGAGACTGTGCGCACGCACGCGTATTTTATTGAAACTCGCGAGAGAATTGAAGCGGATCCTCGGTTCATTAAAGAAAAGAAAGCCCACCTCGCTGGCCTATATGTTAGAGCATGACCTGCTAATGGTAGAGACCGAATACAGGTTCCTGCTTAAACTCATTAAAAAACTTTAAAAGGTGCTCTTAGCATAAAATACTTGACATTTGGGGTTTTATGCAATATACTTAATATAGTTAATAATTAATAATATTTATTATTAATAGAGTTGAATATGTCTCAGAGATCCTTATTGGAATTTGCGGATACAATGAATGAGCTTATGCCGGCTGTCATGCAGGGCTTTGGCAGAAGGCAGGCAAGTGAACTATATAAAGGTAAGATCACTATCCCGCAGGCCTTGCTCCTTGAGCTGTTAAACAGGGAGGGCGAGTCCAGGATGACGGATATGGCGCGGCTAATGCATGTCAGCACCGCGGCAATGACGGGCCTGGTTGACAGGATGATCCTCCACGGTTATGTAGAAAGGGTTTATGACCCCGGGGACAGGAGGATAATCAAGATAAAACTGACTGCTGCCGGCAATGAACTGGTTAAAAAGATAATTACGCGCAGACGCAGCATGATCGTCAATATATTCGGCGCCCTCTCCAGGAAGGACAGGGATGATTATCTTAGGATCATGAAGCAGGTAGAGGGCGTATTGGTTAAAGAAGGGCATAACGGCCGATGAAAAGGGTATTTTTGTTTTTAACCGTATTTATCATTTTTACTTCCTCCTGCCTGTGGGCGGAGGAGATCTCTCTTTCCCTTGAAGAAGCGATATTTATAGGCCTCAGGGATAACCGCGAGGTCTTGATAAAGGCAGAAGAGGTTAAAAAGGCGAAGGAGAAGATCGCCGAGGCGAGGGCAGGCTTCCTCCCCGAGCTGGATTTTACCGGGGCCCGCACATATACAAGAGGTTATTATGAAAAGGACCTGGGAGAGACCGATATGCGGATCAGCCTGAAACAGTATCTGTACAATGGATGGAAGACCGGCAATGAGATAAGCCAGAATAAATATGGCCATGAAGCAGCGGGTGCCAGGCTGGATAGGGCTAAAGCAGAGACCATATTGAATATAAAGGAGGCATTTTATACCTTTTTATTATCCGAAGAATTCAGCGCTTTAAATAAGATGATATTGGATAATACCATGGAACACCTGAACGTTATCCAGGCCCGTTACGAGAAAGGGGAGGCATCTGAATCGGATATATTGAGAATAAAGGAATCACTTTTTGGGGTCCAGGAGGCGTATGAGAGTTCCCTGAACCAGGTAGAATCAAGCCAGAGCCTTTTAAGGAACCTGTTGTATTTAAATGATGGTATAATAATAAAAGCGGACGGCCAGTTATCGTATGAAGAGCGGCAGTTCGCTTATGATGAGGCATTTTTGAAGGCCTTGGCCAACAGGCCCGAGATAAGGGAATACGCGGCCATGGAGATGGCGGATAAGAAAACTATTGAGATCGCCAAAGCTGGTAACCGGCCCAGCGTTTACGCTTCCTGGGATTATTACAGCCGTTCGCACGCGGTTACAACTACCGTAAACACAAAAGACTGGCATGATTATAATATCATTGGCGTTACTTTGACCTGGCCGATATTCGACGGTTGGGCGACCAGGGCAAAGGTAGAGCAGGCGATCATAGGCTTGAAGGAAACGCAGCTTGCCAAAGAGAAGGTTGTAAAAGATATCGCCCTGGAACTGAAAAACGCTTATTTAGGGCTGAAGAACGCTATCGCGAGGATCAGGACCGTGGATTCCGAGCTGGGGGTCTATAGCGATAACCTTTCCGGCGTAGCGGAGAAATACCGTCAGGGGATAGCCAGCCTGCTGGACAATGAAGATGCCGCCCTTAAATATGAGATCTCATCTTTTAACAAGAAACAGGCGATATACGACTATATAATCGCTCAGAGCAGCTTTGATAAGGCTACGGGAGGGACTTAAATAATGCAAAAGATAAAAAATCCGGTGCATAGCGGGGGAGCGCGCGTTAAACGCTATCTGCCGAACGCTAAAATATTTTTAATTTTATTGTTGGTATCCTTGCCTTTAAACGGCTGCCATCCGAAAGCTGAAGAACAAAAAACCCAGGAGCTTGTGCCGGTTGAGGCTATGGCAGGAGCGCTTAAACAGATATCCATGGCCCTGGAATATACCGGGAACATAAAAGCCCAAGATGAGGCGTTAGTTTATCCTAAGGTAAGCGGGAAGATATTGGAAAAGGTCAAGATCGACGGGGATAACGTTAATAAAGGCGAGGCCGTTGTTTATGTTGACCGCGATGAGGTAGGGCTTAAGTTTGAAAAGGCCCCTGTGGAGAGCCCGATCACCGGTATAGTGGGCAGGGTTTACGTTGATATAGGGGAAAATGTTACCGCGCAGACTCCCGTAGCACTGGTAGTAGATATGGATAATATGAAGATAGGCCTTGACCTTCCCGAGAGATATCTGCCCCAGGTCTCTTTAGGGCAGTCGGCTTTTATAGGAGTAGACGCCTATCCCCGGGAGGAGTTTCCGGGGGTCGTGACTAAGGTAAGCCCGATAGTGGACCTTGATACGCGTTCAGCCCCTATTGAGATCACCGCAAGAAATCCTCAACACCTCCTGAAATCAGGTATGTTCGCCAGGGTCAGGCTGGTCCTGAAGGAGCATAAAGATACGCCAGCCATATTAAAGGAAGCGGTAATGGGCAAGGAACCCGACCTATATGTGTATCTGATAAAGGATAATAAGGCGCTCTTAAGAAAAGTAAAGTTAGGGTTAAGAGAAGGCCCGTATTATCAGGTGCTTGAAGGTGTTAGCGAAGGGGACCTTGTCGTGATAATGGGCCAGCAGAGGCTTAGGGACGGCTCTTTAGTGGACCTGGAGATAGCAGAAGGGCAAAAATGAACCTTCCGGAATTCGGCGTTAAAAAGCCGGTCACCAATTTAATGATATTTTTGGCAATACTTATTATTGCCCTTTACAGCCTCTCAAAGCTTGGTATAGACCAGATGCCTGAGATAGAGCCTCCGGCGATCACTGTAATCGCTTCCTACTCCGGGGCAAGCCCCGAAGATGTTGAGATAAAGGTGACAGAGCCGCTGGAGAATCAGCTTGCGACTACCCCGGGTCTGGATAAACTTACCTCCCGTTCCTTAGAGGGCGTCTCTTTAATAACCCTGAAATTCAATTGGGGGACGAACCTTGATGAGGCATCTAATGATATCCGCGACCGTATTGAACTCGCCAAGCGTTTCCTCCCCGATATCCCCGACGAGATGGATAATCCCTATATTTTCAAGTTCAATACTGCGATGACCCCGATCCTGTTCGCCGGGATAACCGCGGAACAATCTTATCCTGAACTATACGATATAATAGATGAAAGAGTGGGGGACGCGCTCAGGCAGATCCCCGGGGTTGGCACAGTGCAGCTATACGGGGGGCTGGAAAGGCAGATAAATGTCTGGATAAACAGGGAGCGCCTTGAGGGGTATGGATTCTCCGTATCGGATATAGAAAGCGCGATCAACCAGGAGAATATCACCCAGCCTTTAGGCAGTTTAAAGTCAGGGCTTACGGATTATCTATTGCGCCTGCCGGGAGAGTTTGCCTCTCCCGATGAGATGCGCCTGATCATCCTTGGCAAGCGCGACGGCAGGTCTGTTTATCTGAAGGATGTGGCAAAGATAGAGGATAGCTTCAAAGAGGTAACCATGAAGGTCAGGATCAACAGGCGGCAGGGCCTTTTGATGTCTATCCAGAAACAAACCGGGGTTAATACCGTAGAAGTTGCGAACCGTGTCAAGGAAAGGTTAAAAACCCTTGAGAAGAACCTTCCTTCCGATATACGTATGGTCAATATATTTGACAGCTCGCAGGATATTATAAACGCGCTGAATTCGTTGACTTCGGCGCTGTGGTTCGGGATATTATTTGTTATCCTGGTGGTTTGGTTTTTCCTGCGGCAGTTCAAAAGCAGCCTGATCATCGCCCTGACAATACCCTTTTCGCTCCTGATCGCTTTTATATACCTGTTCTTAAGCGGCAGTACGATAAATACCATAAGCCTCTCTTCCCTGGCGATAGCCTGCGGGATGGTAGTGGATAACGCTATTGTCATAGTGGATAATGTTTACCGTCATTTTGACCGGGGGCAGAGGCCGCATGAAGCCGCTATCTTCGGGGCCTCGGAGATGTTGCTTGCCATAGGGGCTTCTACCCTAACTACCGTAGTTATATTCCTTCCCATGATGTTAGTCGGCGGGCTGGTCGGCATAATGTTTGGAGAGCTGGCTGTTATTGTTACCGTGACCCTTCTGGCTTCCCTTTTTACCGCGGTAACTTTTACCCCTATGCTTTGTTCAAAGTTTCTTAATATCAAGCTCCCTTCTAAGGCCAAAGAGCCGGGGGGCCGCTCTAAGGCTGCGTTTAAAAGGTTATATGATATATCAGAGAGATGGTTTAAGGACGCGGAAGAGTTTTACTCCGGAGCGCTCGCATTTTGCCTGGGGCATAAGAAGATGATCATCTTCGGTTTTCTCGGGGTGTTCATGCTCAGCTTGTTTGCTACCCGTTTTATCGGCAATGAATTTATTCCCGAAGAGGATACCGGAGATATCCGCGCTACCGTCAATCTCGCCTTAGGCACAAGGCTGGAAGAGACAGACAAGGTAGCTAAAAGAATAGAAGATATTGTGGAGAAATATATACCCGAGGCGAAGTTTATTTTTGCCAGGCCCGGGACCGTAGCCGGAGCCGGCAGGGCTATGGGCGGGCAGTCCGGTGAACATATTATCGCCGCGGGCGCGAAACTTATCCCTAAAGATGAGAGAAAACGTTCTGTATTTGAAGTAGGCCAGGTGTTCAGGGAGCAGATCAGGCGAATACCCGGCGTATTGAAGGTGGATATTACTACGGGTAATCCTATAGGCAGGATGATCACCGGAATGGGCGGAAAGGCGATACAGCTTGAGATCATCGGGCACTCGTTTATAGAGACCAATGCCTTGGCGGAGAAGATAAAAGAGATTGTGGAGAATATCCCGGGGGCGGTAGATGCGAGTATTTCAAGGGAGATAAACCGCCCGGAATTAAGGATAGCCGTAGACAGGGAGAAAGCGGCCAGGATGGGCCTGAACATGAACACCGTTGCCTCCAGTATCAAGACCTTTATAGAAGGTTCAACAGCCAGTAAATACCGGGAAAAGGGGGAAACATATGATATTTATGTCAGGCTTGAGGAAGGATCGCGTTCAAAGATAGAAGATATTGAGAGCCTGGCGCTTGTTTCTCCGGTTACAGGAAAGCAGGTGCGTCTCATTAATTTTGCCAGCGTATATGAAGTGGCAGGGCCGGTTGAGATAGAGCGCCAGAACCGTGAGAGGGTAGTGAGGGTTGAATGCAACGTGTTCAATCGTTCAGCCGGAAAAGTCAGAGAAGATATCAGGAAGGAACTGGGTAAGATCGTGATCCCCGGGGATATTATGTTGAATTTCGGAGGTGAAGCGGAGGAACAGGCTAAGGCCTTCAAGGACTTGGCCCTTTTGCTTATGCTTGGCCTGGCTTTAGTGTATATGGTAATGGCTGCCCAGTTTGAATCACTCCTGGACCCTTTTATCGTTATGTTCGCGGTCCCTTTTACTTTCAGCGGAGTATTCCTGGCATTTTTGCTGACCGGCACGACCTTAAGCGTTATCAGTTTTCTCGGCATAATCATGCTTATGGGTATCGTAGTCAATAATGCCATAGTGCTTATAAGTTATATAAATATATTGCGTGCCAGAGGCCATCCTATATTGGAAGCAGTTACCCTCGGAGGTAAAGAGCGCTTAAGGCCCGTCTTGATGACTACGATCACTACGATGGCGGCCCTTCTGCCTTTGGCGCTATCCAGGGGTGAAGGCTCTGAGGTATGGCAGCCGTTAGGCATAACTATGATCGGAGGATTAGCCGTATCTACTTTAGTCACCATGTTATTTGTGCCTACGCTTTATTCTGTAATGGAAACAAGGGTCAAGAAGAACGGGGGTAAGAAGGGATGAATAAGATGGTAATGATATCCTATAATGAGGCTGTAGATACCGAGGTAATGGAGGTTTTGTCTTCCTGCGGATTAGAGAGCTATACCAAGGTTGCCGGCGTATTCGGCAAAGGGGCGGTTTCCGGAGCCCATTTAGGGACTGATATCTGGCCGGGTAAGAATAATATACTGTATATTGCCTGCGAAGAGGAGAAGGCCCGTCAACTGATCTCTTGTGTCAGAGAGATGCGCGATAAAATAGGCAAAGAAGGGGTCAAGGCATTTCTCCTGCCTGTAGAAGAAACTACTTGAAAGTTCCTTCCTGATTATCCCCGCCCGGAAATTTCCCTGAGAAAAGGTTGCGTTTTTCCCGAAATTCAGGTATAATAAAAATAACCCTGGGGGGGTCCGGGGATACCCGCGTAATAAGCCTATTTTCGTTTTTCGGGCCGCCATCTTTAAGTTTATCAGGTGGCGGATTTTTGTTCTATAAGCAAAGGAGTTAATATATGCCTCAATGTTTTGGTTTTACTTTTTCAGGGCAAAGATTGTTAGGGATATTTTTTCCGGCTTCAATCTTATTGGTAACTATACTCTTAGGATATATATTGCGTAAGGTGATCTTTCGCAGGCTTATCCTGTGGTCCAGGAACACCAAAAGCCAGGTTGATGACGCGATCATCGTTGCGATAAAAGGCCCCTTTATCATATGGTTCCTGATATTAGGTATTTATTTTGCCCTGGGGTCATCAGAACTGCCCCAGGAGATCATCAGTATAGCCGATAAAGTCCTGCTTGTGCTGGGGATCTTTTCCGTGACCTTGGCCCTTGCGAATATATCCGCAAGGCTAATAAGGATATATTCCAGCAAGATAGAGACAGCCCTCCCGGTGACCTCGCTTACCGAGAATATAAGCCGTATCATTATCTTCTGCGTAGGTATCCTGGTTATTTTAAGCGGCCTGGGTATATCAATAACACCTATGCTGGCTACTCTGGGGATAGGAGGGCTTGCCGTGGCGCTGGCATTACAGGACACGCTCTCTAACCTGTTCTCCGGATTCCATATCATTATGGCGAGGCAGATAAGGGTAGGGGATTATATAAAACTTGATTCCGGAGAAGAGGGGTATGTCACGGATATCACCTGGCGCACGACCAAGATAAGGATGTTGCCCAATAACGTGATCCTGGTCCCTAACGAGAAATTGACCAAGGTTATCGTTACCAACTATTATCTTCCGGACAAGGAGATGGCAGTGCTTATAAATGTAGGCGTGCATTATAAGAGCGACCTGAAGAAAGTAGAAAAGATTACCTGTGAGGTAGGCAAGGAAGTGATGAAGGATGTTTTAGGGGGTGTCCCGGGCTTTGATCCTTTTATCAGGTATAATACTTTTAACAGTTCAAGTATTGATTTTACCGTAATCCTAAGGGCGAAGGAGTTCGTTGACCAATACCTGATAAAGCATGAATTCGTGAAGAGGCTGCAGGAGCGTTATGCAAAAGAGGGTATTGTTATACCATTTCCGATCAGGGCGATAAATTACGAACAGGAGAAATAAAGGTTATGTTTATCTTGTCTAATCTGTTGATAGCGCTGGCCAGGATATCGGATATCTTATTGACGTTATTATATTGGCTCATACTTATCCGCGCCCTTATCAGCTGGGTGAGCCCCGACCCTTATAACCCCGTAGTCCAGTTTTTATATAAAACTACTGAACCCATACTTTACCCTATAAGGAAGATGCTGCCCGCGGCGCTTCACTTAGGCATAGATATCTCTCCGATAATAGCATTTTTGGCGATAATATTCCTGAAGTCATTTCTGGTGAAGACCCTCATAGAGATAAGTATGCGCCTTTGATAGAAAGGATAATGACATGTGGACAAAGAAGGACCTGCAGGACCTGATCAAGGAGAAGATGGGCGATTATATGTTCGTAGTCGTCTCCAACAGGCAGCCGTATGTCCATATATTCAAGAAAGGTAAAATAGAATACCAGCGCGGGGCAGGAGGGGTGATAACCGCGCTTGACCCGGTCATGCAGGCCTGTAACGGGATATGGGTCGCTTTCGGCAACGGAGACGCGGACCACAAGGTTACCGATACCGACGGAAAGATAAAAGTCCCTCCGGAGAAGCCCACTTATACGTTAAAACGCGTCTGGCTCTCCAAGGAGGAGGAGAACGGGTATTATTACGGGTATTCAAATGAGGCGCTATGGCCTCTATGCCATATGGCATTCCAGCGCCCGGCATTCAGGGAAGAGGATTGGCGGTATTACGTGCAGGTAAACAAGAAATTTGCCAGGGCGGTGATCGATGAACTACAGGGCAGGAAAGCGTTTGTCTGGATACAGGATTATCACCTTTGCCTCCTTCCCAGGTTCCTGAAGGAGATGGCCCCGGACCAGCTGATCGTAGCGCATTTTTGGCATATACCATGGCCGAATTCCGAAACTTTCAGGATATGCCCGCAGAAAAATGAGATACTGGAAGGGTTGTTAGCTAACGACCTGCTGGGTTTCCATATACGTTATCACCGCGATAATTTCCTTGACGCTGTGGACCGGGAGATAGAGAGCAAGATCGACCGCGAGCGCTTCTCTATAATCCGCCAGGAGCACGAGACTTTAGTCAGGCCTTATCCTATCAGCGTGGATTTTGAGGGGGTAAATGAGCTTGCCGCTTCGGATGCGGTATTAAAAGCGCGGGAATTGCTGGCTGAAGAGTTCCGGCTTTCAGGACTTAAGGTATTACTTGGGCTTGACCGTATAGATTATACCAAGGGTATCCCTGAGAGGCTGCTCGCAATAGATTCGCTGCTTAAGAATCACCCGGAGCTTAAGGAGAAATTCGTCTTCCTGCAAATGGGCGAGATCAGCCGTATACATATACCTAAATATAAAGCCCTTAACGATGAGATCAACGCCTTGGTAGAGGAGATAAATTGGAGGCATTCTACTGAAGGCTGGAAACCGGTTATCCTTGTTCGGAGGCATTTGTCTTTTCTGGAGCTTCTGGCTTTTTACCGCCTTGGGGATATATGCATCGTAAGCTCTCTGCATGACGGGATGAACCTTGTGGCAAAAGAGTTTTTATCCAGCCGTTCGGATGAAAGCGGTATGCTCGTCTTAAGCCAGTTTACGGGCGCGGCCAGGGAGTTAGCGGACGCGGTATTGATCAATCCCTATGACCGGGAGCAGTCAAGCGAGGGCATATACGCTGCTATGACGATGCCCGAGGATGAACGCAGGAAACGCGTGGCCAAGATGCGCCTTATAATCCAGCAGAATAATATTTTCCGCTGGGCAGGCAAGATAATCTCGGAACTCCTAAAATTTGAGTTTAAGGAATAAACAGGATATTATGAAGCACCTCTTTAAAAACTGGGAGAAAGTAAGAAAAGAGATCGCAGGTAAATATTTGATGCTTTTTCTGGATTATGACGGCACGCTGGCTCCCATAGTGGACAGGCCAGAGGATGCGCGTATACCCGTGGAGACCAGAGAGGCGCTTGAGAGATTATCAAAAATACGGGATTGCAAAATATCGATCATAAGCGGCAGGGCGCTGGAGGATATCAGCAAGAGGGTCGGTATCAAAAATATAATCTATTCCGGCAACCACGGCCTGGAGATAGAAGGGCCGAAGATAAGGTTTAAACACAGCCTCTCCTGCGGATACGGGAATTTATTGCGGAATATAGAGGCGAGGCTTAAAGAGAGGCTTTCTTCAGAGAGAGGAGTTTTTATAGAGAATAAGGGGCTCTCTCTTACCCTGCATTTCAGGCTCGCTAAAAAAGAGGCTGTCTCTTACATAAAGACTGTTTTCCATGAAGTAGTGATACTCTATCTGTTGAAAAATAAAATAAAGATCAGGCCCGGAAAGAAAGTCCTTGAAATAAGGCCTCCGATAGAATGGGATAAGGGCAAGATACTGCTTTGGCTTCTGGCGAGGCAGCAGGCGAGCCTGGGAGACGTAAAGATATTACCCATATACGCTGGGGATGATATCACGGATGAGGATGCCTTTGAGGTGTTAGAGGGGAAAGGGCTGACCATATTCATCGGCAAACCCGGTAATTCGCAGGCCGCGTATTACCTGAAAAACACCAAAGAGGCCCTTGAATTACTTAACAGGATAGTAAAAATAAAGAGCAGGTAAAGAGTATGCCGGAATCAAAGAAGACCAAATATCCGTTCAGGTTTTATACCAGGCTGCATTTATCGGAACTGACCGGTTTAAGGGCTACAACTTTGGGGCAGCTGCTTGGGCTTATCAAAACGGTCCCGGGTTCCTGCATCTACCACCACACACACAGGTTCCTGCAGCAACATCAGTACCTGTCGCCCGAACCTCCCAATGATTTCGCCTATTGGGTAGGCGAATTCCTCGGGGAAGATGAGCTCTCCGAGAAATTAGCCAGTATTGATACCATACAATATTCCACTATACGCGATCTAAGAGAAAAGATAATAAATACCATAGAAGAGTACCTCGCGAACAACCCGCTGGCTAAATTAAAATTCACCAGGGCCAGCGAAGAGTTTCATTTTATGAAGTCGATGAGTTTTGTCATCCCTACAAATTATGTCGTCTACGACCTGAAAGAGTTCGCTGATGTATTAAAGAAGATAACAATGGATTCTATATATTTCCATATATTTGAGTCCCGTCTTAGGCTCGAGAAAGGCAATAACGACTTTTCTAACTGGATAGGCAATTCCCTGGGCGAGAAAGGGCTGGCGGAGAGGATTTCTAAGCTGGATCCTTATACCTACACCCTTGATGAACTAAGGAACGTTGTCCTGAATATAATTGAGAAGGGCATAAAGAGATAATATGGCCAGGATAGAAGAATATATCCCTATAGCCGGGAAGTCCGTCATAGATGACCTGCGGCTTATCGCCGACAAGCTAAAGGGGAAATCCATACAACATATAAACTCTACCCCGGTAGGGGGAGGTGTTGCGGAGATATTAAACCGCATGGACCCTCTTTTAAGGGAGCTTGGAGTGGATAGCCGCTGGGGTGTAATAAAGGGCGGCGCTCAATTCTTTGACGTGACCAAAAAGTTCCACAATGCCCTGCATGGGAGGCTGGAGGAGATAACGCAGCACGATTTTGATATCTTTATGGAAACGAGCCGGCGCAATATAGAAGAGGTGGATACCAGCGGTGATATAGTTTTTATTCATGACCCGCAGCCGATAGCCCTGGTAGAGAAGAAATCCGGGAATAAATGGATATGGCGCTGCCATATAGATGTATCGGACCCAAACCAGAAGGTATGGCAGTTCCTGATGGATTTCATAGCGCGGTATGATTCCGCTGTTTTTTCGGCTCCGAGTTTCTCACCGAAACTGCCGATAAGGCAGTTCCTGATCTCCCCCTCTATCGATCCTTTAAGCGATAAGAATAAAGAGCTGCCGCAAGAAAAGATAGATGAGGTCCTGAAAAGATATGATATTCCCAAAGATAAACCCATACTCACGCAGATATCGCGTTTTGACCGGCTTAAGGACCCCCTGGGAGTAGTAGAGGCCTATAAACAGGTAAAAAAATATATAGACTGCCGCCTTATTCTCGCCGGCGGTACCGCGGATGACGATCCGGAGGGCGCCAAGGTCCTTGAAGAGACGCAGGAGAAGGCAAGGCACGATAAAGATATACATATCCTGCTCCTTCCCCAGGATGATATAGTGATAAACGCGCTGCAAAGGGGCTCCGATGTTGTCATTCAGAAATCACTTAAGGAAGGTTTTGGTTTGACGGTTGCGGAAGCCCTCTGGAAAGGGAAACCTGTAGTCGCTTCCAACGTCGGGGGGATACCTCTTCAGATAAAGCATAAGTATTCCGGGCTGCTCTGTCATTCCGTAGAAGGGGCTGCCTTTGCCATAAAACAGCTTTTGCATAGCCCGGCATACGCAAAAAGGTTAGGGGAGAATGGCCGCGAGCATATAAAGAACAATTACCTGCTTACCCGCCACCTTAGAGATTATATGCTGCTCTTCCTCTCCCTTTATCATCCCCAAGAGGATATAGTTCATTTGTAACACCCGGGCACTATTTTTTAAAAAACTATTGACACCTTTGGCATACTGTCCGTATAATATGAGAAAATTTAAATAGTAAAATTTTACTATAAGGCCGAACTTATGCACGGGATCGAAGATGCCGGGCACTACAGGGGAACACAAAGCATGGAATGGGAACCTAAGATTAAAGAAAAATTTGATACGATGATATCCAAGATACCTTTATTCCACCGCCGCATTACGCAGGAAGCGGTAAGTAAAAGGTCCGAGGAGATCGCGCAGGCGCGTAACTCCGCGATGGTCCAGGAAGAGGATGTGGTCAATGCCTTCTTTTCCGATGTGCCTTCGCCTTTTTACAGCATGATGGTCAGGCTTATGGAACAGACAGGCCTTGATTATAAAAAATACGGCCTCCCCAGGGGAAACAATAATAAATGAAGATAGCTGTTATAGGCGCCGGGGCAATAGGCAGCCTGGTAGCCGGATACCTTAAATTTAAAGGCCAGGATGTATTGCTTATTGGGCGTAAAGATTCGGTCAACGCGATAAAAAAAAGAGGCCTGCATATATCAGGGGTAAGGAATAAATTCAACATCCAGATGGAAGTGTCCGAAAGACTCTCCTTAAGGCCTGACCTCGCAATACTGGCCACCAAAACGCAGGACCTGGAAGCGGCGGTAAAAGAGAACCGGGGCTTCATAGATGGCGCGGCAATATTGACCACGCAAAACGGCATAAGGGCCGATGCCATAGCGGCGGATTATATCCAGAAGGAGAATATTATATCCAGTATAGTTATGTTTGGCGCTACCTCGCTTGAACCGGGCAGCGTAGTCCATAATTTTGAAGGCAGCTGGATAATGGGGAGCGCTTTCGGGAGCAATAACGGCGGGATACCCGCCATAGCAGAGGTTTTGAATAAGGCCTTTCCGGTAGTATCCACGGAAGATATACGCGGGATGAAACACCTGAAGATATTTATCAACGCCAATAATTGCATACCAGCGATATTGGGCGCCAGTATGCAGGAGTCTTTTTCTGACGCGGATATCAGCCGCATAAGTATAGCCATATGGAAGGAAGGGCTGTATATTGTTTCCGGCTGCGGTATAAAATTAGTATCATTGCCTGATTTTCCTTTGGAGCGCCTGATTAAATTGACTTCTATGCCGGGGGAAGAAGCGGCAAAGGTATTCTCCGGTATTATGTCCGGCTTAAGCAGGGAGCCTGTTTATGGGTCTATACTGCAAAGTATAAAAAGAGGAAGGCCTTCGGAGATAGATTATATAAACGGTGAGTTCGTGCGGTTGGCAAAAGATAACGGCCTGGCCGCGCCCCTGAATAAGAGGCTGGTGAAGATGGTGCATGAAGTAGAGAGGACGGGAAGGTTTTTTACAAAAGATGAACTGCTCAGGAAAACAAAGGGTTTGGCCAATTAGATGCCTAAAATAAATTCTCCTTTTCCCGGATTAAAGCTTACCGTAACCAATGTTTTTGGCGATTGCTACCATGGTTATAAGATAGGGGATGAACTGTTCCTGGAAGATTTTACCCATCCGCCGGAGTTTTTCTGCCTTGGCCTTGCCCACGCGCTTTTCCCGGTCATATACGCCCTAAGTTTCGGGGCGAAGTTCCCTTTCAGGGATAACCAGCGTTCACTCCTGGTTACCTGCCCTGACGGAGGAAAACTGGAGTTTAAGGCGGAGATACTGGATAAAGAGGGTAAAGTAGAGAGTTTGCCTAAAGACGTTAATTTCAAGGGCCCTAATCCCAAGAAGATGGTGATTGAAGTAGTCAAGGCAAAAGGTAAATGCGCCTTTGGCTATAAAATAGGCGATAAATGGGAAACGCAAGGGCTGAAATGCATACCCGGTTTCTGCGGCGCGGCTTTCCATACTGCTTTCCCTGCGCTATTCGCCCTCAACTTCGGGGCTAAGTTTTTCTTTATGAAAGATCCGGATTCCATAGATACGGTCACCTGCCCCGACGGAGGGAATATAGTCTTTAAGGTGACGCGGATAGGGGAAGATAAAAAGGAATAAAGATGAGCAAAAGAAGAGTGGTTATTACCGGCCTTGGAGTGGTCTCGCCTAACGGTATAGGCAAAGATAATGTATGGAAGGGGATGTCTTCGGGTAAGTCCGCCGTCAGGCTGGTGGACGGTTTTGATGTCTCTTTGTTCAATACCAGGATAGCGGCCGAGGTGAGGGATTTTGACCCCTTTAAGCTGGGGCTTACGCATGAGGAAGTAATGCGTATGGATAGATACGTGCAGTTCGGGGTAGTATGCGCGGATATGGCTTTAAAGGACAGCGGCCTGGAATTATCTAAAGAGGACCCGGAGCGTATCGGCGTATCCCTTGCTAACGCGATCTGCGGCACCAAATATATGGAGGAGGAGTTCGCCCTGGTTACTGAAGACGGGAAAAATCCTATTGATCCTTCTAAGGTAAGGCCGGACCTGTATGACGCCGCCATGTTCAATACGCCTTCTATTGAAATATCATCAAGATATAAATTTAACGGTATATGCAATACTATTTCTACGGGGTGCACCGCCGGGACAGATTCTCTCGGTTTTGCCATGGAGGTGATACAGGACGGGCGCCAGGATATAATGTTCTCGGGGGCAGCGGAGGCACCGATAACCCCGGTTACATTCGGGGCGTTTGATGTCGTTAATGTGCTCTCATGCCATAATGATGACCCGCAAGGGGCAAGCCGCCCATTTGATAAGAAACGCGACGGGTTTGTGCTTTCAGAGGGCGCCGGGATATTGATACTTGAAGAGCTTAATCACGCGCTCAAACGCAATGCGCATATTTACGCGGAAGTGGTTGGTTTCGGCACAAGCTGCAATGCCTTTCATATGACGGATTTACCTTCCGACGGAGGGGCAATGGCAAGCTGTATAAAACTCGCGCTTGAAGACGCGGATATAAAACCTACCCAGGTAGATTATATAAATGCCCATGGTTCATCAACGCGCATGAATGATATATTTGAGACCTCCGCCTATAAGATGGTTTTTGGGGATTATGCCTATAAACTGCCGGCAAGCTCATTTAAGTCCATGATCGGGCATCCTCTGGCGGCGGCTAACGCGGTTGAGCTTGTGGTATGCTCTATGATCTTTGCAAAGAATATCCTTCCGCCTACGATAAACCAGGAGGAGAAGGACCCTTTATGCGATATGGATTATATCCCTAATGTCGCCAGGGAAAAGAAGGTAAATACCATACTTAAGACATCAAGCGGTTTTTCCGGCATACATTCATCTTTAGTTATTAAACGTTTTTGAGGCGATTATGGAAAAAGTTGCTGTTACCGGTTTAGGGGTAGTCGCGCCTTCGGGTATAGGCCGCAGGCAGTTCTGGGCGAACATAAAATCCGGCAGGTCCTTCATAAAGAAGATCACCCGCTTTGATTCCGAAAGATACCCTTCGCATATCGCCGGCCAGATAGACGACCTGGAGAAATATACACATGTCTCCGAGAGGGTTTTAAAGAAGATAGATGCCTTTTCTCATATGGCGCTTATTGCCGCGGAACTTGCCTTGCAGGATTCCGGGTTGGATATTAAAAAAGAGGACCCTAACCTGGTAGGCATATTTTTAGGTAATGCTATCGGAGGATGGCTTTATGCCGAGACAGAACTGCGTGATCTTTACATAGAAGGCCGCGAAGGGGTTTCCCCCTATATGGCCTCGGCGTGGTTCCCTGCTGCTCCGCAAGGGCAGGTATCTATTTATTACGGGATAAAGGGTTTCAGCAAAACCGTAGTGGCAGACCGCGCGAGTTCCCTTGAGGCCATAGGATATGCGCGTAAGACCCTGAATAAAGGCAAGCTGAATATGATATTGGCAGGGGGCATGGAAGCCCCGGTTACCCCTTACGCGTTACTTTGCT
Organism: Candidatus Omnitrophota bacterium; assembly: GCA_041653955.1. Lineage (GTDB taxonomy): Bacteria > Omnitrophota > Gorgyraeia > Gygaellales > Profunditerraquicolaceae > UBA1562. The sequence goes on along the minus strand of JBAZEH010000007.1, from coordinate 4,038 downwards.
GCAATACATACGGCGGATTATCTGTTGATAACGAACATCCCGAGGCCGCGTACAGGCCATTTGACAGAAAACGCGGAGGTTTTGTCATCGGGGAAGGGGCAGGTATTGTGGTGATGGAGCCGATAGGGCGGGCATCAAAACGCGGAGCGAAGATAATGGCTTATATATCCGGATATGGCACAAGCTGCGACGGAAGAGACAGGATAGAGCCTGCTTCAGACGGCCTTCAGTTATCACGGGCGATCAGGATAGCCCTGGATGATGCCGGGATAAAACCCGATGAAATAGATTATATCAGTTTAGACGGCTTGGCCGTGGATATCTGGGATGATTCGGAGGTTAAGGCGCTAAAGAGCGTGTTTAAGGGCAAGTTGAAAGATATCCCGGTAAGCTGCCCCAAATCCATGTTCGGTAATCTGCTGGGGGCTTCGGGCGCCATAGATCTGGTTATCGCTATTCTGGCGATGGAGAATGATCTGGTGCCTCCCACGGTCAATTTGGATGAACCGGCTGTTTCGGGTTTGAACTATATTGCTAAGGAAGCCAGGGAACATAAGATAAATAAAGCCTTGATCATATCCCGCGGCAGAGGCGGGATAAATTCAGCGCTGGTAGTAGAAAAACAATAGGGACGGTTCTTCAGCCAATCGGAGAAGTGTCCCTTATCGGAGGTAGAAATGAAGATTTTATTTGTGATGCCCAAGGTAGGCGCGTGGGCAACGCACGGTATTCACAGGTCTCCGAATCAACTGTACGCGCATTGGGCGAGCTTTGTGCGGGAGCGGGGATACAAGGATGTCGCGGTTATCGACGGCAGGGCCCTTGAGATACCGATGAATGAGCTTATTGAGCAGGTTAAAGCCGCTAACCCGGATATCGTGGTTATGGGCGAACAGATACACGGCTACGGCGGTTATGGTGTCCTGCGCCATTTCAAAGAAGCGGCGCAAAAGATAAAAGAGGCGCTCCCTGGCGTGAAGATAATCCTGGGCGGGTTGTGGTATTCGGCTATGCCCGTGCCGACCCTGGAAGAGAATCCTGCAGTTGATTTTGTGGTTATGGGAGAGGAGGAGTCCTTCGCGGACCTGATAGAGGCAATAGATAAAAAGAAAGACTTATCCGCGGTTGCCGGAGTCACCTCGCGCATTGACGGCAAGGCCGTTATGGGCCCCCACAAGGTGTTGATGACTGATTTAGATAAACTCCCGCTCCCGGCATATGATCTTTTTCCTATGGATAAGTATGTAGGCCACACATATTGGAAGCCGTTCGTGGATATGATCACTTCGCGGGGATGCCCTTCTGCCTGCACATTCTGCTATGAATGGGACCAGTTTGACCCGCGCCACCCCTCTGATTTCCTGAAATGGCGGGCAAAATCCCCGGAGCGGGTTATTGAAGAACTTGAGTTGCTGCATAATAAATACGGCGTGAAAGTGGTAGTCATCCAGGATGATAATTTTAATGTAGACCCTGAAAGAGTGAAGAGGTTCTGTGAATTAAAGCTAAAGAAGGATATCCCGATTAAATGGGTATCTTTAGGCAGGGCTGTGGATTGGGTGAATTGCGAGCATATATTGCCGTTGATGAAAGAGTCGGGCCTGTTTATGGGGGTTTTCGGCATTGAAGTTACCACGCAGGAGGAATTAAAGAAGATAGCCAAGGGGACTACCATAGAACAGATCAAAAAGACCATAGAGATATTGCGCAGGCACGATATAGCTATCGTTGCCGATATCATGATCGGTTTTGATCATGATACGGAGGCGATAATCAAGCAGAGGTTTGAGTTTGCCGATGAGGCCGATCCTGATGTCTTATGGATAGGTTATGTGACCCCCGCTCCTAATTCCCCTATCTGGAGGATAGCGCTTAAGAAAAATTTCATAGACCCCAAGAAGGTTGATTTCAGCACCTGGGATTTTCTGCACCCGGTTATACCTACCGACCATCTTTCGGTTGAAGACCTGGGGCGTTTAGGTTCATGGTGCATGCGGGAGTTCTTTTCCAAGCCCGGCAGGATCAACCGGATAATGGAGAGTAATTTTGATCCGCTTGCCAAGTTATGCTTCCAGGATGTGATGTCCGGGGTGGGCAAATGGGAAGCCGGGGCAACCAAAGGTGAAGTCCATATTTAGGGACACCCTTAGCTTTATCAGAAGGGGTGTCCCTCAAACGGAGGGATAGCGATGGAATTAAAAGAACAGATAAGGAATTCTTTAGTTAAGTTATTAAAAGTAAAGCCGGAAGAGCTTAAAGATGATGTTAAACTATACGACGGTATAGGGGTTGATTCTACCGAGATGGTAGAGACAGTTATCGGGTTGGAGAAGGAATTTGGCGTTAAGCTGAACCCGAAAGAGATAACCAAGTTTTCTACGCTGAACGATATTGAGCAGGTTCTCCGATCCAAGATAACTAAATAAAGTGCCGGCCATGAAGATAGTCGATCTAAGCTTGCCTATTGATGAAGAGGCCTTTGAGGTGCACCGCGTTGAGATTGAACGCGTAAGCCATAAGGCGGGGGTTGATAAATTCAACCGTGTTATCATGGGCAAGAGTTTTTTAGGGAAGTTGCAATACGCGCTAGGTAAACGTATCGTGCGTAAGGAAGAGCTTCCGGACGAAGAGTTCCTTTCTCTTGAAATAGTACATGCGCCGGTGCATATCGGCACCCACCTTGATTATTCATTCCACTACGGCTCAAAGTCAGAGAACCGTCCCTCTAAAACTGCGGATGAGATTCCCCTTGAATGGTGCTATTCCGACGGAGTAAGAATAGACCTCACCCATAAGAAACCCAATGAACTGATAACCGGCCGCGATATAGACAGCGGTTTAAAGAAGATGAATTATAGGATTAAGCCGGCGGATATCGTGCTCCTTTTTACCGGAGCGGATAAACTTTACGGCACACCGAAATATTTCAGCGATTATCCCGGAGTAGACCCGTCAGCTATAGATTATCTTTTGGATAAAGGGATAAATGTCTTTGGTGTGGACACTATGGGTATCGACCGGCCGTACAGATTCATGCTCTCTGAATTCATGAGGACAAAGGACCCTAAGAAATTATACCCGGCGCATTTCCATGGGAGAAAAAGGGAATTTGTCCATATAGAACGTTTGAGCAACCTCGGGAAACTTCCGGGCCATGGTTTTAAGATCATATGTTTTCCGGTGCGAATAAGGCAGACCGGAGCTGCCTGGGCCAGGGTCGTTGGGATATTAGAACAGAAATGAAGATTATGCCGCTTGTAAAAGATTTGTATAAAATGATGGAGTTCCCCGGCGAGGGGGTCTTCAGCAAGGTGTTGGTCAAAACAGATGTATCAAACCATACCCTTATGTGCCTGGCAAAAGGAAGCGCTATATCCGAGCATACTTCGACCCGCGAGGCAGCGGTCACTGTCTTAAAAGGCAAGGGTATATTTATTTTAAAGGGTAAAAAGATCAAGATGGAGCCCGGGGTATTTATTTTTATGCCCGCGGATGCGCCGCATTCATTAAGCGCTAAAGAAGATCTGGCTATACTTTTGAGCCTTTTCGGTAAAGAGGGAGGTTAGCGATGGGCCATACAAGCAATTCTATATTAATTAACGCGCCGTATGAACTAATATTCGATATCTCTAATGATATTCCCCGCTGGACAGAATTGTTCGGCACGGAGTATAAGAAAGCCGAAGTCGTAAGCAAAGACGGCAATAAGATAACTTTCAAGCTGACGGATGATGAGGATAAATCATGGCAGTCCTGGCGCATCTTATTGAAAGATAAATATCTCGCTTACGCCGAAAGGGAAGAGCCGAAATTTCCTTTTAAATATATGAAGATCATCTGGCTTTATACGCCTAAGCCCGATGGCGTAGAGATGGCCTGGATACAGCATTTTTCCATGGATGACAAAGCCAAGTTCAGCGACGAGCAAGTAGAAGGTTTTATTAACAAACACTCCCAGGAGAACCTGAAGATCTTCAAGAAGGTCATCGAAAAAGAATCGGGGAAGTGAAGAAAACCGTCTTTTTTATACTTTGTTTA